>CAJUNM010000032.1 GCA_910587805.1 uncultured Christensenellaceae bacterium | reverse complement strand
TGAAATGCACCCCAAAGTTTGGACAAAACTTATGGAGGTGCATTTTTCATGGCAAAGAAAGGACAAACATACAAAAAGTATAGCGCAGAATTCAAATTATGTGTTATAATGGATATGCGTGATCACGGATTGGGATACCGAGAAACAATGCGTAAGTACTTTCCGGATTTGCAATGCAAGAATTATGAATTCTTGTTAAAGTGGGAACGCATATACCTAACCGAAGGAGCGGAAGGCTTTATGAAAGAACGACGCGGCCGAAGTGCAAAAGGTGCACGTCCGAGAAAACCGTTGGATAAATCGGTAGAAGAAGATCTTATTGCTGAGAACCAACGACTACGTATGGAGCTTGAATACTTAAAAAAACTGAGTGCCTTAGTTCTTGCGGAAGAGCAAGAGAAAAACAAAAAGCAATAATTGTTTCGGAATTAAGGCATAGATTTCCGCTGAAAGCATTATTGGAATTATCCGGATTGGCACGGAGTACATACTACTACTATCTCAAACAGAAAGGCAATGACAAATACAAAACAGTCAAGCAAGAGATAGAAAGTATCTTTACCGAGAACAAACAACGGTATGGCTACCGTCGTATATTACTTGCATTACGACAAAAAGGAATAAAACTAAATCACAAAACAGTGCATAAATTAATGCGAAGTATGGGATTACACGGGAAACGGCGTAAAAGCAAGTATAAATCATATAAAGGCGAAGTCGGAGAAATCGCGCCTAATATACTTTGTAGATACTTTGAAGCAGATGAACCGTTTGAGAAGTTAGCTACCGATGTGACCGAATTTGCGGTGTGTGACGATAAAGTATATTTATCTCCAATAATAGACTTATATAACAATGAAGTAATAAGCTATTCAATCTCGCTAAGCCCGAACTTTGAACAAACGCGAGAAATGCTGCGAGAACTTTTCGACAAGCTACCGAAAGGCGTGACGCCGATATTACATTCCGATCAAGGCTGGCAATACCAAATGAAAGAATTCCAAAGACAACTGAAAGAACATAACATTATCCAAAGTATGTCGAGAAAAGGTAACTGCTTGGATAACAGCGTAATGGAGAACTTTTTCGGACGGCTGAAAGTAGAAATGTTTTACGGCGAAAAATTTCAGACAGTGGACGAATTCGTCCACTGTCTGAGAGAGTACATACACTATTGGAACAACGAGAGAATAACTCTCACGCTAAACGGAATGAGCCCGGTACAATACCGAACTCATTCTCAAGCAATTTAGTTATTTTTTTCGTCCAACTTTTGGGGTTCATAGCATTCCGTTTTCAGGCTTTATTTTGCCGCATTCAGTATGGCGGACACCGCAGGTTTGGGTTGCTTGTTCTTATCGAATATAAACGGGTATTCCTTATGCGCGGAAGTGTCCCATGCCGTGCCCGAATCGGAAACGCCCCAAGTGGTCACGTTTGTTATGCGCCCCGCGCCCGATTTGTGCGGCGTAGCGTAACGCTTGCATATTTTGAGTATTTCGCCGTACATTTCGCCTTGCTCCTCGAACGCCGCTTCAAGTTCGGCGTCCGTCATCGGCGCGGCGGCGTCGCTTGCGTACACGCGAACGTCAAGTTCGGTTATCTGCACGTCGATTCCGAGCGTGGTGAACGCCTTGATCGATTCCTCGAAATTATCCAAAAAGCCTTGCTTATCGGCGGTATACGAGGAAAGTCTGTAATGCGTTTGCATGCCCACCCCGTCGATCGGGATATTTGCGCTTTGCAGCATTTGCACGAGCTTGACGCAAGCAGCGCGCTTGTGCGGATTGTTCAGACCGTAGTCGTTATAGTACAGTTTCATATCGTCGGCGGTAAGCCCGAGGCTTTTGCGCACTTCGGCAGCTTTGGAGAACGCGCGCTTGATAAAGTCCGTGCCGCAGAGCGCGTACCAATCGACCGTGCCCGCCGCGCCGATATTTTCGCCTGAACCCGTACGCCAAATATCCCCGCCGTTCAATTGCAACGCATTTACGGAATTACGCAACGCTTCGTTTGCAACGTCCCAAACGTATACTTTGTTTCCGAAGTGCCGCATGGTATTTTCGATATGCTTTTCCATATATGCGAGCGCGCTCGCTTTATCGACCGCTTTGCCCGTGAGCCACGAAGGCAAAGACTTATACCACACGAGACAGTGTCCGCGCACGCCTGCATCTTTCGATACTGCGTACGAAATTATTTTATCAGCGTTGCCGTACGTGTACTTGCCTTCCGTCGCCTCGAGGTTTTTCCATTTCATATCGTTCTCGGGCGTAAAGCTGTTAAAGTGTTTGAGCTGCTCCGCATAGTTGGTCAGTCCGCCCGTAGACACAGCCGCGCCGAACGAAAAACAATCGGCATAATTGTCCGCGATATACGGGCTGACCGTCTTTTTGACGAACTCGACGTTGCTAACGGTGAGCTTGATAGGTTTTGTCGCGTCGAGCGGACGCACTTGAACCATGAACGGTTTATCGGCTTGCGCGGTTGTTTTGTACGATATATTTGCCGCCCCCGCCGAATCGAATCTTTGCGACTGATTGTCCGTACCGTAAAGCGCTGTACCCGCAGCCGATAATGCTACGGTGAAGTTTGCGGTGTATTCCGTACCCGCCGCAAACGGCTGTATGCGAAGTTGATAAGTATCGTTCGCCGCAACGTGAGTAAACGCAAGCGTAAGCGTGCCGTGGTCGTACTTTGCCTCCGTAAGTCCGTGATCTCCGCCAGCCCAATAATACCACCTGCCGACGTTTGCGACAACGCCCGCATTGTTTAACTTTTCGAGATCGAACACATCGGGATCGGTCACAGTCACCGTACACGTTGCGCGCGCCGTGCCGAACGCCGCGGCTATTACGGCATTGCCCACGCCGACGGCTTTAACCGTGCCATCGTTTACCGAGGCGACGCTCGCGTCGCTCGTAGACCATGACACAGCGCCCGTTTTGTTATGCGTTGCTATCAAAGTAAAGCTTCTGCCTATATCGAGCGTTCTCTCGGTAATATCGAGCGACACTTCGTCGTCCGGCTCGGGCGGTTGCTCCTCGCGCTTTTCCACGATTACCGAACACTCGGCGTGCGCAGTGCCGAACGCCGCGGTTATAACCGCTCTGCCTGCGCTCACCGCTTTTACAACGCCGTTCGTAACGGTGACGATTGCCTTGTTGCTCGTTGACCATGAAACATCGCCGCTCTTATTAGGTGTAGCCGTTATGACGAAGCTTTCGCCTTCATCGAGTGTCTTTGACGACACGTCGAGCGTTATTCTGTCGGGTTCTTCCTCTCCGATAACCGTCACAAAGCACATAGCGAGCGCAGCGCCGCACCGCGCGATCACCGACGCAGTACCCGCCGACAGCGCTGTAACCGTGCCGAGCGAATTGACTATCAAAACATCCTCGTCGTCCGAACTCCATGTAACGTCGCCCGTGGCAGTCGCTTTCAGCTTGAACGCCTCGCCAACAAACGCCGTTTTTTCGGCGAGATCGAGCTTTACCTCGTCTTTGCGCCGCGTAAACGCGCCGCACGCGCATAATACCGTTGCTGCAAGAAACGACAGGAATAATCCTGTCGCCCTCGCCGTTTTGTTCAAAAATTTATTCATTGCTCTCGGTTTGACTGTCGGTATTTTCCGTTTGACTGTCGGCGTGTTCGGTCGGCGCATCCGCGTTTTCCGCTTGACCGCTCGCGGTTTGCGGTTCGTCAGAACTCACCGTAGTTTCCGCCGATGCGGTTTGCGCCGACGGTTTCTTTTTGAATTTGAACACCAGCGACACCGCGAGCATTGCGCCCGACGCGAGCATTATCACAAAGAACGTCCACGTAACGCCCCATAAAAGCTGCTGCCACCACGGCATTGAGGGAACGACGCGAGTGTTTACGGTTATGCCGTTCATGGCGTTAGTGCGCACAACGTTATAAATCACGCGCTTAGCCGCAAGGCGCAGAGCCTGACGTACCGCCGCATTATTCTCGTAAGGTTTGAACTTGCCCGCATCCCAGTTTCCGTCGAACGTATCGGTACCTGCCATTACGCCGTCGACCGCCGACATCGCGCTTCCGCCCGTTACCCAGTCGGAAATGACAAGTCCGTCGTAGCCCCATTCATCGCGGAGTATGGTGGTCATCATCGCGTACGACGCGCCGTTCCATGTTGTGCCGATGCGCGTAAACGAGTTCATCGTCGCGCTCGCCTTGCCTACCGTAAAGACTATCTCGAACGCGCGCAAATACAGTTCTCTGCTCGCTTGTTCGTTGCTCCACACACCGCAGTTGACGCGGTTGGTCTCCATGTCGTTGAGCGCGTAATGCTTGGCGTACGCCATGCAGCCTTTGGACTCGATGCCGATGCACTCCGCCGCCTCGATATATCCCGCAAGATACGGGTCTTCCGACGGGTACTCGAATGCTCTGCCGCCGAACGGACTGCGGTGAAGATTGACGCCCGGACCGTAAATCCCGTTGTAACCGAGGTACAGCATATCTTCGCTCTTGTGCTCGCCCACTCTGCGCGCAATATCGTCGTCGAAGGACGCCGCGAGTATGCCGGCGCAAGGGTACGCGACCCAAGTCCAGCCCGTGCCGTTGCTGCCTTTGATCTTTTCGTCGTTGGGAAGCGAGAAGATCGCTTCCTCGCGTTTAGTTATGCCTACCGGTCCGTTCTCCTGTTTGGAAGAAGGGAGCGCGATCGACGCCGCGCCGTTTATGAGATGGTATGAGTTTGCCACGAGCAACGCCTGTTCCTCGAAACTCATTTGATCGAGCAGTTGATCCCACATCTTTTCCCAATGCTTGGAATATACCAACCCGTCCTCGTAGACGGTGGTGTTGTCCTTTTCGCGTTCGGGATAAAGCGGCGCCTCCATGAACATGTACGCAACCACGTCGCCGTTTTTGACGTCAGGCTTATTCGAGCCGCTGACAAACTTTTTCTCGTCGGGCATATCGTCGCCCGTATCGCCGGGGTCTTTGTCGAAACGCAGATCGAAAATCATATCGTCGTTGACAGAGAGCACGGCATTGCTTTGAGGGAACGACGTCCAATCGTTGCGCGTGAGATATTTGACGGAGTTGGAGCCTCTGTTGACGTACTTGTTTATATCGCCCGAATCGAGCTGATTTTCTACATACTCGCCGGTATGCTCGGACTTGGCGAACGTTCTGTAATCTTCCTCGAGCGAGATCTTTTTGACAAACGCCGCGCCGAGCGAAACGGGCTTGGTGTTTGCCGCGCCGCCGAGCACCTCTTGCGCCGCGGGACTTTTGCTCTTGGCGGAAAGTATGTTATTGAGAGCTACGTGCGAGTCGGTGCCGACCGTCAGATAGTAATCGTCCGATCCCTCGATGATATACGTGCCTTCGCCGTTTGCGTCGTATGTTTTGAATGCGGACAGCGGAACTTCCACTGATACTTCTTCGCGTCCGCCGCCCTTGGCAAGCACGCCCGTTTTAGTATAGCCGCAAAGCTCTATAGCCGATTTTTCGATGCCGTTGGCAACGTCGTAAGCGGTGTACGGTTTTTGCAAGTACACTTGCACCGCCTCGCGCGCATCGTACGCGCCGTTATTGGTGACGGTCACTTTTACTATGAACTTATCGTCGTCGCGCTCAACGGAAAAACCGCTGTACTCGAACTCGGTATACGACGTGCCGTAACCGAACGGGAACGCCACTTCGGAATTGTAATTCCACGCATTGCCCGCGCCCGAGTGCTTTGACCCGACCGACGCCGTTGCGTTGCCTTTGTCCTCTATGCAATCGGCATAACGCGTTTCGTAGTAGCGATAACCCACGTATATACCCTCTTGATACACCATGTATTTGCTCCAAAATCCGATGGTGCCGAGCGAGGTGTTTTTGCTGTATTTTTCATAATCTCTATACTGATAATTGCCGTCGTTTACCGAGGCGGGCGCGGAATTGTTATCGTACGCCCAAGTGTCGGGCAAACGTCCCGACGGCACAAGGTCTTTGCCGTTCATGTCCTTGCCTTTGAGCAGATCGACTACGGCGTTGATACCCGTCGATCCGGGCTGACCTATCCACATGCACGCATCGATCTTATCCATGTACGGCTCGAAGTCCTGCATTTGAAGGGGATTGCCCGTATTCAAGAGCACGACCACTTTTTTGAATCCGCCGTTCGTCACTGCGGCGAGCAGATCTTTCTCCTCTTTGGAAAGCCCCAAATACCCGCCGTTTGCCGACGTGTTCTCGCCCTCGCCCCTGTCGTTTTTGCCGACGAAATCGGTCGCGGAAGTGTAGTTATAATGAAGATCGGAGTACTCGCCGCCGCTGCGCGCCAATATGACGACCGCAACGTCGCCGAACTCGGAATACGATCTTTTCTCGACGTCGGTAAATACGGACTGCGGAACTTCTTTGACATACCATTCGCGCCATTCCTTGCAAATGGTTTTGTCCCACTCGATCATTTGGTATTTTTTATCCTTGCATACGCGCGTATAAAAATCCCAAAGCTTGTCGTTTACCGTAAAACCGCGGCTCTCGAACGCGTCTTTCATGGTGACAGTGACCGATCTGCCTGCGTTATAGTCGTAAGTGCGAACATAGCCCGAGCCGGTGCCGCACTCGGTTATATCCACTGCGGCGTGACCGAAAAGACTGACTTTTTCGTTGCCGACGAGCGGGAGCGCGCCCGAATTGCCTTCTGTCTTGTTCCAAAGCAAGACCGCGCCTGCGGCTTCCGCTTCCTCTATCATGGCGGAGTCCTCTCTGAAGAGGTTTTCGTTGTTGCGCTCGAAGTCGTAACCCGTCTCATAAAAATCGACGGCTTTGTCGTTTTCGTCATACACGGTCTTGGTGTTGCTCGTGCCGAACACCATGTTCAAAGCCGCGCCCGCATACTTGGGCACGAGAACCGACGATATCGTCATAACGACGAAAAGCAATGCGAACACGCCGGCAAGCACGCTCCACAGCACGACCGAAAAAGCGTCGGGCTTGGTTTTCGTTTTGTTTTTGCTCATAATTACCTCAAAAATCGATGATTGAATAGTACGCCTTTTTAGGCGTTGATTCTATGGAGAACAACAGCGGGTATTCTTTGTGCATAGCCGAGTTTTGCGCGTTGTTGGCGTCGGCGACACCCCAAGTGGTGATGCCCGTGACTTTGCCCGTACCGACGCGGTGCGGGCTTGCGTACTTGCGGCATATCTCGAATATACGCCCGAACATTTCCGCTTGCGCCGTTTCCACGTCGAGCGGGAGCTTGTCGAACCGCTGCGGCTCGTCCTTGTTCGCATACACGCGTATATCGAGTTCGGTTATCTGCACATCCACGCCGAGTTCGGTAAACGCGACTATAGAGTTTTCAAACTCGCGCATGAACCCGTCCTTATCGGCGAGATAGTCCGAAAGCTTATAGTGCGCCTGCATGCCTACCCCGTCGATCGGAACATCGTTGTTTCGGAGTCGCTCTACAAGCCGCACGCACGCCTCGCGCTTATTCGGATTGTTCAGCCCGTAATCGTTGTAATAAAGATCGAAGTCCAGCCCGAGCGCGGAACGCGCATCTGCCGCTGCGACGAACGCACGTTCGATAAAATCGAACCCGCAAAGCGCGTACCAATCGACTACGCCTGCGCCCGAAACGTTCGTGCGGTAAAACTCGCCCGATTCGAGCATATCCGAAGTTACGGTATTGCACAGCGCCTCGTTCACTACGTCCCAAGCGTATATGCTCGAGCCGAAGTGCCCGATCGTCTGCGCTACCCGCTCGTCTATGATCTCGAGCGCGCTTTCTCTGTCCGCGGCTTTGCCGCTCACCCATGCGGGCAACGACTTGTACCAAAGCAGACAGTGTCCGCGTACCGCGGTATCGTGAGCATTTGCCCATTCGACGAGCGCATCTCCGTCCGTGTAATCGTACTTGCCTTCGCTCGGCTCGGTCACGCGCCACTTCATGCTGTTTTCGGCTGTTATGCTGTTAAAGTGCGGAAGTATGTTCTCGTACTTATCGAGACTGTACGGCATGACCGCCGCGCCTATACGAAAAACATCTTTGTAAATATCGCGCAGAAGTCCGCTGCTTACGGCTTCGGTCGGCGTGCACCCCGATATGCACGAGGCGCACGCCGCCGCCGAAATTACGGCTATAGCTTTTTTGAACCGTCTCACAAGAGCTTACGCCGCGGTTATGACCACGTCCCAAACAGTGAGCGTCACCGCGCCGTCGGGCACACCTTTGATCTGGATCATAAACGGCTTTGTTGCGTCCACAGTACCCGTATACGTAAGCTCGAGTTCCTCGTCCGCCGCCATGGGTTGACCGCCGTGGCTGTCGTTGGAATTTTTGTATTCGCTGCTGTAAAGCACTCTGCCCGATGCGCTCAATTTGAACTTGAACGTGATCGTGTACTTCGAGCCGACAGCCATATCGGGTTGAAAGCGAAGTTGATAGTTATTGGCATCCGCTTTTACGATGTTATCGAACGCAAACGTTATAACGCCGTTATCGAACTTTGTATTTGCCGTATTGCAAACGACGTCCGCAACTGTGCTTGCGCCGGGGTAATTGCAGTACCATTTGCCGGGGTTTGCGCAAACGTCGGCATTGCTCACGTTTTCAAGATTGTACGCGGCGGGGATCTCGGGCTTTGCCGCTTCTCCGCACGCTATATCCGACATGGAAATATTCACATCTCCGTCGGTCTCGGGATAAAAGCCTATAAGCAATACTCTGTACTCGTCCGCGCCCGCCTTCTTTTCGACTTTGGTATTATAAGTAATATCGACAGCGGTGTTTGCAACTACGTCGTGCCATTCGCCGACGTCGTTTCTGCCAACCCAAAGTCTGCCGTTTACGCTTGCGGTATACTTAAACGATATCTCGTAGTTGGTTCCGTCCGCAAGATTGGGCAAATATCTCAATTGAACGAGATTATCGCTCTTTTGCTCTTTGTCGATGTGTTTCGCACCCGTTACGTTAAAGGTTATCGCATCGTTAGCAAACTTCGCAACTCTTGCGGCAGCTCCCGATTGCGAACCGTGGAACGTGTAATACCATGCGTCTCTGTTAGCCGTTACGGGTCCGTATCCGCCGACCGTCATGTTATACTCGGTCTTTGCCGTCCACTTGGCATACAACGTTTTGTCGCTCGTCGGCGTGTACGATTCGCCCACCGCTGCACCCGTGCATGCGGCGTTATCGAACCACCCGTCAAACTCGAATCCCACGCGGGAAAGTGTCTCGAGCGAAACTGCATTGCCGTCCACTGCTTTTTTGGCGGCTACTGTTTTGCCGTAGTTGTTAGTATTAAAAGTAACGGTGTGCTCTTTGAGCCATTTGGCGTAAAGAGTTACAGTAGCCGAAGGCGTGTAAGTGCCCTCGAGCTTCGTTCCGCCGAAGTTGCTGTCCTCGTACCAACCGTCGAACGCGTAACCCGCGCGCGTGGTAGCGGGAAGCGTAACGGACGAGCCGCCCGTGACCGTCTGCGACGCTACGTCGATGCCGCCGTTGGTCTCGTAGTTTACCGTGAACACCTGTTCAGACGGATCCGCCCATTTAGCGTAAAGCGTCACGTTGCCCGAAGGCGTATAGGGCGCTACGAGCGCAGTGCCCGTGCAATCTTCGTTCTCGTACCAACCGATAAATGTGTAGCCGCCGCTGCGCGTGGGCGTAGGCAGAGTATCGAGCGCGTTGCCCTCTTTGACCGTTTGGCTCGGCACAGCGTCGCCGCCTTTGGAATCGAACGTTACGGTGTAATTTTCGAGTTGCTTTTCGACAAAAGTAGCGTCTTTGACTATCATTGTCGTCGCAACGTTGGTCGAAGGAACTTTGTCGTCGCCCGACCAACCGTCGGGAACGACGGCTATAACGAACGGATTGCCGTCCGTAACGGTAAACGTCTTTTTGTATGTATGTTCGGTGCCGACCGCTACGAGTTCGACGTTGTTCGCCTCGTCCTCGGGCGTAAGCTCCGTACCGAACACAACGGCGGTGCGCGTGCTCGTGGGGCTGTTGAGACCGAACGTTATCTTTCCTGGCGCGTTGAGCGACACTGTGAACGTCGCTTCCGCGCGAGTGCCGGGGAGCAGACGCGGCTGTATACGGATCTGGTGGTACTTGCCTTGCAACGCCTCTTTCATGGCGAGCGTGACCGTACCGTTATCGTATTTCGCCTCGGTGAAATCGGTCGTGTTGTTCTGCGGATCGATCATATAGAACCACTTGCCCATGCCGTCGTAACCGCAGGTATCGCCGGCGGTGCCGCGCACGAGATCGTACGTATCGGGTATGGGCGTGTCGGGAATATCGACTATAACGTCGTTCTCGTCGCCTTCCTCGTATTCTTTGACGACCAAGTTGGTTATCTCGATGGAAACCGTGCCTACGTCTGCAGGCGATACATCGGTAAACTTACTGATGTTTATACCGAACGGGTTTGACGCATCCTTATTGCCCACATATACTATGCTCTTTGCTACGTCGGCTTTGATCTCTTTGCTCGCGGGATTGGATTCCACACCGTATTTGAGAGTGCATGATTTATTGATCTTTACCGTGAACTTGACCGTGTATTTATCGAACAGCGGTTGATAGCGGAAACGGAAATATCTCTTCGGCTCGCCCTCGTACGAAGGATAAATATCGAGCTTTGCGTCGAGCTTGCCGCCGCCGAACGCGGGTTTGCCGTCCGCTGCGAAACGGTAGTTGGTGCTTTCCGCGCCGTCAGCGTGATAGAACCACGTGTCGGGCAACGCGCATACTTCGGCTTTTGTACCCTTGACGAGCAAGTAGTAATCCTCGGGGATACGCGGGTCGGTAACGGTGATCTTGCACGCGGCTTTAGCCGCGCCGCGCTGCGCCGTTATAATAACTTCCGACGTTTGCGCCGTCGCTTTGCCGAACGTTACCACGCCGCCGCTTACGGTAGCGATATTGGTATCGGACGACGTCCAAGTGATCTCGCCGTTATCGGACGAGCTTGCGGTGAGCGTGAGCGTATTCGTCTGCGAAAGATCGACCTCGGCAACAGACTGCGAGATGGTAACGGTTCTGTCGAGAACGGTTATCGCGCAAGTGGCGCTCGTGCCGTCGGCAAGCGTTGCCGTAATGACAGCCGAGCCTTTGGCTACGCCCGTGACCGCGCCTTTTCTGTTGACCGTGGCAACTTTTTTGTTGCTCGATTCCCAAGTGATGTCGGCGTCCTCGGGCGATACGGTGTATTCGAGTTTTACCGTATCGGCTACGTACAGAGTTACCTCGCTCTTATCGAACGAAAACCCCTTTTTATCGTTGCACGCAAACAGCATGCTCACCGCGCCCATAACGAGCGTCAGCGCGCAAAGTATTGCGATCGACGATCTGATCTTGCTTTTTGCTTTCATAAAAAATCCTCCAGATTTTTTGTCAAGGCTCTCGCCTTGTTGATAACTTTTGTTTCCGGCTTTGTTCGCTCAGGTAGAACCGCCGTATGTCTTGACTTGTTCGTCTTGCGATCGTTCTTCTTTTCTGCGTTTGACGATGAGCCAAGCGAACACTCCAATCGGAACGGCAAACGCCGCTTCCGCCGCGACGACTATCCACACCCATGCGCGGCTGCCGCCCGAGCTTCCGCCGCCGCCGAGCGCGCGGTCGTTTGACGGATCGTACGCCGCGCTTACTTGCTGCGTATCGACGAGCGTCCACAGAGTGTCGTGCGCTACCTTTTGCGCGAGCGTTATGAACACCGCATGATTGTTGTACTCCTTGTTGTCGAACAAACTTTGCGAAATGGGATTGTTGAGCCAAATATCGTTGCCTGCCCATATTCCCTTGTATACGGGCATGTAACCGTCCTTGCCCGTATCGACCCAATCGGTCACGAGCGTGCCGTTAAACTCCCACTCACCTCGCAATATATCGGTGCAAAGCGCGCGGCTCGCGCCCGCCCAAACCGCGCCGATGCGGTTCATGCTCGTCATCAACGCGTTGCCGCCGCCGTCCTTAACCGTAATCTCGTACGGCTTGAGATATATCTCGCGGAATGTCTGTTCGCTCATAAACGTAAACAATCCTTCGCGCAGCGTCTCGCTGTCGTTTGCAGCGAAGTGCTTTACGTAGCAATACAATCCGTTGTTTTTCGCGCCGCGCACGGCTTCCGCCGCGAACCTGCCCGAAAGCAATGCGTCCTCGCTGTAGTACTCGCCGTTTCGTCCGCAGTACGGGTTGCGATGAATATTCGCCGCCGGACCGTACCAACCGCGAATACCCGAATCGCTGTCGCGCGCCTCTCTGCCGACGCTCAAGCCCATGCGGTATGCGAGCGTGGTATCGAAAGTCTGCGCAAGCAACGTTTCGCCGGGGTAAGAAATAAATCTGCACGAGGTGTTGCTCATTACGCGTGTGTTCAGCCCGAGCGGACCGTCGAGATCGACAAAGCTGTCTTTGCCTATCGATTCCATTTTTACGGTATTGAAAAAGCCGTTGCGGATATTTTCAAAAAGCTCTGTCTTGGTTATCTGCCCAATGAGCGTCGCCCAAAACTCGTCGTCGTACCCGTCGGCGTCCGCCATGTCCTCAAGTGTAAAGCCCTGATCGTTCGCCGTCAACGGCTCTTCGGTTATATCGGCATAACCCGTCTTTTCGAGCTGCGCGGCCGAGGGGGTCTGCGCCTTGGCGAGCGTTTCCGCATCCTTGTTTATTCCGCGCACGATCTTCGCCTTAGGGAAAGTTCCCGCAAAGTTCGCGCGAGAAAGATAAGTGACGGGCACGATCTCGAGACTTCCGTCAATGGGATAGCCGTCGATAGTATCGTTGCCGGTAAAGCGATTGACTACGGGATTGCCCGTTTTCTCGTCGGTATCGTAATTAACTTTTGCGTCAAGCTTGAATTTTACGGTCGACGCGCCGCCGTCGGTCATAATTGCTGGAACGTGCGAGTTTTTCATAAGCCGCAAAACATACTCGCCTTCGTCAAGCTCGTAACCGGTATGCGAGTTCGTATTGCGGTCGTAGCAGTCGTACGACGCCATGCTCTGCGCGGTAATCTCGAGCTTGACTTGTTTAGTTTCGCTCGGTTCTATAACTTCGGTCTTGGCAAAATCGCCGAGCACTACGTGCGATTTTTCGATCCCGCCCGAAATATACGGCGCGGTGTAATAAAGCTGTACCACTTCTCTGCCCGCCACGTCGCCGACGTTCTTGACGTTCACGAACAACTCTATCTTGTCGTTTCCGCCGAGCGCGAGCGAGTCTGCTATCTCGGTCTGCTCGCCGTTAATGACGAGCTTATCTATCGAATACTCGAATTCGGTGTACGACAGCCCGTACCCGAACGGGTACTGCACCGTTTCGTCGTAATTTATATATCCCTCTTCTGCTGCCGTCTCATAGTAACGGTAGCCGACGTAAATGCCCTCGTGATAGTCTATGTACGCATCGTAATATCCTTTTGTATAGCTGCCGGACGTGGCAAGTCCGGTGTACTTGAGCGCGCCGCCGTATCCGGAGTTGACCGAGCTAGGCGCGCTGTCTATGTCGTATGCGTACGTGTCGGCGGTTCTGCCCGACGGAGAAACGACGTTGCCGTCTCTGTCCTTGCCGCGTAAAATATCTATCACGCCGTTTACGCCGTTCATGCCCGTAAGCCCCGACAACAGCGCAGCATCTATGCGCTCGTCGTCGATAAATCCGAGTTCCATGGTATTGCTCACATTGAGTACCACGATAACTTTTTCGCACGCGCGAGCAGCCGCGTCTATCATCTGTTCTTCTTCGACGGAAAGCTGCAAGTATGTGCGCGAATCGTCGCGTACCGTCGACGAACTGCCGTTCGACTGTATCTGCTTTTCCTGATACAAGCGAAGGTCCGCTGCCTCGCCGCCCGTTCTGCCTATCACAACAAGCGCGACAGACGAGAACGCCTTGGTGGAGTTTATCACGCTGTCGGTGTAGTAGCTCGCGCCCGGCTCGTGCAAAATGAATTTTTTGGTCGAACCGACGGCAACGTCGCCGCGGTACTCGTTCCAATCGCTCTTGCTCCACTGCGTGCCGATAGAACCGGTATAGAAATCCTTATACATGTTGTACAGTTCGGTATTATACTCGATACCCGCTTTTTCGAGCGCGGGAAAAAGCTTGAGCTTTTCAAGTTCTGTATTGGAAAATCCCGAGCCGAACGTGCTCGTCATCCAATCGTAAGCCGCCCAACCGAACACGTTTACTTTAGCCGATTCCGAATCGGAAAGCGGCAGCGCTTTATTGCCCTTTTCTCCGCTGTTTTTGAGCAATACCGTGCCGTCTCTGCCAATCTCCTCGCAAAGCTCGCTGCCCGCGGTCAAGGTATCTTGAGAAAGCTCCGATCCGCCTATGCCGAACAGAAAATTGCTTATGATGCTGTTTTTACCGTCGTCGGTAGCAAAAACGAGCGTTGCGATAAACAACGCAATCATAATCGCGGCGATGACCGACATTATCGGCACATACAGTTTGATCAGCTTTTTACTCGTCCACTTTCCCTTCATAGCCCCTCCGTTCGTTTGCTTGAGACAGTTGACAATGTTCTTTCTTATATGTACACATATAAGAAAGGGAGGGGTACCCCTCCCTTAGCATTTCGCGCGGTCGGGCATACCCTCGTTTTATTCATTATACACCAACCGTCACGGTAAAGTAAATTGCATATCTTGCATTTTTAGCGCCATTATATTGCATTTTTATTTCATTAAAACATAACTGCAACGCAAAATAACGATTTTGCAAAGATTTTCGTATCTAACACGCATTTACATAGCAAAAGAGCAAGCGCGGTTTTTGCGCTTGCTCTCATATAATGATCAAATGCAGATGATTGTTAAAGAATGGCTTTGTATCCCATGCCGCGAACGGTAACTATCTTATCGCGGAACGCTTCGCCGAGGCTCTTGCGCAGCATTTTTACGTGAGTATCCACGGTGCGCTCGTCGCCGTAATAATCGAAGCCCCAGATCTTATCCAAAAGTTCTTGACGCGAAAACGCTTTGCCGTTATAACGCGCGAGCAAGAACAGCAGATCGCACTCCTTGGGCGTGAGCGGAATACGCTTGTCCGAAACGAACACTGCTCTTCCCGCAAAGTCTATTGTAAGCTCGCCGGACACGAGTTTTTCCTCGCCGGCTACGCCTCTGCGCATAATGGCGGCGGCGCGTGCCATCAGTTCTTTTGGACTGAAAGGTTTTGTTACGTAATCGTCCGCACCCATTTCAAAACCGTGGAGTTTGTCGTATTCCTCGCCGCGCGCAGAAAGCATGATGATCGGAGTCTGTTTGGTCTTGCGAATTTCCTTGGTTGCGGAAAATCCGTCGAGCTTGGGAAGCATAGCGTCCATGATAATCATGTCGTAATCGAACTCACGGGCTTTTTTGATTGCGTCCATCCCGTCGCCCGCTTCGTCCGCCTCGTAGCCCTCGAACTCGCAATATTCGCGAATGATTTGACGAATACCCTCTTCGTCATCCACGATCAAAAATTTTGCCATAATGCACCTTTAATAAATAATATCGGGGCAGTAAGTCGTTTGAGATATATGCCCCATATTTAACATTATACACTGCACATATGATAATCGTATGCCGAATTTACGAAATTTCGGTGACATCAGCCGACAAAATATCACAAATATCGACAATGTTTTACAATGTTGCACGTTTTATCCGAGGTAAACAACGGGTTTTCGCGCTATTTTATTTTTATCGCGCCGAGTATCTTTGTGAGCACCGAGATCACAAAGTAGCTTGCAAGCACCACGCTTGACGTATAGCATATCTGCATCAGATCGAGCGTCACTATACCTATCGAGCTTTGCACCAAGTACATGAACACGCCCGTAGCTATCACCGTGCCGACGAGCAGCACCACTCGATAGATATTGAACGGTTCGCACTGCTTTATCAATACCATAATGCCGATGCACGTGACCACGTACACCATCATCGTCTCCACTTGCTCGGGCGACACAACAACGAATCTATTGAGCGTATACACAGCCATTACGCCCATCGCGAGCGCAAGTCCGCCCGGTACTGCGCGCACTATTACGTTAGACAAGAACCTGCCTTTTATTATATTCTTGTTGCCTTGCAACGCGAGGAAGAACGACGGTATCCCTATTACCCAAACCTCGAGCGTGAGCGTATTGTTCGTGCCGAGCGGAGACATTTCCTGAAGTCCCAAAAACACGATCGACAATATCACGAACATTATGGTCTTCATGAGGAACATCGCGCTCGACGCCTGCACGTTGTTCACGACGCGCCGACCTTCCATTACCACGTCCGGCATCGACGAAAAATCGTTGTCGAGCAATACCAAGTGGCTGACGTTTCTCGCAGCCTCCGCGCCGCTCGCTATCGATATGGAGCAGTCCGCCTCGCGCATTGCGAGAATATCGTTCACACCGTCGCCCGTCATCGCGACTGTATGTTTTTTGTTCTTTACCGCGCGCACGAGCAAGCGTTTCTGTTCCGGAGTCACTCTGCCGAACACCGTGTACTTATCCGCCGCTTCGATAACGTCGCGGTCGCTCATGCCCTCGAGCGATATATACATCTCGGCGTTTTCCACGCCGACGCGCTTTGCCACCTCCGAAACAGTTATCGGGTTATCGCCCGAAATGACTTTTACCGCAACGTCGTTTTCCTTAAACCATTTGATCGTTTCGATCGCGTCCTCGCGGATATGATCCTCTATTACTATAAGGCACAGCGGACGGCGCACGGCGGGCAGTTTGTCGCCGACTATGTTCGCGGGAGAGTGCGCAAGCACCATGACTCTGTAGCCGTTGGCGGCGTTGTCGTTTATGAGCCGCTCTATACGCACGCCCATATCCTTGAGCACATACTCGGGCGCGCCGAGCATATACGTGCCCTCGTTTTCAAACGTGACTGCGGAAAGCTTGCGCTGCGACGAGAACGGCAACACGTTTACGGGGTTTAACGCTTTGCTGTAGCCGAACTTGTTTGCGAGCGCGATCGCAGTCTGATTGTTGTCGCCCGTAGCCGTCAGTATCGACCCTATAATATCGGGCAGAGTGAAGTTGCTCTCGAAACCTTTTATCTCGATCACGTTGTTTACCTGCATCGAACCGTCGGTTATTGTGCCCGTCTTGTCGAGGCACAGCACGTCGACGCGCGCGAGCATTTCTATACAGTACAGGTCTTGCACGAGCGTTTGCTTTTTTGCCAAACGCACTACAGATGCGGCGAGCGCGAGCGAGGTCAAAAGCAGTATGCCCGCAGGGATCATTCCTATAACCGTACCCGCCGCTTTGGTGACAATGGCGTTCCAATTAGCCATCGTCGCGATCGCGCCTTCGGGCACTTCGTTGCGGTAGTTGGTCCACACCGTCAATCCGCCTATGACGATTATAAACGGCGTGAGAATTTTTATTATGAGCTTGATCGAGTTCATAAGCTCGCTTTTCGGTTTTTTGTATTTTTTGGCGTACGAAGTGAGCGTCTCGACGTAGTTGTACTTACCCACCTTGTCTACGCGCGCCACTACCGAACCGCTTATGACGAACGAACCGCTGAACAGCACGTCGCCCGCTTTCTTTTTTACAGGCTCGCTCTCGCCCGTGAGCATGGACTCGTTCACCTCGCACTCGCCGCGGGAAATATTCTGGCCACGTAAGTCAGAATTTAAAAGACCCCGGGCAGGGGTTGGGG
>CAJUNM010000031.1 GCA_910587805.1 uncultured Christensenellaceae bacterium | reverse complement strand
TGAACTTCTTTTTAACTAAATATTTAGCAATGTATACTGAATAATTGTATAATTATACTATATATATAAAATCTCTCGAATTTATCTCCGAGAGATTTTTCTTTGTATAAAATTGTGCTGTTGTTGTTAAAAATATTGCATTAAATGTATCGCAGTGAGACAGAACTATTATGCTTTTGATACAATATTGCAGTACTGAAACAATCAGTCGGGAAGATGTATGAATATGAAAATGCTGTTCGAGCATAGCGTATGGAAACTGCTCGAAAAAACGGGGATCGAAAACATAACTTTGAACATGTTGATAGAAGACGTCGGCTCGTGTAAAGGTACGTTCTACAAGTATTACTTGGACAAGTTCGATCTTTGCAATTCATGTTTCGACAGCGCTGTTTACGATGGGATTGACCGCGATTGTGCGTTCGGCACATTCTGCGAGGAGTGTTTTGCGCTTTTCAAAACGCACGTAAACGTCGTGCGCCACGCGTTCGATTCCGCCGACGTCAATTCGGCACGGGCGCATTTCGAGAATAAGATTGCCGAGCGGGTAAGCGGCTTACCGACTATGCGCGACGCTTTCGGCAGCGACGGCCTGTGCGCTATGTGCGTGTCGGTTTTTGCGCGTTCGTGCGGCCGTATCGTTGCGGAATGGCTTGGCGGCGGTTGCGAAGAATCGATCGAGCGGCTGTGCGAAAAGGTGCGGGCATTGACGCCGCAGTACGTCTACGACGCGATATACGGCAATGCCGTCGCGCGCGTTCTATAAGACGAGGAATTATATATGAACGAAAAGTTCAAGACGCTCATAGTAAACGACTGTGAGCGTAAAATATCGAAGCTTTGCGTCGAAGCGGAAAAACACGGGTTGGGATTGCATGTAGTGGGCGCGTGCGAGAGCATGAATCAAGCCGAAGGCGCGTTGCATATTTACGATCCCGAAATGATTATCGTCGGAGTGGATTCTGCGGGCAGCGGACTTGAGTTTGCGCAAAAACTCGCGCGCGACGGGTTCGACGGCATGCTGTTTTTTTACGGTACGTGCGTGGAGCTTGAGATCGTATGTTCGGCGTTGCCGCGCAGCGGCTGTGCTTTCGTACACAGCGAAGACGATGATCGCGCGATCGAAAAGATAAAGCATTTCGCCGGATTTCTCGCGCATAACAAAAGGATGCGCCGCGCCGTGGACAGTATATTCCTCGGTGCGCCGCAAATAACCAAGGCGTACTTTTCGCGGCTTTTGGCGGGGGACGACAGCGAGTATCTGAGGCTTCAGATCGGCGTATTGGGCATAAACCCGCCGAGCGCGGGCTGCGTTATCTACGGCAAAACTATAAATCCGCTCAACACCGAGCATGCCGAAAAATGTTTTGCAAAACTGTCCGAAGCGCTCGACGGCGATTCGTTCGGAGATTTTTGGCGCGACTGCTTTATAACGGTCACTTCCGAAAAAGACGAGCATGCGTTGAAAAACTTGATAAAGCCGACGGTGGACGAGATCGCGGCGGCCGGCGGAGAATTTATAATCGGCATAAGCGAGTTTTCGCCCGAAAAACACAGTCTCAAAGAGGCGGTCAAAGCGGCAAAGAAACTCGTTGGCGATAATGTTTTCATGTCGTCTTGCGGCGTATATACGGACAGCGAAAACGCCGTAGTTCACTCCGGCAAATGCCGACGGCTCGTCGGCGACGCGCTCAAGCTGATAGGCGAGCACTATTCGGAGAAAATCTCGGCGGAATGGGCGGCGAGGCAGTTGTTTGTGTCGTCAAGTCATCTGATGCACGAATTCAAAAAATCGCTCGGCTCCACGTTTAACGACTGTCTTAAAAAATACCGCATCATGCGCGCAAAGGAGTTGTTGAGTTCGGGCAATTACCGCGTCAACGAGGTGGCGCGCGCCGTGGGATTTTCGGACGCGCGGTATTTCGGTATGGTGTTCAAAGGAGAAACGGGCATTTCTCCGGGCGAATTTATAAAACAATCTCAAGAGAGTTCCGTATAATATCGATCGAAAAGTCTAAAAACAAAACCGAGCAAGCTCGTTAAAATGACTTGCTCGGTTTGCTTTTTAATGATTTTTCAGCATTGTTCGGTTGCGACGGGTTTGTCTTTTTTGCGTATCCCGAATACAACGAGCGTTGCCGCTCCGCCGACGAGAAGAATATCGCCGACTGCGAGTAGCGCTATCCACCACGAACCGTTGCCCTCGGCGCGCACGATGTTTATGCCGTCCGCCGTTGCGTCGTACGTGCTGTTTACGTATTGAGCGTTGAGCATCATGTAAAGTATGTGCTTTGCGGCTTTGCGCTGTTGCGCGAGGAATGCGCCCGAATCGGAAGTATAGTCTTTTCTGAAACTGCCGTTGTTTTTATACCCGTCCATCCACAGATCTCCGCCGGCTCGTATCATTTGATCGCCGTTCATGAAGTCTTGGTGGTCGGAGTAGTCGGTGATGACCGCGCCTTTGAAATTCCATTCGTCGCGCAACAGTTCGGTAAGCAGAGCTTCGCTGCCGCCCGACCAAACCGCGCCGATCCTGCCGTAGGACGTCATAAGCCCCGAAAGTCCGCCTTTATCGATCGCTATCTTGAACGGTCTCAAATATATTTCGCGCAGCGTTTGCTCGGTCATCCAGCAATACATACCGTCGCGGTAGCTTTCTTGATCATAGCCTATGATGTGTTTGGCATACATGTATGTTCCCGTTTGCAGCGAGCCGCGCGCAACGTTAGCCGCCATTATGCCCGTGAGCACGGGGTCTTCCGAAAAATATTCGTAATTGCGCCCGCCGAACGCGCTGCGATGCAGATTCATCCCCGGCGCATACAATCCGCTCACGCTCATACCCTGCGCTTCCGCGCCGAGCGCAAGCCCGAAACTCCGCGCAAGCTCGGGGTTGAACGTTTGGGCAAGTACGGTAGTGTTGGGGAAACCGGTGCCGTGTTCGTTCACATTGAACGAGCCTACCTGCGTCGGACCGTCTACCGACGAAGTGCGATCTTTGCCTATGGACGATATAGCTTCCTCGTGTAAGAACCCGTGCAGGACGAGACTGTCGAGTTCGCGTTCGGTTATCTGATCGAGAAGATCTTTCCATTGCGGATGTTCGTAGTCTTCGCCGAGTTTCAAGCCGAGTTCGGTCGCTGTTCTGCCGCCGTCGAACGCGCGCAGATCGCCCTTTACTCCTTGCTCGGGTGCGGCAACGTCGGCATGGCGCGCTTCCCAATCGCGCGCGTCTGCGGGAAGATACATTACCGCGGCTTTGAGCGCGGCGCTCATTTCGCGATCGGGCGTGCGTTCGGGGAACGTACCTTCAAAGTCCGCGCGGGTCATGTACTTTATACCTTCGCCGCTCGTTTTGCCGTCTACCGAAAATCCGTCGATCGCCTTGTTGCCCGTAAAAATATTGTGTATGTCTTTTTCGCTCTCCGCGTCTACGGTAAACGTAAGATCGCGGTCTACGTTGTATGTAACGATCGCGTTTGCGCCGACGGGCATATCCTCCGTCTCGTGCGAGTTTTTCATGAGCCGAAGTTGATACGCGCCTTTTTCGAGCACGTATCCGCCGTCGTCGAGGAACGCGCCGTCATAGTCGTAAGATGCGAGATCGAAAGCGTCAAGCTCGAGCGTCAAGTCTTGATATCCGTCGGGTTCGACGTCTACGGGCGTTTTGGCGAACGCCGCGAGCGATACGGCGGATTTTTCTATTTTGCCCGTGTACGGTGCGGCGGCGTACAATTGAACTACGTGTTTGCCCGCCGTGTCGCCTGTATTGTGCACGCGCACCGTGATCGTTATCTTGTCGTCGCGCTTTAGCGTGCTGCTCGCCTTGGGCGAAACGTCGGTGATGTTACATTCAAAATCGGTGTACGAAAGTCCGTAGCCGAACGGATATTGCACAACGTCGGAATACCCGTTGCGTATGTTCCATCGCGACTCGGCAAAGCTTCCGTCCCAGAACTTCTCCGCATCGGCGGTTTCGTACCAGCGATAGCCGACGTAAATCCCTTCGGCGTAGTCGAGATAGCTCGCGCCCGAATATCGATTGTTTTCGCTTCCGACATTGGGATTTGTCGTGGTGGTAGGGTAGACGTCGGACGAATTGGTGTAAATGCCGACGCCCGTCTTGCCCGAATTGGCGTGTACGGCGGCAGTGGAAAAGTCGTATACGTACGTATCGGTAAGTCGTCCGCTCGGGCTTGTTTTTCCGTATATCACGTTGATCAATCCCGATACGGCGTTTAGCCCCGTGCCGCCGGCAACTATGCACGCGTCTATGCCGGATATGCGCTCCGTAAAGCCGAGGTTCATCGCGTTGGTCGAGTTGATGAGCACGATCACCTTGTCGTAAGTTTCGCCTACATACGTCAACAGTTCTTCTTCCTCTGTCGATATGTCGAGATAAGTGCGTGTTTCATCGGTGTTCGCCGCAGGAACCAAACCGCGTTTCGTGTAGTTTTTGTACTGTACCGGCGGCGCGTCGTTGCTTTCGCCCGAAAGACGGCTTATAACGACAAACGCCGTAGACGAGTAGTTTTCGGCATTATTCAACAGCGCGTCGGTGTAATAGGCTGTATCCGAAAGGCGCGGTTCAAACAGCCTGCACGACTCGTAATCGTGAGTGTGCAGAGTGTCTGTCAGCATCGGGTTGTTCGGTTTTTGTTCGTCCGAACCCGTGTTGGGATACCCGTCTTGAAACGCCTTATACATATCGATAAGTTCGGTGTTGTAATCTACCCCGAAATTCTTTAAGCCTTTGAGCAAATCCGTTTCGGGGAAGAACTTATCCGAAATTCCGCCCGAACCCGAAACGTTGCGTCCCGAACCCGAACCGCCCGCAAGCCAATGCGCGCCCGCCCAACCGAATACGTTGACTTTGTTATCTGCTTGCGGGTCGAGCGGCAGAACATTGTTCTCGTTGCGCGTAAGCGTTACGCCTTCCTCCACTATCTGCTCGGCAAGCTTTTCGCCGCGCTCGCGCGCAGCCGAATCGAGTTTGGTCAGGCTGAGCATCGACGTGATCAAGCTCGACAGCAATCCGCATGCAACGGTTACCGCGATCATCACGGCAACAAGCGCGCCGGCTATCGTAAAACTCATGATCTTGAAATTTTTGGCTTTCATCTTTATCCCTCGCTTTATTATCGGTCGTTCGCGACCGTCATTATGATTTTACTTTACATTATAATATATTGCAATCGACTTTTCAGAAAAATAGAATAAAAATATACTTTTACAGTGTTTGGTTTACGTAAATTTCGAGCTATAAAAAGCTCGTCGATGCGATGTATAAAATTCTGCAATTTTTTGAAAAAATACTGCCGTATTGCGCCGTGCCTATTAACAAGCAAACAAATTGTTGCTATAATGTTAACGATAAATATTCGGTAATTTGCTGCGGCAGCGAAACGCTCTGCCGTAAGTATTTCGGAGGACATTGATGAAAAAGTGGTATTCGAGAATTAGTTTAATATTGAGCTTGATCTTGACTTGTACCATGATGACCGCTTGTTCGGGGCTTTTCGGTCAACCGAACGTTAAGGCAAAAGTTTACATAACCGACGAGAGCATTACTCTATGCGTCGGGCAGACCGTAAAATTAGGCGCTATATCTAACACCGACGACGATGTTTTGCTCGAATCCACCAAAGAGAGCGTGGTCGTTATAGACGACGACGGATACATAACGGGCGTGTCGGAAGGAACGGCTCAAATAGTCGCGTCGGTAAAAGGCGCTATGGCGCAATGCGACGTTACGGTGACCGCAGCGCAAGCGGACGATCCCGAAATGATGTTGACGGTCTCGAGCGCGTCGCTGTACGTAGGCGATACGCTCGCTCTCGACGCGCGCTTTACGGGCGCGAACGGAGAGATCGAATACTATTCCACCAAAGAATCGGTGGCAACCGTCACGGACGACGGTTTAGTTACCGCCGTTGCGGCGGGCGAAGCGACCGTGCGCGCGAGTTCGGGCGTTTATTCGGCGAGTTGCGCGATAAAAGTAAAAGCGCTGCCGTCCGGCGGTACGGTCGAAAAACCCGACGATCCGAACCCGAGTGCGCCTGTCGATCCCGACAGCCCGACTGCGGGTTCGAGAAAGCTCGTGTGGAGCGACGAGTTCAACGGCAGTTCGCTCAATACGTATAAATGGAGCTATCAAGTCGGCACTCAGGATAATTACAACGGCAACTTAGGTCCGCAGTATTGGGGCAACGGCGAGCTTCAATATTATACCGAAGGCGATAATATAAAAGTATCCGGCGGAAGCCTTCAGATCGTCGCTAAGCGCGAGCAGCGCGGCGACAGACCGTATACCTCGTCGCGAATAGTTACGCGCGACAAGGCGAATTGGACGTTCGGATACATCGAAGCGCGCATGAAAACGCCGGCAAAAGAGGGAATGTGGCCTGCGTTTTGGATGTTGCCGCAGACGCAAAACAATCCGTACGGCGGTTGGGCGGCAAACGGCGAGATAGACATAATGGAAGCCAAGGGCAGACTGAATAATAAAGTAGACACGACTATACATTACGGCGGATCGTGGCCCAACAATCAGTACGCTACTTACGAATATACGATGTCGTCGAGCACCGAAAGTTGGCATACGTATGCGGTCGATTGGCGGGCGGGGTATATAGCGTGGTATGTGGACGGCACGGAAGTTTACAGACTGACCAACGATAAATATTATTCCGAATCCGATCCGAACAATCCGAGCGCACCGTTCGATAAACCGTTTTACATTTTGTTGAATCTCGCCGTAGGCGGAAAGTACGACAACTACGTAGAACCGACGTCGGACTTTATGCAAGCAACGATGTACGTCGACTACGTCAGAGTATACGAATAGATATAGAAAACTCCGACGTTAAGTCGCTTACATATATATTTTTTTAATTAGGTAATTCAAATATATTCAGGAGGAATGTATGAAAAAGAAATTATGGATCGTAGTGATCGCGGCATTGTGCCTCGCGCTCGTCGGCGCGCTCGCGGCTTGCAAAGGCAAGACCAAGATCGAGCTGAACAAAACGGAAATAACCATTTCCGAAGGCGAGGACGAGCGGCTGATCGCTACCACTTCCGACGATTCGGACGTAAGCTGGTCGTCGAGCAACGATAGCATAGCTACGGTAAGTTCGCGCGGCGTCGTGACCGGACAAAAAGCGGGCGAAGCCACCATAACCGCGACGAGCGGCAAGGCGACCGCTACGTGCAAAGTCACCGTCAAACCCAAAGTCATCGTCAACTTCACGTTTAAGAGCGAGGGCGAGACGATCGAAACTGTCGAACTCGACAGAAACGGCAAAGAAACGATGCAGCTCGAAGTTGCGGCTTCCGACGGCAGCAGCGTCACTTCGTGGCGTTCGAGCGACGAGAACACCGTAACGGTAAGCGATACCGGTCTCGTAACGGCGGTATTCGACGGCGAAGCCACGCTTACCGTCAGAACCGATTCGGGCGCGTCCGGCTCTATCAAAGTGAAAGTTATAGACACTTTGGTGGGTAAATATCTTATTACCAATCAGCCTGCGGGCGGTATGTGGTGGTATTTTACCAATACTGCGGACGGAAGAGATACTACGGTAAGCAGAGCGGAATTCCGCGATGATAAGGTCACTTTCAATTTCAGCGGTAACGGCAACTGGTACTATACCGATATTCAGCTCGGATTGAGAAAGTCGAACGACACGACGGACGGTTGGAAAAAGCTGACCGCAAAGATCGAAACCGATTTCGACGGATCGATACTTATACATAATACCGAAGTAAACGTCAAAAAAGATCAAGTCAACGATGTCACCGTTTACTTTGATCAAACGGATATTAACGATCAATGCTTGATTTACTTCAGCGGCGTAAATACCGGTAAAGTAAAAATTTCCGATATAGCTTGGACGACGCATACGGTTTCGGCGCTTACCACGCCTTCCGTGACTTACAGCGACGGAAACGTAACGATAACCGATAGCAACGACGCAAGCGGCGTTAAAAAGTATGTTATCGGCTTGTACGAAGACGACGCTCTAAGATTTGCGCAGACGTTTACGTCCAAAGAGGGCGGCAAGCTTAACGTCGAAGAATGCGAATTCAACGGCGAGTTTACCGCAAAGGTCAGAGCTATGGCTCAACCCGGCTTTACGTCTTCGGGTTGGTCTACCGACGAAAGCAATAAAGTAACAGTCAATAACAAGCCTATTTCGTACGAAATGACTGCGGGCGAAGGCGATAAAACCGCAGAGCAGGCAGCCGTTGCCGACGGCAAGTGGCATTGCTGGAACGAGTACAATAACATTACGACGGGTACTTATAATGCCGGCACGGTAACGCTCACATCGCGCGATTGGGGCGGCAACTGGTATTCGACGCAGTTGTTTAAGAACTATTCTTATTTCGACGCCGAGACGAATATTAAGATCACGCTCACGATAAATGCGCCGGTAGCATGCCATATAACCGTTTCCGGCAAAGTTATCGCGTTGCAAGCAGGCGAGCATACTTATGACATTTACACGAAGCAAAGCAGCGGCGGCGCGACTATAGGTATTCAGTTCGGAGCGCAAGTCGGCGGCATAGATATCGAAGAACCCAAGAACGAAATGACGTTCACGTTCTCGAATATTGCCGTATCCGAGTATACTCCCGAAAAACTTGCCGCTCCCTCGGCTATAGCGATCAGCGACGAAAAAATCGTTACGATAACCGATACGAATGAGGCGGATCGCGTATTGAAATACGAGGCGGGATTCTTTACCGTCGAATCGGGTGCGACGCCGTACAGAACGGTAGCCGTGGCTGACGGAGAAGAAATCGATACTTCAAAAGTTCCTACCGGCACGTATAACGTTAAAGTAAGAGCGGTTGCCAAAGACGGTACGCCGTATATTACTTCCGATTGGTCGACAACCGTGCTTGAAAGCTACGAGGTCGTTACGGTAGCAAAAGAACAATATGATTTGCCGAACGGCGGAAACGACGATAATCCGAACGCCGTCTCCGACCCGGGAATTTGGTACGAATGGCACGATCAAGGCTGGTGCGGATCGAATGTAACCATTACCTCTGCAAAATACGATAAAGGCACGGTCACTATTACTTTCTCGGCAACGGGCGCTTGCGCTTTCGGTTTGCAATTGATGTACGTCAATCCCGATTATGTCGAAGGCGAAGTTTACAGCTACGATCTCACGTCTACTGCGAATGTAACCGTAAAAGACGTTCCCACCGGTACGTCAAAGAACTTGACTGCAGACGAAACGTGGAACGTTGAAGGAACAGCCGCAAACAAGTTGCATATAGAAGTCAGTATCGTCGACGGTTTGTCGGCAACCATAACCGTGAGCAACGTTGCTTGGGCTGCGCCGCAGGCATAACATTGTAGGCATAACTCGTTACAGTCGCGCCGCTTGCACAGCGGCGCGGCTGTAATTGTGTTTTTCAAAACTTAAAATATTCTGACGGAGGACATTGATTTGATTACGGCTAAATCCATTTCGGTAAAGCAGTGGGTGCTCGGCGCAGTCACCGTATTGTTGATAGGTATTATGATAGCTGCGAACGCAGTTGTAGCAAGATATTCGTTTATTATCAACCGTGTGTTTTCGGGCGGCACTACCGGCGAGATGTCGGGAGACGCTACCGTCGTTTTGCAAGAAACCGATAACTACGTGCAGCGGGTTGCGGAGGACAGCATGGTTTTGCTTAAAAACGACAACGGCTTCCTGCCCAAGACCGATCTTAAAAAAGTAAATCTTTTCGGCTACGGCTCGACGGATAACGGGCTTTTGCTCGTCGGCGGCGGCAGCGGCGGAACGACCATTCTCGACAAGACCAAAGAGGGCGAGGACAGAATAAAGATAGACATCACCGACGCGTTCAAAGCGGCGGAGATCGAGTATAATACCGACGTTATAGCTGCGTATGAAGATTTCAGTAAGTACGACAGCGATTGGCGTTCAGGCGGCACTACGGGCGCAAACGCCGCCGAAAGCTTGATAAATCCCGATGCGTCTTTCTATACCGACGCGCTCATGGACGGTGCGAAAGCGTTTTCGGACACGGCTATCGTTACGTTAAGCAGATTCGGCGCGGAAAACGGCGGTTCCGGCGAGCTTAAAAATATCGGCAAATATTCTAACGGCGACTTTTTGAGGCTTACGTCGGAAGAGCGCGCGCTTTTCGATAAGCTTGCGGCTAAAAATTTCGACGTAATAGTGTTGCTCAACGTTTGCAACAATATAGAGCTCGGGTTTTTGGACGAATATTCAAACATCAAAGCGTGTCTCTACATAGGTATCCCCGGTCAGTCCGGTTGCGCCGTTATCCCCGATATTTTGACGGGCAAGATCAATCCGTCCGGCAAGATGAGCGATACGCTTGCTTACGATTATTCCGAATACAACCCCGTATGGTACAATGCGACCAACGTGAGCAATAGCCTTATCTATCAAGAAGGCATTTATTTCGGATATAAATGGTACGAGACAGCCGATAAAGAAGGCTTGTTTGCCGGCGCCAAGCGCGGAAACAAAACGGGTTACGACGCAGTAGTGCAATATCCGTTCGGTTACGGTCTGTCATATTCGGATTTCGAGTGGACGGTAAAATCGCGTTCGTGGAACGACAAGACCGACATTACCGAGGACGGCAAGTATTCTATCACCGTAACGGTGCACAACAACGGTCCGTACAGCGGCAAAGACGTAGTACAGCTTTATATGACGCCCCAATACAAGCAGGGCGGCGTAGAAAAAGCGTACATGAACCTTATAGCGTTTGAAAAAACGCCCGAGATCAAGTCGGGTGCGAGCGTAGACGTTACGCTCGAGTTTTCAGCGTACGATCTCGCTTCGTACGATATGAACGGCAACAACGGCAAGGGTTGCTATGTAGTCGACGGGGACTACGATATAAAGCTCATGGACGACGCGCACCATGCCGCGAAAATGGCGAATGGAGCGGACAGCTCGTTCTTGCTCGCGGCGGCGGAAAAGATCGAATATACTCAAGACCCTAAAACGGGCGAGACCGTAGAAAACCGTTTTACGGGCGACAATGCGTATGCGGATTGCCCGATCGACGGCGGCGTGCAGTATCTTTCGAGACAGGATAAGTTCGCGAATATTCCTACGCGACCCGCAGCCGCGCCGAGCACTTCGGTGGAAATAGATTACCGTTATCAAGGCTACAACAACGTCGACGTGTCGAGCTACAAGTACGGCGAAAACGCGACGGGCAGCGACAGACTCGTTTTGACTTATGTCGTACACACCGAAAAAGATGCCGAAGGCAACGACGTGGTGGTTAAAGAGATACCTACGGACGATCAACTGACCGGTAGAGAGAAACTCCCCGAAGGTTATTCGTTCGAGAATAATAAGGAACTTATAGAACAGCTTTCGGACTACGACAACGACGACGTATGGAACGAATTGCTCAATCAGCTCACCGAGAGCGATATAAAAAATCTCATAGGCAGAGGCGGATTCCAGACTTTCGCGATCGAGAGCATAGGCAAACCGCTTTGCACCGATAAGGACGGTCCTGCCGGCTTTAACAACAATGTTACCAACGGCGGCAACACCAATCACTTCACCATTTGGCCGAGCGAATCGCTCACGGGCTGCAGTTGGAGCAAAGAGACGGCGAAACTCGTAGGCGAAGGACAGGGCAGGATCGCTTCGTCCATGGGTCTCAACGGTTGGTACGGTCCGGGCGTCAATTTGCACCGTTCGGTTTACAACAGCCGCAATTACGAGTATTACAGCGAGGATCCCGTACTTTCCGGTCATCTTGCGGCGCAGACGATAAAGGCTGCCAAAGAGAACAACCTATATTGCTATCTCAAGCATTTTGCCGTGTCCGAGGCAGGTCAGAACCCTACTACGTGGAAAACGTGGGTCACCGAACAGGCGTTGCGCGAATCGTACTTGCGCGCGTTCGAGATCGCGCTCAAAGAGAGCGAAGGCAACGGCGTTATGAGCGCGTTCAACTGCTTGGGCGGCGTGCTCGCGGGCTACAACCATGCGTTGCTTACCGATATATTGCGTACGGAATGGGGCTTTAACGGCTCTGTTATCACCGACTGGTATACGGGCGGCAAATACATGGGCAACCATGAAAGCGGCGTGCTCGGCGGCAACGATCTGTGGCTGTGCGGCAGTACCGACGAAGCGGCGAAGCTCGATTTGAGCAAGCCCGAGATCGCGTTTGCGGCGCGCAGATCGGCAAAGAATATTATCTACACGTATGCGGTAACGGCGGGTGCGGTCAAGATCATCGAAGAACCCACGTCGGCGGCGTTCATTGCGCTGTGGGTAGTGCTTGACGTGCTGCTCTTTATCGGCATATCGCTGTGCGTGACGTTCATCGTGCTCGATGCGTTCATGCGCAAAAAGAAAGTTCCGCAGGCGGCGGCAACGGAAGAATCGACCGAGCCGACGCCTTCCGACGAACATATCGAAGAACATACCGAAGAATAATATATTGTGATGTGAAAACAAAACGGGCAGGCGTTTTAACGAGCGCTTGTCCGTTTTAATTTCGCGCAGGGCGCGACGCATTATAAAAATTCGGTAATGTTCTGTAAACCGCTTGACAAATCGTGCGAAATATATTAAACTACATACATGCTCAGCGGGTGCGGATTATCGTATCGTTGTGTGTGCAATACGGGCAATTAACTCAGTGGGAGAGTGTCTTCTTGACGTGGAGAAAGTCATAGGTTCGAATCCTATATTGCCCACCACAAATGTGATCCCATTGCGTAAGCGACGGGATTTTATTTTATAAGGTTTTACGGGTGGAGCATGAAAGCTGTTATTCAACGCGTGAGCGATGCGCGGCTGTATGTGGATAAAGAAGTTATAAGCGAGATAGGGCGCGGGCTTGTTGTATACGTCGGCGTGGAACAGTCCGATACGGAAAGCGACGTTATTGCGCTGTGCCGAAAGGTAGCTGCGATGCGCATATTTTCGGACGCCGACGGAAAGCTGAATCTTTCCGTGCGCGAGTGCGGCGGCGACGTGCTCATGGTTTCTAACTTTACGCTGTGCGCGGATATATCGCACGGAAACCGCCCGAGTTTTACTAACGCCAAGCGCCCCGTTAGCGACGCGAAAGTCCTTTTCGATTACAGCGTCGACGTTATGCGCGATCTGTTTCGCGAGGTCGGCGCGGGCGGCAATGTCGCATGCGGCGTTTTCGGCGCGGATATGCGCATCGTGCAGAGCAACGACGGACCCGTTACGGTGATTTATTGATGTTCTACGACGGTGACATAAAAGATAAAAAAATATTGCTCCATGCTTGCTGCGGACCGTGCAGTCTCGGCGCGATAGCGCCGCTGCTCGACGAAGGCGCGAGTATAGAATTGTTTTTTTACAATCCGAGCATAATCGACGGCGAGTTTGAAAAGCGTCTCGACGCGCTCGAAACGGTTGCAAAGCATTACGGCTTGAACGTGATAACGCCCGAGCAAGAACATTCGCATTTTTCGGCGTTTGCCGCGCCGCTTGCGAACGAGCGCGAGGGTGGTGAGCGTTGCGCTCTGTGCATGGACGACCGTTTGCGCGTTTCCGCGGAATATGCTTTGCTGCACGGGTTCGACGCATATACAACTACGTTGACCGTAAGCCCGCATAAAAACAGCAAGCTTATATTTTCTCTTGCGGATAGAATTATCGGCGGCGCGCCGTTTCTTGCGCGCGATTTCAAAAAGCGCGACGGATTTTTGCGGTCTTGCAATCTCGCGCGCGAAATGGATATATACCGTCAAAATTTTTGCGGTTGCGAATATTCGAACGCACATTCATCGGGCTACGTGCGGCAACCCACCTCGGTCATGTAGGTGGGTCTACGCTCCCTTCGATGGCTTGCCGCCTGTTGCCCGTCTGACGCGCGACTGAGCGTTCGAAATCTTTCTGAGGTTAGTTCGACTTGAAAATTCCCGAAAAACTCAAGGATCTGCCCGATACCCCCGGCGTGTACATCATGCGCGATGCGACGGGCAAGGTTATTTACGTAGGCAAGGCTGTCGTGCTCAAGAACCGAGTGCGTCAGTATTTTCAGCATACCGAAAAGCCGGTCAAGGTCCAAGCTATGGTGGACAACATCGCCGATTTCGATTATATCATAACCCGCACCGAAAAGGACGCGCTCGCGCTCGAAAACAATCTGATAAAAAAATACAAACCGCACTATAACATACTGCTAAAGGACGATAAAACAAGCCCGTATATAAAGATCGACACGCGCGGCGAGTTTCCGTGTATAGAGGTCACGCGCAAAGTAAAACGCGACGGCGCGAGATATTTCGGACCGTTTATAGGCGTGTCGGTGCGCGACGTGATAGCCGTTTTGCAGTCGGTGTACAAGCTTCGCACGTGCGGCGGTGCGGGCGGAAAGCTCAAAAAAATGCCGCGGCCGTGCTTGAATTACGATCTCGATCTGTGCCTTGCGCCGTGCTGCGATCTGTGCGATAAGACCGAGTATGCAAAGGCGGTGAGTTCCGCCGCATCATTTCTTTCGGGCGCGGGAGACGATATTTCGGGCATTATAACGCAAAAAATGACCGAGGCTGCTCGGAACGAGAATTTCGAGCGCGCAATTTCGTACAGAAATCAACTGCGCGTGCTCGAAAACTTAAAGAGCAAGATCGTAGGCGAATCGGGCAACGTAGTGGATATAGATTTGTTCTATTATACCGATAACGGAATATACGGCGCGGTCAGCGTTTGTATAGTACGCGCCGGCAAAATGATGGGCGTTAAAAATTACATCATAAACGAGCCGCAGGTATTCGGCGGTGATATGAGCACGTTTTTGCCGCAATACTATTCCGTCACCAACGAGTTGCCCGACGAAATATGCCTTCAAGCCGAGTGCGACGTATCGTCGCTCGTCGAGTATTTCGCGTCGGTTTTCGGCAAGCGCGTCACGTTTTCTTTCCCGCAAAAAGGCTTGAGGAAAAAGCTGCTCGATACGGCGAGTCGCAATTGCAGCGACTTCTTGCTCAAGAGTGCGGACCGCGAAAAACGCGAGAGCGATATGACGTTCGGCGCATGCGAGCGGTTGAAAGAACTGTTCTCTCTGCCGTCCGCGCACCGTATCGAATGTTACGACATATCGGATATTTCCGGCTCGGACAACGTTGCGTCGCAAGTGGTGTTCACCGACGGCAAGGCGGATAAATCCCAATACCGCAGATACCGTATCCGCACGGTGGAAGGCGCGGACGATTTCCGTTCCATGTACGAAACGCTCACTCGGCGGTTCGTCAGATTCAAGAACGGCGACGCGGGCTTTTCGGTCTTGCCCGATCTCATTGTTATAGACGGCGGTGCCGAGCAGGTGGAGTTTGCATCGCGCGCCGCCGACGATGCCGGCGTGCACGTGCCAATGATAGGGCTTGCAAAACGCGACGAAGAGATTTATTTGCGCGGCAATCCCGTGCCGGTGCGCTTGAAACGCGACGACTATGCGTTGCGGCTGTTGCAACGCGTGCGCGACGAGGCGCATAGATTCGCGGTACTGTATCACAGAACGGTGCGCTCGGCACGGTACGAGAGCGAACTTAAGTCGGTAAAAGGCGTAGGCGCGGCGACGGTCAAAAAGGTGCTTGCCGCGTTCAATACCAAAACCATAATCGAAGCCACAGCCGACGATATTGCTAAAAAGGCGGGAATATCGAGACCCGCCGCGCAAAGCATTTACGAATATTATCATCCCGGAGAAATACAAGTGAACAAGATCAAACTTATAGCGTCCGACATGGACGGCACGTTGCTCAACGACGAGCTTGAGATACCGAGCGAAAATATAGCCGCGATAAAAGAATTTTGCGATCGCGGCGGAATATTCACGCTTTCCACGGGCAGAGCGCCCGAAGGTACGAAAAGGTACTTGTCCGCGCTCGGACTCGATAAAAGATCTGTCAAGCTGATATGCAATATCGGGTGCATGATCGTAGATTCCGCGACGGGCGAGAGCGAGGTTTTGCGCAGTGTCGATAACGATACCGCGTCGGAATTGCTGCGCTATGCAGAGGGCAAGTGCAAGTTTTCGCAAATGTACGCCGTGGACGGACTAAAGGTGGAAAAGACAACCGACTTGACGCAAAAATACGGCAAGGCGTTGGGCATAACAGCAGCCGAGGTGGGTAATCTCGCAGAGTACGCAAAAACCTGCGCGTCGCCGATAATAAAAGTTCTGCTCATAGTGGACGATCGCGCCGTGACGGAGCTGATGAACAAGCTCGCCGTCGAGTTCCCGTCTTTGAGGTTCGTGCAGTCCACCGCGCCGCTTTTGCAGGCGCTCGCGAGCGAGAATTTCTATCCGACGATGATAGAATGTTTATCGGACGGCGCGGATAAGGGCACGGCGTTAAAGCGCATAGCAAAGAGCTACGGCATAGACATGTCGGAAGTCATGGCGTTCGGAGACAGTTTCAACGATGCGAGCATGATCAAAGCCGCGGGCGTCGGCGTCGTCATGTCGAACGGTCAAGCGGCGGTCAAAAAACTCGCCGATATCGTCGCCGATACAAACAACGATTGCGGAGTGGCAAAGATCATTCGCGAATACTGCTTGTAAAGCAAAAGGGGCAAATATGCCGAAAAAGAACAAAAACGAAAAAAACGAACTCGAAAAGCGCTGTGAAACGCGCTCAGAGCATAGGTACGATCTTTCCGAAGATCTTGAGGAGACCGTCGCAGATGTGGGCGTTGACGAGTTCGCCGAGCGCATGGGGCTTACGTTGCTTTACGGCGGCAACAATAAGACCGTGCATTTTTGCACGTACAATATCAGCCGTCCGGGGTTACAGCTTGCCGGATACTATAAGCACTTTTCCGCGGAGCGCGTGCAGATCATAGGCGAAATGGAATGGGCGTATCTCGATCAAATGACGCACGAGGCGCGCAAGACCGCATGCGAAATTTTTATGAAACAGCCTATACCGTGTCTGATTCTCACCGCCACGCAACCGCCGTGCGACGAACTGCTCGCGGCGGCAAAGAAGTTCGACCGCGTATTGTATTCGTCGCGGTTGCGCACTACGCCGTTCGTAAATAAATTATCGCTGTATCTCAACGAGCTGCTCGCGCCGTCGCTCACCATGCACGCGGTTCTCATGGACATTTACGGACTCGGCATGCTCGTTATGGGCGAATCGGGTATAGGTAAGTCGGAGACCGCGCTGTCGCTTATAGAGCGCGGACACCGCCTCGTAGCCGACGACGCGGTGACGGTCACGCGGATAGGCGAACGGCTCGACGGGAAGTGTCCCGACGTTATTCGGCACTTTATGGAAGTGCGCGGCATAGGGCTTATCGACGTGAAAGCAATGTACGGCGCGGGCGCGGTACAGGAAAGCAAGACTATAGACATGATAGTTCGGCTCGAGGATTGGAATAATATCACCGAGTACGATAGGCTCGGCACGCATAAAGAAATGTTTTCTTTGCTCGGCGTAGAAAAGCCGCTGTACGTGATACCCGTAAAACCGGGGCGGAATATGGCTGTCATTTTGGAGGCTGCCGCGCGCACGCACAGGCTTAAAGAACTCGGCTTTTCCGCCGCCGAAGAACTCAACGAGCGACTGAAAGAGAAAAATAAGCAGCAATAAAAAAGACGCATAAGGGTATCTGTTATATGGATTTCCTTGTGAGCAGAGAAATAGCACGATATACTTTATTAAAGATCAGAAAGATAAATTGAAATTTATCATACAATTATTTGTCGGAATTTTGCGAGTCGCGAATAAGTTGTATTTTACCGTAAAGTACATCTGCGGCGCCGTACTCGACCAAACATTTGAAACCGATTATCATACTTTCTTCGGTCATTTCCGAAATTACGAGTTCGCCGCTGTCTACGTCATCGGTTTCAACCGAATCAAGATTACAGACGTAACCGCCGTTTGAAGAAAACGGTATCGATTTACCGATAAGGTCTTCTTTCGGTAAAATCAAACCTATATCGTTTTCTTCGGTAAAGGGGCAGTCTTCGAAATAGCCTATATTCAACGTAAACAAGTAAGTTTCGTAATCAAGTACATCGTCGTAATCGGTCGGCTTGGAAACA
>CAJUNM010000030.1 GCA_910587805.1 uncultured Christensenellaceae bacterium | reverse complement strand
ACGCGGCGGGCAGCAAAGCCGCCGCTAAAGAGATCGAGGCGCTTCTCCCTGCCGCTGTCAAAGCCGCGAAGGGCGATCTCAAAACCGAACTCAATTATATAGAAGAAGAAAAAGACTGCCTCGTCAAAAAGTCCGTTTGGATATTCGGCGGCGACGGCTGGGCGTACGACATCGGCTACGGCGGACTCGATCAAGTGCTCGCAAGCGGCGAGGACGTGAACGTACTCGTTGTCGACACAGAGGTTTACAGCAACACCGGCGGTCAGTCGAGTAAGTCCACTCCTACCGGCTCGGTCGCCAAGTTCGCCGCAGGTGGCAAGCGCACCAAAAAGAAAGACCTCGGCGCAATGGCTATGACCTACGGTTACGTATACGTGGCGCAAGTCGCCATGGGTGCGGATAAGAACCAAGTGATCAAAGCGATAGCCGAAGCCGAAGCATATCACGGTCCGTCGCTCATCATCGCATACGCAACGTGCATCAACCACGGTATCGACATGAGCAACGGCATGGCGGAAGAAGACAAAGCGGTCAAAGCCGGATATTGGCAGCTCTACCGTTTCAATCCCGAGCTTGCCGAGCAAGGCAAAAATCCGTTCACCCTCGACTCCAAAGACCCCACGGGCAGCTATCAGGAGTTTATCGCAGGCGAAACGCGTTACAAAACGCTTGCGAAGTCCAAGCCCGAGATCGCAAAAGAATTGTTCGAGCGCGCCGAAAAGGAAGCGAAAGCCCGCCTCGACGGTTACAAGAATCGCGCAGGAAAATAAAGCGACAGATAGGAATAGCAACACAAAAAAATCTCTCCGAGCATATCGGGGAGATTTTTTGTTGCGCCGAATTTGACAAGCATTTGATTACGGGTAAATTTGCGTCGTGGCAGGTTTGTATGGATTAACCGTAAAAGTTAATTCGATAATCGCGGCTTATATACAGATCCCTTCGGGTAGTTCGACGGCGGTCGTACCTATGTTATAGAGGTAAAAACATAATTTGTCGTCCCATGCTTGCGCGTCGCCGCCGGACGGAACAGGCGCGTCGGGAGAATCGGGAGCCGCTTCCGCTACAACGCCCACGCACATCCCATTAAGTATTTTATAATAAGTATATGCCGTATAGTAATATGTAACGTCGGACTCCGTATACTTTTCTCTCCGACTCAAAACATACGCATTTTTCTCCTCGCTGTAAGTAATCTCGTCAAAATGATTTTCGATATCGTCATACGGTCCAACTCCCGACAAATGAAAGCGTATATCCGCGCCTATGGAAAATCCGTCGGGATAGTCGAATTCGGATATGTATTTTTCGTAACCTTTCCACTCGGACGTTTCGCTGTCGTAGCGATATTCGATTATTTCATTTTCGCCTATAACTGTATACCGTTTGTCTTGGGATATACCCGCAATTTCGTAATTTTCCTCGATACGGCCGTTATCGTACTTTACGGTATAACCTCCCGACAGTATCTCTCCGTCGAGATAAACTCTTACAGTTGCGCTGCTAATATCGCCGTAATCGAACGCCGACGCCCATGCCTCGGCGTCCGCAACGCGCTCGCCTACAATCTCGTCGAAATCGATCGGTTCGTCCGGATCGGCGCCGCATGACCCGAACGAAAACAGCGAAACAAAGAACTGCACGATTATCAAAACTATAGCTTTTGCCTTTGATATCGGATTCATACAATATACTCCTTATGTTTTGTTACAAATAGTATATCACTTCCCCCCCCCGTGTCAAGCAAGCAAAGCTTTTTTCTTTGATTTCTTTACCGTTTTTTAGACATTTACGTAACACATATAGTTTTTTCGTTCTGCTGCAATACGTTAAGCCCGCTTTACACACTTATTCATTATATGATAACGTTGCCGTTATCGATCGAACACAAACTTACCGCGTAAAATCGGTTCGCCGTCTTTTTCTATCGCGATAATGTCCGCGTTGCCGTTTCTCTGTTTGCACACGGAAAGCACGTCGCCCTCGTGCGATTGACTCAGATATTTTATCTCAGCCTCCGTAATAGCGCGAGTTTCCATTTCGCGCACCGTGTATGTATTGAGAATGAACCTTGCGTACTCTTTATTATTGGTATGGTGCGCAAAATCGATATTCGTATAAGACACGCGCACGCGGTCGACCTCGGGCAACTTTGCATCGTCGAAAGCGGTAAACGTCACGCTGTCCGCAGATAAGTTTTTCGGTCGTGGATTTACCGCTACCGTTTTCGCCGATAAAGCCGTAGATTGCGCCTTGCGGTACGGTCATATTCAGCTCGTTCACAGCGTACAATCCGCGAAAGGATTTGCTCAATCCTTTTATTTCGATTGCATTCATTTCAAAGCTCCTTGTTTTTATTTTCTATTTTTAAGTCGTTGCAATATGGAATTTCCACTTTTGCAAAACCGTTATTTTTCATTTTGATTTCCAAACGTTTCGGCAGGTTCATGGAACGGAAAAAATATAAAAGACGGCTTATAAGCCATACAAAAATCAAAATTTCCGAAAGAATACAGCAAATCACTTTCCAAGCGACGTGCATTCGTTTCCACAATGAAAGTTCACGTTCGATATGTCCGTCGATTATGTCGCCGCATACCGTAGCGCGATAGACGTAAGAACCGTGTATCGAACTCCGACTCAAACAAATTTTAATTGTTTCGGTTTCAAATCTATTAATTTGTTTTATCGTAATTTGCGATTACAAAAACGTTATGCTCGCGGTCGATAACGCTTGTTTTCGGCGCAAAGCTATGCCCCGTACCTTTATGCGGGCATGCTGTTCAACGTATCTATGGCTTGGCTCGATAACGATTGCAAGGAAGATATAAACTCTCTTGCCAAAATGATTGTAAATGCAATCTATTTTGAATAAGAAGTTCCCAAACGCACGTAACAGAAAACGCAAGACTTGAATCTTGCGTTTTTTGTTTTGACTTTCCCGTTTATTATGCACTCGTATAATATCAGATGTTATTATAAATTCCCATAAAAATCACCGCAGGCGCGGTTTTTTTATTTTCTGTCATGCTTGTTTTTATCTTTTTTACTCGAGTATATAGTGTTGTCGTTCGCGTCCAAGACCTCTACGTCGTCAAGCTCGACCATCTTGATATTTCTACGCGGCTTTTCGTTCTGCGTAGGTCTGCCCTGCGCACGCCGATTTGAACCGCGCGCGCCGAATCCGAACATGTTTAATATATCGCTTATAGGATCGCCGAAAAAGCTGTCGAACAGCGACGAGATAGGATCGAAATACGGACGTTCGTCTTCCTCGATCGGGGTTTCCACAAGCACTACTTGAGACGGGTCGATAACTTTTACGGTCGGATCGTCCTCGTTCTTATTCATGTTTTCGTCTACAGTCGCCACGGAATGATCGGTATAACCGCACCGCAGACACCTGTTAGCGGTTCGCATATCGTAACCGCAGCACGGACATTTCATAACGGACTTAAACCTCTTTTACAACAATATTATACTCCCGCGGCAAAAAAATGTCAACGCTTTACCTACTTCTTTTTAGAAAGAAGTAGGCAAGAAAACTTTACTTCGATTTAATCCAAATAGATATACTTAACATTTCTATATATTGCCTGCTTTTTATAGACTTATTATACGCTCTTTTTAGAAAGAAGTAGGCAAGAAAACTTTACTTCGATTTTATCCGTTTAGATATACTTAACATTTCTATATATTGCCTACTTTTTATAGACTTATTACACGCTCTTTTTTGAAAAAAGCAGGCAAGAAAACTTTACTTCGATTTTATCCGTTTAGATATACTTAGTATTTCTATATATTGCCTGCTTTTTATAGACTTATTACACGCTCCGTGGTATAATTATCGTGTGAACAAACTGATACCGATCCTAAGCGTTATATTTGCGGCTTTTGCCGCGACCGTGAGCATATGCGGCTTGATACTCGTATCGGTCGCGTGCAGCGTGCCGCAGCTCGCGCTATTTGCCGTTCCCGTAGCTTTGAGCGGCGCGTCGGTTTCCGCTCTGCTTACGACGGCTACGGCGTTTTTCCTCAAAAGCAAGCTATGCAAGTTTTCGCTTTCGATAAACGCTTGCGCGCTCGCGCTGTCGGCGATCTCGATCATCATATGGCTGATCGTGCTTTAATAAACTGATTTATTCAGATAATAGGAATGGTATCAAATCCCTTTTGAAGATCGGCGTCGGTCGGGACGTTATCGGACATTTCGCCGTCGTTGTATTTTTTGTATGCGGCAAGATCGAAATACCCCGTGCCCGTAAGCCCGAACAGAATGCGCTTTTTCTCGCCCGTTCTTTTACATTCGAGCGCTTTATCCACGGCGGCGCGTATGGCGTGACTGCTTTCCGGCGCGGGCAGTATGCCTTCGCATTTGGCGAAAGTTACGGCGGCGTCGAACACCGCTTTCTGTTCGACCGCTATGGCTTTGATATACCCGTCGTTGTAAAGCCGCGAAACGATCGGACTCATTCCGTGATAGCGCAATCCGCCCGCGTGGGCGGACGGCGGCATGAATCCGCAGCCGAGCGTATACATTTTCGCAAGCGGCGTTATTCGCGCGGAATCGCAAAAATCGTAAGCGAACTTTCCGCGCGTGAGCGACGGACAGCTCGCCGGCTCTACGCCGATAAACTCTATGTTGTTTTTGCCCTGTAACCGATCGCCCATATAAGGCGCGATCAATCCGCCGAAGTTAGAGCCGCCGCCGCAACAGCCTATTATTACATCGGGCGCGACGCCGTACTTGTCGAACGCGGCTTTGCACTCCGCGCCGATGACGGACTGATGCAAAAGAACGTGGTCGAGAACCGAGCCGAGCACGTACCTGCACGACTTGGTGTTTGCCGCCTTTTCCACCGCTTCGGATATGGCGCAGCCCAAGCTGCCGCCCGTTTCGGGAAACTCGGCAAGTATCTTTCTGCCTGCCGCGGTCGTATCGGACGGCGACGAGATCACATTTGCGCCGTAAGTGCGGATCACTTCTCTGCGGTGCGGTTTTTGCTCCGCCGAGACTTTAACCATAAACACGTCAAGCTCAAGCCCGAAAAACGCCGCAGCCATGGCAAGCGCAGTGCCCCACTGCCCGGCGCCCGTTTCCGTAGTTATGCGTTTCAAGCCCTGTGCTTTTGCATAATACGCCTGCGCCGCAGCCGAATTGAGCTTATGCGAGCCGGACGTATTGTTGCCCTCGAACTTGTAATATATCTCGGCGGGCGTGTCGAGCGCGCGCTCGAGAAAGTATGCGCGCACGAGCGGCGACGGACGAAACATCTTATAAAAATCGAGTATGCCGTCCGGAATAGGGATCGACTCGTCGGCGTCGTTCAGTTCTTGCTCCACGCATTCGTCGCAAAACACGCGTTTTAGTTCGTCCGCCGCACACGGCTTGCGCGTGGCGGGGTTTAAGAACGGATCGTGCGCGCCTTTCATGTGCGCCTTGACGTTGTACCACGCCTTCGGCATTTCGCTCTCGGCAAGATACGTTTTGTACGGTATTTCGGGCATCATACTGTTTCCTTTAAGTTTCGGAGATTTAATATAGGAACCTCTGCATAAGTGACGCGGATAAGATTGCCGCACGAACTTGTGCAAAGGTTCCTTTAACAAAGGGCGCTCTTACCGTAAAGATAAGAGCGCCCTTGCTTTTCGATATTTATTATTACTTCAATTCGGCGAAGTATTTGATCGTTCTGACCATTTGGCTGGTGTACGAATTTTCGTTATCGTACCAAGAAACGACTTGAACTTGATACAATCCGTCGCCTATCTCGGAAACCATGGTCTGCGTTGCGTCAAACAGCGAACCGTATCTCATGCCGATAACATCGGACGAAACGATAGGGTCTTCGTTGTAACCGAACGATTCGGAAGCGGCTTTCTTCATTGCGGCGTTGATGCCGTCTTTGCTGACGCCCTTGCCCTTAACTACCGCGGTAAGTATGGTGGTAGAACCGGTGGGAACGGGCACGCGCTGCGCCGAGCCGATGAGCTTGCCGTTAAGCTCGGGAATGACCAAGCCGATAGCCTTTGCCGCACCCGTCGAGTTGGGAACGATATTGGCAGCGCCCGCGCGCGCACGACGCATGTCGCCCTTGCGGTGAGGACCGTCCAAAATCATTTGGTCGCCGGTGTAAGCGTGGATCGTGCTCATGATACCCGATTGAATGGGCGCATAATCGTTGAGCGCTTTCGCCATAGGCGCGAGGCAGTTGGTCGTGCAAGACGCCGCCGAAATGATGGTGTCCGTCGTCTTGAGCGTTTTTTCGTTGACGCTGTAAACGATCGTGGGAAGGTCGTTGCCCGCGGGAGCGGAAATTATGACCTTCTTTGCGCCGGCGTCGATATGCGCCTGCGACTTATCTTTGGTGCAATAGAAACCCGTGCACTCGAGCACAACGTCTACGCCGAGCTTACCCCAAGGCAAGTCTTGAGCTTTGGGCATTGCGTATATGGTTATTTCTTTGCCGTCGACGGTTATCGAGCCGGGAGTAACGACGGTCTTTTTGTCATCCGCCAAAACGGGTTCTTTGGACGACACTGTGTGCGCGCCCTCGCCGATAACGCCGCAGTATCCGCCTTGAGCGGTATCGTACTTGAGAAGATTTGCAAGCATAGCGGGGCTGGTCAAGTCGTTGATAGCGACGATCTCATAACCCTTTGCGCCGAACATTTGACGGAACGCCAAGCGTCCGATACGTCCGAAGCCGTTGATTGCAACCTTTACGTTAGCCATAAAATAAAACCTCCGAAATGTTAATTATTTATACGATTTTCAAGGCAAAGCCACTCTTGACTTTACCGCATACAGTATAACACCTTTGCAAAAAACAGTCAACTATTTTGATCGATTTGCAAAAATGCAATGTGCTGTTTTTACGCATCCGCGTCAGACGCGATTTCGTTGTCCGCAACGCTTTCGGTCTCGCCCGTTTGCTGCGTCTCCGCCGCGTCCGTTTCGGTTTTTTCGACCGCAACGCTGATTTCGATCGGCTGCGCTGTCGACTGTTTGCGCGTTTTTTTCTTACCCATTCTGTCGAGAATGAACGAGTACGTTTTTTCTAGTTCCTGCAATCCGCATTTTACGAGCAGAACTACGTTTTTTTCGAGCGTCAGTCTGATATAATCCTTGCGCTTTCTCATACCGATAAAGCGCGCGTAACCGAACGAAACTATGTTTGTGCCGTCTTCCGCCGAGACAGACAGCTCGCGTTCGCCGAGCGTTACCGTCCTGACCGCGGCGTCGTCTGTAAAAACGACGCTTTTTATCGTAGGATTGTGCGGGATCGCAAGCAGTATCGCTATAATACACAACAACGCCGCAAGCGCTATCATTATTATGCCGAGCGCCAACAACGGGATACTTTGACGCAATACGACGGCTACAATGCCTACAGCCAAACCCAATATCCCTATCGCGGCGTACACTGCGAAAAACTCGAGACAGTTCCTCTTGTCCTCCGCTCTTATATCCGCATCGGTTATTTTGTATTTCAGCTCGATCATGATCACTTAAGATTTTCGGGATTGAGACACTTGAGCGAATCGAGCACGAATCTGCCGTCGTCGCGAACGAGCACATCGTCGAAATATATCTTGCCGCCGCCGAGTTCGGGAGTTTGACGCAACACAAGATCCCAATGCACCGCCGAAATATTGCCGTTATACGCATCGTCGTAGCAGCAGCCGGGCGTAAAGTGGATAGATCCCGCAATCTTTTCGTCGAAAAGTATATCGCCGATAGCCGAGTTTATAAACGGGTTGACGCCTATCGCAAACTCGCCCACATAGCGCGCGCCGTCGTCGGTATTGAATATGCTCTCCGACTTTTCTTTATTTGAGCTGTCCTGCTCTATTATTTTGCCGTCCTTGAACTTGAGACGCACCCAATCGAATTTGCCGCCGTTGTATACCGACGGCGTATTGTATGTGATGACGCCGTTTATCGAATTTTTGACGGGCGCGGTGTATACCTCGCCGTCGGGTATATTCATGTGCCCCGCACACTTGACAGCAGGTATGTTTTTGATCGAGAACGTTATGTCGGTATCTTTGGCGACAATGCGAACTTTGTCCGTTTTGTTCATAAGCTCGACGAGCGGCGTCATAGCTTTTTCCATTTTGGAGTAATCGAGATTGCACACGTTGAAATAATGATCCTCGAACGCCTCGGTAGACATTCCCGCAAGCTGCGCCATGGACGCCGAAGGATAACGCAAAACCACCCAGCGCAATTTCTTGACACGTATCTCGTGATGCACGGGATGATTGTACAAACTCATATATTTATCCATGCGCTCGCTCGGTACGGACGAGTTTTCGTATGCGTTGAGCGAACCGCGCACGCCTATATAACAATCCATTTGCGACATTGCCGCAGCGTCGATTTTGCTCCACGCCTTAAGCTGCTCGTCGGTCATGCCTTTTATAAGCTCTGCTCGAACGCGCGTGTCGATGTTGGTCACGAACGGCTGAGCGCCCGCTTCGTACGCGGCTTTTACCAACTCGGTAATAAGCGGATACGGTATATCGAACGCTTCGATCAAAATTTTATCGCCTTTCTTTGCGCCGACCGAGTAGTCGACGAGATTGTGCGCAAGCTTTACTATTCTTTCGTCTTTCATATTCACCTCCGAATTCCGACTTTTATACGCCGGTGCTCCGACCGTAAATTTCGATAAAACGCCGGCTATATCCGATACCGACCGACTTTGAAACGTAATCATGCCGAAATCGAATACAATTTAATTATAATTCTTTTTCACAAAAAAGTCAATAAAACAGTAGTCAAAATGCGATAAATGTGCTATAATGAGTAAAATATATTTCGGAGGAAATATTATGCCTTTAGTAACCACTAAGGATATGTTCGCAAAAGCCTATGAGGGCGGCTACGCCATCGGCGCATTCAACATCAACAACATGGAAACGATACAAGGTATCGTTGAAGCGGGCAAGCTCGAAAAAGCTCCGCTCATCCTTCAGGTGAGCTCGAGCGCGCGCAAATACGCCAACTCCAAGTACCTCGTTAAAATGGTTCAAGCCGCAGTCGAGGATTCGGGTTTGCCTATCTGCTTGCATCTCGATCACGGCGATTCGTACGATCTCTGCGTAGACTGCATCAAGGACGGTTTTACTTCCGTTATGATCGATGCGTCGAGCCATCCGCTCGCCGAAAACATTAAAATCACCGCCGAGGTGGTTAAATACGCGCACGATCACGGCGCGGTCGTCGAAGCCGAGCTCGGAAGACTCGCGGGCGTCGAAGACAACGTTAAAGTCTCCGAGTCCGACGCGCTCTATACCGATCCCGAGGAAGCCGCCGAATTCGTAGAAAAGACGGGCGTCGACTCGCTCGCCATCGCAATCGGCACGAGCCACGGCGCGTTCAAGTTCAAAGGCGACGCAAAACTGCGTTTCGATATATTGGAAAAAGTTTCCGAACTTTTGCCCAAGTTCCCTATCGTTCTGCACGGCGCAAGCTCCGTTCTTCCCGACTACGTTAAAATGGTCAACGACTTCGGCGGCGCAATGCCCGGCGCAAAGGGTATCCCCGAAGACATGCTTCGCAAAGCGTCGAGTATGGCTGTGTGCAAGATAAACGTGGATTCCGATCTGCGCCTTGCCTTCACCGCCGCCATAAGAAAGCATTTTGCCGAGAACCCCGCGCACTTCGACCCGCGCCAATACCTCGGCGACGGCAGAAAACTCGTTACCGAATGCGTGCGTCATAAGCTGGTGCATGTGCTCGGCTGCGCAGGTCACGCCTTCTAAAGACGCATATACTTCGTTATATTGCGTCAGCCGTCGCGTTGTCCTCGGTCATTTAGCAAGTTATAAGGGTTGTTTGCTCGGACCATGCAGGTTTTTCTACACTCTGCCGCGCAAACAACTCTTTTTTATGCCTATGCGCGGCTATGACGTTAGAAACATTTTCTATCATCACAAAATAAATATCGCATCGAAAAAAGATAGCTTGCTCGGCTATCTTTTTTGCTTGGGACCAATAACTATTTTGATTTGTAATTTTCGATTTATCTGCTTACTACCGTAGCCATGTTATACAGCTCGAGATCGAACTTCTTTTTCATGGCGCAGCCTTCTACTATGTCCATATCGTATATCTTATTGTTTTTAATGCCGCAAATACGGTTGCCTATGCCCTTTTGCAAAAGCTGTACGGCGTGCACGCCCCATGCCGTGCCGAGGTATCTGTCTCTGCAAGACGGGCTGCCGCCGCGCTGTATGTAACCGAGCACCGTCGACTTAACCGCCATGCCCGTACGCTTTATAAGTTCGTCTTTGAGATCGCCCGCTCTGCCCGCGCCCTCGGCAAGCAGTATTATACCGCTTGTTTTGCCGAGCTGCTGCCCCGCGCTCAACGTCTTTACGACTTCGTCGAGAGAGATCTCGTGCTCGGGCACTATTATAACTTCCGCGCCGCCGCAAAGTCCGCAGTACAGCGCGAGATCGCCGCAATTTCTGCCCATGACTTCGATTATAGACACGCGGTCGTGAGAACTCATAGTGTCGCGTATCTTATTGATCGCGTCGAGTATAGTGTTGCACGCTGTATCGAAACCGAGCGTAAACTCCGTATACGCAAGGTCGTTGTCTATAGTCCCCGGAATACCTATCGACGGGAAATTATGTTCGGACAGCGCCTTTGCGCCCATAAACGAACCGTCGCCGCCTATTACTATAACGCCCTCTATACCGCGCTCGGTGAGGTTCTTTATGGCTTTTTGCTGACCGGCTTCCGTCTTGAAGTCGAGACAGCGCGCCGTCTTTAATATAGTGCCGCCGCGGTGGATTATATCCGAAACGCTGCGCATTGTCATCGGGATAAGCGCATTGTCGAGAAGCCCCTGAAATCCACGCTCCGCGCCGTACACTTCCATGCCCGCCGCAATACCGTAACGCACTACCGCGCGTATCGCCGCATTCATACCCGGGGCGTCGCCGCCGCTTGTCAGTACCGCTATTTTTTTCATAAAAGTTAGTTACCTCTTTGTCTTGCATATATTGCAATTTCGTTATACCGCCATATATTATATCATATTTGCAATGAAAAATAAAGCGATTTTATACACTTTCGCAATATTCGATATGTTATATATTCAACAGCGACAGGCTGCGTTACTTTAATTTATCTTGATATTCTTCTCGCCGAACAATGCCGAAAGCTCGCCGACGGACAAAGATTCTATGGAGAATTTGTCGCTCACGCGATACAGCTTGCCGCTGTCGTCGTCCTTAGCGTACAAATAATCTTCCCCCGGATACGCTGCGATTATTTCTCGCAGCTCGCTCATTTTTTCAGCGTCCGAGAACGGGAAATAACAGCATAATTTTTTAGTGTTGGCGTCGCTCTCGGCAAAAGGCGTTATATCGTCGACCCAAACTGACACGCCGTTGTCGCCGAACCGCAGTGTTCCGGTCACTTGCACGACGGTATCCTTTACCCAAAGCGGACGCAAACGCTCGAACGATTTGCCGAACGCGACAAGTTCCACCGATCCGTAAAGGTCTTCGAGTACAGCCGTGCCCATGGCGTTGCCTTTTTTCGTAAGCTTGTTAACCGTAGCCGAGAGCATGCCCGCAAGCGTTACTTTGCTGTCGGCTTCGGGACACGATTCCGACTCGGGATCGAGCATCGCCGTAGTCAGCTTATACTGCTTGAGCTTGTCTATATACGCCGACAGCGGATGTCCGGATAGATACACGCCCGCGACTTCCTTTTCCATTTTATACTTGTAGTTGGGCGCATACTCGTCCATTTCCGGATATACGAACGCCTCTTTTATCTGCGGCGTAAGATCGAAGAACGACACCTGTCCGCGCATCCGAGCCTCGCGCTCTTTTGCCGCTCTGTCCATGACGGTCGAGTACGATGCGATCAGTACCGAACGTTTCAGCCCGAAACAATCGAACGCGCCCGCGTAAATGAGCGTTTCGATCATACGCTTGTTAACAAGGCTCTTACCCGTTTCGGGATCGTCCATGCGCGAGATAAATTCCTCGAAACTCTTATATTCGCCGTTGCGGTTGCGTTCGTCGATTATGCGCTCGACTATAGGCAATCCCACGCCTTTGAGCGCGCCTATGCCTATTCGCACGCTTCCGTTCTCAACGGCGTACGCCGCCTCGGACTTGTTTATGCTCGGCGGAAGAACGCTTATTTTCACGTCTTTCAAGTACGTGAGATAATGCGTAAGTTCGTCGAGCTTAGTTATACGATTGTTCAGAATGGCGGTAAAAAACTCGACGGGATAATAAGTTTTTAGATATGCGGCTTGATACGTCAAATGCGCGTAAGCCGCCGCGTGCGATTTATTGAAACCGTAGTCGGCAAACTTGATCAGAGTGTCGTATATCTCGTTCGCTTTTTTAGCGTCCACTCCGTTCGCGACGCACCCCGGGATGACCGTGCCTTTCTTTTTATCCACGCCGCCGTGAATAAACACCTCGCGCTCCGCTTCCATTGCGGCGAGTTTCTTTTTACTCATCATGCGTCGAATGTTGTCCGCGCCGCCCATCGAATAGCCTGCGAGCTTTTGCACGATCTGCATGACCTGCTCTTGATATATGATTATGCCGAACGTGATCTTGAGTATCGGCTCGAGCAACGGGTGCATGTACTCGATATGATCGCGGTTTTTACGGTTCTTGATGTAATCGGGTATGGAATCCATAGGACCCGGGCGGTACAGCGAAATACCGGCTATTATCTCTTCGAGGTTGACCGGTTTAAGCTCGCGCATAAACCCTTTCATTCCGCCCGATTCGAGCTGGAACACCGCTTCGGTATCGCCGCTGCCTATAAGCTCGTAAACCTTTTGATCGTCGTAATCTATCTTGTCGAAGTCGAGCGCTCTGCCCGTCGATTTTTTAATGTTATCGAGTGCTTTTTTGATGTCGGTAAGCGTGGTAAGTCCCAAAAAGTCCATTTTGAGCAGCCCCAGCTCCTCGTCGACTATCATATCGTACTGCGTAACGACTATGTCTTCGTTGGTCTTGGCAAGCGGCACGTGGTCTGCTATAGGATCGCGGCATATGATCACGCCCGCCGCGTGCATGCCTATCTGACGCGGCATGCCCTCTATCTTTTCCGCCATATCCAAAACGCGGCGCGCCGACGGATCGTTGTTGTATATCTCCATCAATTCGGGAATACCTTGAACGGGATTGCCTTCCTTGTCGACGCCCCTGCCGAGAAGCTGCGTGATGTGCATTTTTCCCGCGCCCGTAGGGATCATTTTGGTAATCTTGTTCATTTCGGAGAACTCGACGTTGAACACTCTGCCTACGTCCTTGATCGCCGCTTTCGTAGCCATAGTACCGAATGTAGCTATCTGCGACACGTTCGGCTTGCCGTATTTTTGTACCACGTAATCTATGACCTCGCCGCGACGGTCGACGCAAAAATCGATATCGAAGTCGGGGTTGCTGACGCGTTCGGGGTTGAGAAAACGCTCGAATATCAATTGGTATTTGAGCGGATCGATATTGGTGATACCTATCGCATATGCGACTATACTGCCGGCGCCGCTGCCGCGCCCCGGTCCTACGGGTATGCCCTGCGAACGCGCGTAGTTTATAAAATCCCATACTATCAAAAAGTAATCGACGAAATTCATGCGCGTTATAATCGACAGTTCGTATTCGCTGCGTTCGCGCACGGTCTCGTCTATCGCGCCGTATCTGCGGATAAGCCCTTCCTCGGTGAGCTTGCGCAAATACTGTTCGCTCGTGAGACCGTCGGGCGGCATATACGACGGCAGCAACGGCTCTTTGCGAATAAAATACGGATCGCATTTTTCCACCACTTCCATCGTGTTGTCGAGCGCTTGCTCGTACCCCGGCAGAGCCTTGAGCATTTCGTCGTACGTCTTTAGATAGAATTCGTCGGTAGGGAAATATTTGCTGTCTCCCATACCGTCGCCGCTGCCCGTAAAATCCTCTTCGCCCGCATCGAGTGTGGAACGGAAAGCGATCGCCATAAGCACCTTTTGCATTTTGGCGTCTTCCTTGCGGATATAGTGCGCGTCGTTCGTCGCGACGAGCTTAATACCGTGTTTTTCGGCAAGCGCGGCAAGATGCGGCAGTATTATCTTTTGCTCGGGAATATTGTGGTTTTGTATCTCGATGTAAAAATCCTCGCCGAACAAAGCTTTGAATTTTTGCGCCCACATATCGGCTGTGCCGAAATCCTTGTGCAACAGCGCTTGAGGTATCACGCCCGCCAAACATGCGGACAAGCACACCAAACCCTCGTGATATTTTTCTATGCACGCAAAATCGACGCGCGGCTTGTAATACATGCCTTCAACAAAACTTTCGGAGACTATTTTTACGAGGTTATGATAACCGATCTCGTTTTTTGCGAGTAATACCAAATGATTGAGCTTGGGCGGCGCGCCGTCAAGTCCTTTTTCCCGAACGTGCATGTCGGGCGTCATGTACACTTCGCAACCCACGATAGGTTTTACCTTGAACGGTCTGCGCTCGGACATAAAGCTCAAAAAATCGGCTTTCTTGTCCGTATACGAGACCGCGGCTTTCAAAAATTCGATCACGCCGTACAGATTGCCGTGATCGGTGAGCGCAACGGCGGGAATACCAAGCTCGTCGCAAACTTTGAATACTTTATCTGTGCGCACTGCGCCGTCGAGCATCGAAAACTCGGTATGCACGTGCAAATGCGCAAACTGTTTGTTCTGTTCCATTATGACTCCGATTTCAATTGTCTTTGCCTTCGGTCAAGCTCTTGGCAAGCTCGACGATCTTGTCGTATCGGTGTTTCAAGCCCGATTTGGATATGCCCAATAGTTCCGCCAAAGCGCCGAGCGATGCGGCGGGATTTTGCAGCCGCGCGTTAGCCGCAGCTTTTAACTTTTTGTCGAGCGTATCCAGCCCCGCGCGTTTTTGTATTGTCGCTATCGCGTCTGTCACGTCGACGGCAGCGTTTATCGCTCTGTTCATGTTCGCCATATCGCAATTCTGCTGTCTGTTCACATCGTCTTTGATCGCAAAATACGCCATGGTATTGTTGAGTTCGAGCATCGTCTTTTCCGCGCCGAGCAAAGTCAAACAATCGCATACGTTATCCCCGCCCTTGGCGTACAGCACGCACTTTTCGGCGCGCATCGTTTTTTTGATAGATATGCCGAACCCGCGCAGCAGTTCGGTAAACCCGTCCACGAGCGTTTCGCTGCCGAGCGCGAATTCCAAGTGATACCCACCGCTCTTTTGCCCGTCGGTTTTAGGCACAGACAGACTTCCGCAACCGAGGAACACTCCGCGCGCGTACGCCGCGGCGTTTTTATTAAAGCGCGGATCTATGCCGCCTACCGACGAATAATCGTCGCCGTCGAGAATATAAAGCGCGCCGAGCAGCTTGTCGCAATCGTAAAAGCGCAGCTCCGTTTTGTTCTGCTGCGGCTCTATACTGTTCATAAAATCGGGCGCGTCGCCGTCTACCTGTCTGTCCTTATTGAGTATCGGCTGTACCTTGAACTGCTCCATCATGAGCGACGCGATAAAATCCCGCACGAAATCGGTTTGACAGTCAAGCACCAAATGCCGCTCGCCGCCGCGACGCAAAACGGAAAAACTGACGCGAACAAACCCCGATAACAGCGCGAGCCTATCGGAATCCTTATATCGCTTTGCGACTATTTCGCGTTTTACTTCATGTCCGTTTATCATGCGCCCGTACCGTTCCACCGCCCGCGCGGCAATAACGCCGCGATATTTTATTTGATGATATTATCGTCCGCCGAACCGCTCTTTGCGGCCGTCTCGTTCGCAAACCGCTCCGCCGCACGCTTGAAATTTTGCGAACGGAAGTTCGGTATTCTCTCCCAATTGGCTATAAGCTCGTGCGGCACGTGCAGCCGCTCGGCGGCGGCAAACCCAACTCCCATGTCGCCTACGCGCGACGGCGAGTGCGCATCGGAATTGCAAACGAACTCCACGCCCTCTTCCGCCATTTTTTCAAGCTCCGCGTCGGTAAGATTGAACTTTTTGCCGTTAAGCTCGATGTACGTGCCTTTTTGCTTCGCGAACCGCGCGATTGTGAGCGCGTCTGCGCGAATATCCCTGTTCAAATGTCCGACAAAATCTATTTCGTAATTTTCGATAAGATTCAAGTACGCGTCGGTGTTTTTGACGATGAGCTTTTTCGGGGATTTTGTAAAGAACCCGTAAAATAGATTGCGGAACTGAAACGAGATCTGCTGTCCGAGCGTCCATGCGATAGTCGCCTTGTGATACCCGCCTTGAATAATATCGAGCTTGTCCAAATACTTCTTTTCTATATCGAATTTGCCGTCGTACGACGCAAGATTGTTTTCTATGCCCGTAAGCACGAGCACGCCCGTATCACGCGTGGCTTTTTCGCAATCCGCTACGAGACTGTCGAATTTGCGTTTACGGACGCCGAAAATAATATGCCGCATACCGTGATCGGTTATGGCAAGCTGTTTCAAGCCCTTGCTCGATGCAACGGCTGCGTTGTCGGCTACACTCCCTTTACCGTGACTGTAGGTCGTATGCGTATGATAGTCGCCCCAAAACGCCATCTAAACGAATTCTCCGATGTATTTGATTTCTTCCTTTGCGTCGATACCGAAACGTTGTTTCAGCTCGACTTTTACCGCGTCTATAAGACGCTTAACGTCGCGGGCGGTCGCCCCGCCCGTATTGACTATAAAATTGGCGTGCTTTTGCGAGATCTCCGCGCCGCCGATCCGCTTGCACTTAAGTCCGGCGCTGTCAATCAACTCGGCTATATACGCGCCGTCGGGATTTTTGAACACCGAGCCTGCGCTTCGACCGCGCGGTTGATGTTCGGCGCGCCATGCGGAAAATCTCTGCGTTTCCGCGTCTATGAGCTTGCGCTCGCGCGGATAAAACTCGAACGTCGCGCCGACAACCGTTCCGACGATACCGCTCGACCGATACGAAAACGGTATCTCGTCACGCGTCAGAGTTTTTACGCGTCCGTCCGCGAGCACGTCGACCGACCGCACGATCGCGCTAATGTCATTGCCGTGCGCGCCCGCATTCATAACGATTGCGCCGCCGACAGTACCCGGGATACCGCAAAACCATTCGCCGCCGCCAAGCCCGCGGTCGGCAAGCATTTTGCTCAACGCGCCGAGCCGCAGCCCCGACCCCGCATAAACATACATACCGTCGAAGCGCGTTTCGTCGTAGCGGTTAATCAGCACCGCGCCGTCGTAACCTTCGTCGGATACGAGTACGTTCGAGCCGAAACCGAGTACAAGAGAATGCGGCGCGAGTTCGCACAGACTTTGCCTGTCTTTTGCTATAACCAAACTTCGCGCGCGTCCGCCTATCCCGTAGGTCGTCCAATTTCGCAAATCTCTACACATATATTCTACTCCTAATTTGATAATTTTTCAACCGTTTACGGGCATAAAATAAAACATTGTTCTATTTTTCGATAAAATCCGTTAAAATATTGCAAAACGGTCCGACATATGATATAATGTATTCGGTATGGAGTTACGCGAAGCAAGTAAAATACTGCAAACGGTCAAATCGGCGCTCGCCGCCGACGGTTACAAAATACCGCCCGCCGTGGAAACGGACGGGATGCTTATGCTTTTGAATAAAGTCGATTGCGAAAAATACTTGACGTCCAAGATAAAGCAAGCCAGATCGTCCGTAAAAAACGCTGCGGCGTTTAAGCGCGCCTACACTCCCGTGCTGTTTTTCAGAGCGCTCGAAACGTTGCGCGACGGTATAGCCAACGTTACCACGCTTTCGCTCACACTGATAAATAAAAATCTGTGCGGCGACATATTCCCCGACGCCGGAAAACTGCGCGAAAACGAAAAGTTCACCAACGGGAACGAACACACCGATCCCAAATACATATCCGGCTCGCTCAAATCGCTTATCGCAAAGATGAACGAAACGACGCCCGCGCCCGAAACCGACAAAGAGGATTTTGCGAGCTACCTTACTCATTATATGCGCGAACTCATAATAATGCATCCGTTCGAGCATGACAGCCCGCTGTCGATACGTCTTTTCGCATCCGCATTTTCGCGGATCAAAGGTTTCTCGCTCAACTATAACAAAGTGCCGCCGCCGCAGATCAAGTCATCCGAAAACGACGCGTTCTTTACCGACGACGTAACGCCGCTGTATATCATGCTTTCGGGCTGCCTCACGTACGATCACCTCGCGCCGCCGAAAAAGCAACAGCGAACAAAGCGCGAAACCACAGAGAACATTGAACGCCGTCCCAAATCGATTGCCAACGAGATAATGGATAAAGTAAAACTTCGGCGCGCGGTGCGATTGCAACAGAAAATATCGCGGCTGAACGATCAACTTACGGAGATCGTCGCCGAAAAGTCCGATAAAAAGCAGTAGCTCACAAAGGAAGAACAATGGAAATAATAGTAAACGTAAAAGCCGGCAAAGGCAACGGTAAAAAACGTTTGGATAAGGTAACCGCCTATCTCGACGAGCGCGGATTGCCGTATGCCGTTCACCGCACTAAAAGCAAGGGGCATGCCGAACAACTCGCCCGCGAGCTTTCGAGCGACGGCGACGGGAAAAAGATCATCGTCGCATGCGGCGGTGACGGCACGTTTCACGAAGTGCTGAACGGCATAGACACCGAAAAAGCGCGGTTGGGCTTTATCCCCGCAGGGCGCGGCAACGACTTTGCAAGGGGCACGCAATTCACTTCGCTCGACCCTATCAAAGCCGTAGCGGGAATAATTGAGGGCACGCCCAAAAGAATCGACTATATACAAATCTCAAACAGACGCTGTCTCAATATTGCGGGCACGGGAATGGACGTAGACGTGCTTCTGCGCACCTCGCAATCGAGAAATCACCTTTCGTACATCGCATCGCTTATCAAATGTCTCGTCAAGTTCGAGCCGTATCGCGTAACGATTCACGTCGAAGGCAAAGAAATAACAACCGACGCATTGATGGTCGGAGTTTGCAACGGCTCGCAGTTCGGCAGCGGCATTAAGGTTGCGCCTATGGCTAAAGCCGACGACGGCAAGCTCGACTTGATGATAGTAACCAAACCCGTCGGTACGCCGATAATGCTCGTAATGCCTACCTTCGTCAAAGGCAAGCACGTCGGCAAAGAATACGCGCAGTGCATACCTTGCGAAAGCGCAAAAATAGAGACCGACGCTCCGCTCGAGCTCGACGGCGAGATATATTACGACCTCGACTTCAACGCGCACATAGTCAAAAACGGCATCAATTCGTTTGAACCGATAAAATAAAAAAGACGCATAGCGGTGTATTTCATAGGGGAATTAAAGCAAGGGAGTTTTTTGACCTTGCTTTTTTATTACGGTTATGCTACAATGAAGCTACGATATAGGCAATTTTGCGGAGACAAACATGAAAGACAATATCGATTTACGTTTATTGGAAAAGCGTATA
>CAJUNM010000029.1 GCA_910587805.1 uncultured Christensenellaceae bacterium | reverse complement strand
AGGCAATGCAAATGAAATACAGCTATTCGGACATTCGCAAATGGCTGTTACATTTCCGCACGCTCGATTATACCAAGACCAAGCACCGCAAGGAACTAATCAATATCTTTATTTATCGCGTTGTGCTGTATGACGACAAAATGAAAGTGTTATTCCACTTGAAAGGCGGGCAGAAAGAGGAACTATTGTTGAATTTGATTTTCCCCGATTACCCCGACGGGAGCGAGAGCGAAACCGAACAAAGCGCAAAAGAAAAAGAAACCGAAAATTCGGTTTCTTCTTCGGGGTGTTCTTATACCCCTCGTCTGGTGACCCCGACGGGAATCGAACCCATGATTTCACCGTGAAAGGGTGACGTCTTGACCTCTTGACCACGGGGCCATGCAGAGGTTATTTTATCATTATTGAGCGGCTTTGTCAAGCGTTTTATTGCTTGGTTGACAAATTAGGCGGATAATATACGTATCGGCATATCCCTCAACGCACTGCGGCGCAGTGATTGCTTGAGCAAAATCGATTGCCGTCGCGATCACCGATCGTGTCGCAGGCGTTGCCGCATTCTATCAAAACGGGAATGTAAGCCGAGCGGCGAGCAACATTCGACTATTGATGGAAATATGCGGTAGAACACTTGATAGGTGATTTGCTATCGGATCATTGCGATGACAAGCGACGTTGCGGGCGGCTTATCGTTCAATATTGGGCTGTCGAGCGGATACGGTGGCGAGTATAAAAGTTACGGCTGTATATTACCGTTTATTGCTCGCAGTTATTGTGTTCAAACGATTGCATTTTTCGCGTTTGTGTTGTAAAATGAATATACCGTTTCAAGCGGACCCGAGGCGAACTGCGCAGAGTTGTTTTGGCGGATTTGCGACGGGCACACAGTGAGGAATATATGGATATCAAAAAACAGCTTGCCGAAGAGTTTTCGCTCAAAGAGGAGCACTGCTCTAACATCGTCGACCTTCTCGATCAGGGTGACACCGTTCCGTTTATAGCGCGCTATCGCAAAGAGATGCACGGCGCGACGGACGATCAAGTCATTCGCGAGCTTGCCGACCGTTACGATTATCTCAAGAGTTTGCAAAAACGCAAGGACGAGATAAAAGCCGCCATCGAGGCGCAAGGCAAGTGGGCGGACGAACTCGGCGCGGCGCTCGACGCGTGCCGCACTCTTACCGAGGCTGAGGACGTTTACCGTCCGTACAAACAAAAGAAAAAGACTCGCGCATCGCTTGCGATCGCGCGCGGACTCGAGCCGCTTGCCGACATAATCGAGGCGCAAGAACTTGCGTCTTACGACGAGGCGGAGCTGACCGCGCCGTACATCGACGCCGAAAAGGAAGTTCCGGACGCGAAAACGGCGATAGACGGGGCGTGCGACATCATTGCCGAGCGCATAAGCGACGATGCGGCTATACGCAAGAGCTTGAGAGATCAGGCGCTCTCGGTCGGGCGGCTTATCGCCGTTCCCGACGAATCGTGCGAGGACGCCGAGAAGAAAAAGGTATACGAAACGTATTTCAAGTTCGACGAGAATGTTGCGACCGTACCCAGCCATCGTGTGCTTGCCGTTACTCGCGGCGAAAAAGAGAGATGTCTAAAGGTTCGCGTCGACGTCGATCGTACTGCGGCGCTCGGTATAATCACCTCGGCAAAAAAGAAACAGTCGGCGTTCGACGCGCTTATCGAGCGCACGATCGAGGACAGCTACGACAGGCTTATCTCGCCGTCAATCGAGCGCGAAGTGCGCGCCGAGCTTTTCGACCGCGCAAGCGAGCAGGCGATAAAAACGTTCGAGCGCAATCTCAAGCCGTTATTGCTTTCTCCGCCGCTTAAAGGCAAGACCATACTCGGTCTCGACCCTGCGTACCGCACGGGCTGCAAAATAGCGATCATAGACGATCGCGGCACGTTCTTGACGCATGCGGTCATTTATCCCACGCCGCCGCAGAAAAAGATCGAGCAAGCCAAAGAAAAGCTCAAAGAGCTTGTGGAAAAATACAACGTCGATTGCATAGCCATAGGTAACGGAACTGCGTCCAAAGAATCGGAAATATTCATTGCCGACTTCATAAAGGAGTGCGACAGACCTTTATCGTATGCTATAGTGTCGGAGGCGGGCGCGTCGGTGTACAGCGCGAGCGAGCTTGCCAAAAAAGAGTTCCCCGAACTCGATCTTACTATCCGCAGCGCGGTCTCCATTGCGCGCAGACTTCTCGATCCGCTCGCGGAGCTTATAAAAGTGGATGTGCGCTCGCTCGGCGTAGGACAGTATCAGCACGATATGCCGCAAAAACGATTAACTTCGTCGCTCACCGCGGCGGTAGAGGACTGCGTAAACAGCGTGGGCGTCGATCTCAATACCGCATCGTACGCACTGCTTGCGTACGTTTCGGGTCTGAATATCGGCACGGCGAAGAATATTGTCGAGTATCGCTCGAACAAGCCGTTCGCGACGCGCCGCGAACTTTTGAAAGTGCCCAAGCTCGGCGCGAAAGCGTTTGAGCAATGCGCGGGATTTTTGCGCATTCGCGACGGCGAGAACGTTCTGGATAACACCGCCGTTCACCCCGAGTCGTACGACGCGGCGCAAAAGCTGTTGGATAAGTTCGGCTATACCGAGGACGACGTCAAGAGCTTTAAGCTCGGCGATCTTCCCAAAAAAGTTGCCGAGGCAGGCGCTGCCAAAATCGCGGAAGAGATCGGCGTGGGCGAGCTTACGCTAAACGACATCGTTCAAGAATTGATAAAACCGGGCAGAGATATGCGCGACGCATTGCCTCCGCCCGTGCTACGTTCCGATCTCATGGACATGAACGACCTCAAAGAAGGTATGCAAATAACGGGCGTGGTGCGCAACGTTACCGATTTCGGCGCGTTTGTTGATATATCCGTGCACCAAGACGGATTGTTGCATATTTCGGAGATCTCCGACGGTTATGTCCGTCACCCTTCGGATATTTTGAAAGTCGGCGACAAAGTAAACGTCTGGGTTCTCGGCGTCGATAAAGACAAACACCGTATCGCGCTTACGATGATCGATCCCGCACGCCGCGAAACGCGCAAAGCCGAATACGAAAAGCAAAAGCAAGAGCGTGCGGAAAAGAAAGCGGAATGGGAAAAAATAAAAGCCGAGCGCGCACAGAGACACGAGGATTGGAAAAAACGCCAAGCCGAACGCGAGGCGCGCGCCGCTTCCGGCGAAAATATCGACCGTCGCAAGTTCGATAAGCCCGATAGAGGCGAAAGACGCGATAACGGCGAGAGAAACGACCGCCGCGGCGAACGCAGAGACTTCGACCGTCGCGACGGGAACAAACGTTTCGATCGCGATTATCGCGACAGAGCGTATGACCGCGACCGCACACCCGACACGTCGAACTTGAGTCTCGAGGAAAAACTCGCGTTGCTCGCGGGTAAATTCAATAAAAAGTAACCGTCTTTCAAAAACCCGACTGTTTGAGTAAGTCGGGTTTTATATTTATCGTTTACTATGCGTACGAACATATCAGTGTCGAAAAGCTTGATAGAGATAGCGGAATGTGTTATAATTACAATAGCCTTAAGCAACTATCGACAATCGTGAGGACGGCATGATAAAAACAGTATTGTTTGATTTAGACGGAACGCTTTTGCCTATGGATCAAAAAGCGTTCACCGACGCGTATTTCGGCGCGCTCACGAAAAAACTTGCGTGTCACGGTTACGACGCGCGTGCGTTTTCCGAAACGATGTGGAAAGGCGTGGTCGCAATGATGAATAACGACGGGACGCGCACCAACGAGGAGCGGTTCTGGGAAGTGTTCGACGGCGTGTTCGGCGAAAAGTCCAAAGCCGATAGGCGCGTATTCGATGAGTTTTACGAATCGGAATTCGACGGTGTAAAAGCAAGCTGCGGCTACAACGAACGCGCGTCGCAAGCGGTGCGCGAGATAAAAAACCTCGGGTATAGGCTTGTGCTCGCGACAAATCCGTTTTTTCCGATGACGGCTCAGCTCAAACGATTGAAGTGGGCGGGGTGCGATCCCGATGATTTCGAGCTTATCACGTCGTTCGAGAACTCGAGCGCGTGCAAGCCGAATCCCGCGTATTTTACCGAGATATTGAAAAAGATCGAGTGTACGCCCGACGAGTGCATAATGGCGGGCAACGATGCAACCGAGGATACTTGCGCCGAAAAGATAGGCATGCGCACATTTCTCTTGACGGAGTGTTTGATCAATAAGGACGGCAAAGATATTGCCGCTTATCCGCACGGCGGGTTCGATGATCTGATCGCGTATATAAATAAAATATAAAGACACTAATATTTGATTGGAGATAAACAATGAAAACTTGTAAAGAATGGATTAGAAATCAATTGCAAACCGAATTAACCGGAAAAGAATTTGAAGTTTCGACATTTGGCAGAAATAAGGCTGATTGGCTTTTTGTAAATGACGAAAATGACGCCATTATTATCGAAGATAAAGAGTCAACAGATAAATCGTTTGAAAAAGCCATAATTCAGGTAAATAATTACGGTAATCAAGTGTATGAAAAATATAATAATATAATAACGATTGCGGTTAAAGAGTTAGAGAATGGCGATCATAAAGTTGCTGTGTTTATAGATGGCAAGAGATATGAGAAGCATCCACAAAATAAGTTGAACTCTTTAGAGTGGTATTGGTCATTATTACAAAAAGATTTCGATCGAGAATTATTGGCAAAAAATATTTCTATTTTGAACAATAAAATGCATGAATTAGGTATAGCCGATAATATTAGAGCTTCAATTGCCGCCACATTATTAGTTTGCATAAATAAACACTTGGAATTGACCGAAATGGATGATATAGAGACAATTAAAGGAAAGGTCAAAAAACATTTGTTAAAATATACAATAGATAAATATGGAGAAGATTTGAATAAATGGAAAAAAATTCGCACATTGTATGACAGATTTTTGCTCGATTTGCAAAAAGAAAAATCATACTTAACTGCTCAAACGTTGTATCAAGTTTGGTTTAATATTAAATACAATATATATCAATATATTAAAAATGTTAAAACCGCCGGATACGATATAATGTCGCAGTTTTTTACGACATTTAGTAAAGCTGCTTTGTCAAATGACAAGGGTCAATATTTTACGCCAGATCATATTTCAACGCTAATGATTGATTTAGTTGAGCTAAATGTAAATTCGGTTGTCTTGGATCCCACATGTGGGAGCGGAACGTTTCTTGCAAAATGTATGGATAGAATGATTTCGCTTGCAGAAAACAGTGAGCAAAAAATAACAGAGATTCAGCAAAAGCAAATTTACGGTATAGAGAAAGATGAGACTGTTTATGGTTTAGCCGTTGCAAATATGCTATTACATAAAGACGGTAAGTCTAATATAGAAAATGGCGATTGCTTCTCGTTATTGTCTAAAATAAAATCAAAAAATATAAATAGAGTGGTAATGAATCCGCCGTATAAAGAGAAAGCTTTGGATACCGAAGAATTAAAATTTTTATATGAAACTTTAGAAGTAATGTCGAAAGACGGACTTGCGGCAATCATTGTTCCCACAAGTTGTGCCACTGGTGCGAAATATGCCGAGTATAGATACAGTTTGATGCAACATCATAGACTTTTAGCGGTATTCACTTGCCCGCCAGAATTGTTTTACCCCACAGCGACCAACACTTGTATTATGCTATGGAAAGCGCATGAGCCGCATAATGGTCTAACTTATTTGGCAGATTGGAAAAATGATGGGTTTCGTAAGAAACGATTGGGAAAAAAGAATACAGTAAGGATATGTAACGATTTTGAATGGGAAGCAACAAAGTCGGCATGGTTATATGATTATAGATTGCTTGATCCGGTATCGGGAATACGTATAGAGTTAGACGATAAAAAATCATGGTTATATGAAAGTCATTATAATATTGATTTTGAAAAAATGATTTCAGTTAAGGATTTTGAAAAGTCAGTGAAAGATTATTTGGCGTTTTTAATTTCCAATGAAGGTGAAATAAAATGATAGACGTTACGCAATGGAAAATTTTTACGATTGGTGATGTTTTTGATTTAGTTTCAAAATACGGTGATGTTGAAAATGTTCGTGAGCTTTCAAAAGGGTCTACACGTTATATATCTACATCGAAGTATAATAACGGATTGTATCGACGTGTAACAAACATTGATTATGCGGTCGAAAAAGAAAATTGTATAACAGTTGGTATCGACGGAAGTTTTAGCGTTTTTTATCAGCCGTTCCCGTTTATACGAACAACAAACATTGCCGTATTAAGATCACATAAACTTAATAAGTATAATGCATTGTTTTTAATTACTATTATAAGAATTGCGGTATCAAAATATTATTATGGCGTTAAATTGAAATCGACGGATCTTTTAATAAATACCCCGTTATTATTGCCTACTGTTAATGAAAAACAACCTGATTGGAATTTTATGACAGAATATATAAGAGATATGTATATTAAGTTATCAAAAAAATATGAGACGTCTATATGTGCGCCAACTACATCGTTAGATTTTACTAAATGGAAAAGAGTTAAATTGACGGATATTTTCGATTATCGACGTGGGCAAAGATATATTAAAGAGAATCAAATTAAAGGGTTTCATCCATATATTGCCAGTAGTGAATACAATAACGGCGTAGATGGCTACGTAAGCCCTTCGCCGCGTAGCGTAATATTTCGAGATGCCTTAACTATAGCAAATAGCGGCAGTCGAGGCGTTGTATTTTATCATGATGGCGAATTTGTTGCAAGCGATCATGTTACTGTTTTGTGGCTAAAATCGGGAGAAAAATTAAATAAAAAAAGAGGTTTGTTTCTTAAACCGATTATAGAAAAAAATGCGGCCAGATATTTGTTTAATAAAGAAATCAACAAGAAAACTATTTTGGAAATTGAGTTGTTTTTGCCGTATAATAACAATAAGCCCGATTGGGAATTTATGGAAAAATATATCAATACTATACCGTATAGCGATAAAATTTGAATAATTATACAGCCTATCAAACAATTTTACAAATATCTTCGGGAGCGGGCGCCAAATAATCGGCGTTCGCTCTTTTCAATTCGTTTATATCGCCGTAGCCGTAGAGTACGCCGACGGTCTTTATACCGTTGGCGCGACCGCCCTCGACGTCGAAACGACGGTCGCCTATCATTATCGAGCGCGGCTTTTCGGCTTTGCTTTCGCTCAGCGCATACGCCAAAACGTCCGCTTTTTCGAGCCTGCTCGAATCGAGCGAAGCTCCGTAAACCCCGTCGAAAAACCTCGTCAGCTCGAATTTGTCGAGTATTCGTATTGCGAAAACCTCGGGCTTGGACGTGGCGACATATAACTTTTTACCGCAGCTTCTCAACGTTTCGAGCATTTGCGGTATGCCGTCGTAAACTGCGTTCTCGAATAATCCGACCGTAGAGAACCGTTCGCGATAGTACAGTACGCACCGCTCGGCGTCCGCTTGCGAAAAGCCGTAACGGATCATGAACGATTGTATGAGCGGCGGACCGATAAAATCGACAAGCTCGCGTCTGTCCGCAACCTCGATGCCGAACTTTCCGAGCGCGTACTCTACCGATCGCGTGATGCCCTCGAACGGATCGGTCAGCGTACCGTCCAGATCGAAAAACAGATTATCGAAAATTGTTTTCATAAAAACAGTATAAACAAAGCCTCGCGGCTTGTCAAATGTAAAATACGCGATAGGATTACCGCGTCCGTTAAAGTTGTCTTTTCATGCCGTAGCAGCAACTAAAAAGCCCTCTCGCAAAAAGCGAGGGGCTTGGAGCTACTGGGCGGACTCGAACCGCCGACCTGCTGATTACGAATCAGCTGCTCTACCAACTGAGCCACAGTAGCATATTATAAATGTTGAATTAACAGTATCGCCTTTTTCAACGCTCAGCCGATCCGACTGAGCCGCAGCTACAAAACATATATGGTTTTCGTCGCGCGACGGTTATTATATTCTACTACAACGCAAGCGATTTGTCAACATTTTTGTATCGATTTTTTTATGTTGCCGCCGGATTTGAGCTTTATAGGCATAAATCAATGATAAACATCGATTCGATATAATGATTATGCTATGTTTTTATGTTATGCCGCCGATACGAAGTGTTAATCGATTGGGCTTGACTTTTACTGCGAATAATTATATAATTGAATTGCAAGCGAAACGATCTAAAAGGAGAGTGGCATGAAAGACAATAAAATAATGTACAAGATTTCTCAAGGGATGTACGTGCTCACAACAAAGGGCGGCGGGTGCATAGTGGACGCAGTGTCGCAGATAAGCGGCGGAGATAACCCGCTCGTCGCGGTTGCCGTGATGAAAAAGAATTACACCAATGAGCTAATGAAAAGCGGAGACAGATTCGCGCTGTCCGTCATCGGACTGAATAACGATCCTCATGTCATAAAGACGTTCGGATTTCAGTCCATGCGCGACGCCGACAAGTTTGCGCAATGCGAAACGACGGGCGTTGACGTTAAGATAGTAAAAGACTCGCTCGGTTATATGCTTTGCGAAAAGATCGACGCGATAGATAACGACACGCATACGCTTTTCATAGGCAGAGTCGTGGACGGGGATATTTTCGCCGACGGCGAACCGATGACTTACGCGTACTATCAGGCGCATAAGGACGAGCTTTTGAAGACTAAGACAGAGCAGGGCAAGACCGCTTGGGTATGCACGATCTGCGGATATGTGTATTACGGCGACGAGTTGCCGCAGGACTACGCATGTCCGATTTGCGGCGTGGACGCAACGCTGTTCGCCAAGCGTTAAGCCGTGTTTCGCGATATTTCGGAGAGTGTTATTTAGCATATGTCAAACCTAACCGACGGAAAAGCCGCGCTTGCCGCGGGCAAATTCACTACGGCGGAAAACAAGTTCAACCGTGCGCTCGACGCTCATCCGGACGACGGCGAGATCTGGTGGGCGCTCATGCTGTGCCGCGCCGAGTGCCGCAACGACGCCGAGTTTTCAAGCAAGCTCAAGACGGCTTTTACCGCCGCGGCGCGGAACGGTGCGCCGCAGCCGGCAACGCCGCTCGACACGCCGTACGGCAAAAACGCCCTGCGCTACGCGAAAGGCGAGAGCGGACAAAAGCGTCGCGAGTATGTGAGCGCGCTCACCGCAGAGCTGAATACAATATGGCAAACCGAGCGCGGCGATAAGCTCAAGTTCAAAAACGTCAAAACCGTCAAGCAGGCAAAGCCGAAAAGATCGAGCGCGGCGGCGGTGACGGTATATGCCTTGATCGGGCTGTGTTTCGTGCTCGGCGGCGTATCCGCCTACGCGGCGTTTGCGAAAACGACATGGTTGTTTTGGGTGGGAACAGGCGTTTTCGTCGCTTGCGAGGCGGCGGCGGTATGGCTGATCTACCGTTCCTCAAGCAACGGAATAAAGATCGCTGCGGCGATCCCTCTTGCGATAATCGCGGGCATGACGTTCGGCATAGCCGTATTCGCAACGGCGTTTGCGGTGAACGATCGAGTTGCGTTGATAGCGGCTGCCGTCGCGATCTGCTTGGCTGCGGCGATAGCGGCGTTTAAGCTGTTGCCGGCAAAGAAAGAGCGCGGGCAAGCGCGCCGAGCGCGAGGCGGAAATAAAGAACCGACGGAAATGGCGGAAAAAAAAGAAAGACCTAAACTCGAACGCGATAAAAAAGCCGATGATTACAGCGACGATTTCGATTAGACAAAATTCGTCAAAAATACATAAAAACCCCACGCAATTAACAAGAGCATATTGTATATTGAAATAGCAAAGTTTTTCTTTGCTGATAATTTCTTCCTTGTGTAAAGCGTCGCAATCTCCCCCTTGCGGCGCTTTCATGTTTGGGAAAATCGGGCAAGCGAAGCACGATCGGTGCGGCGACTGCGCGCGTATATTGTTCGTGCGGCTCAAACGCCGATTCGTGCAATTGGGTCGGGGCATATTGATCGTTTTCCCGAGTTCTCTATAAATAGTGCCCGAAAATTCGGCGTGTTAATTATCGTATACATATTGACTAAAGCTATCTTATATGGTATAATGTAAACATCGATCGAATTTACGGAGGATATCGTGAGAAAAATAAGAAATATATGCTTGTTGATAGCTTGTTGCGCGTTATTGTTCGTCGGTTGCGCGCCGAGTAACGGTGCGCCCGTAATACCGGATCCCGATCCGGACGATAACGCACAAGGCGGCGGAGAGATTTCGGGAATCAAAAATATTGCGGGATTCGACAATCTTGCCGAAGAACTCGCCACGATCTCCATATCGACCGACGACGGCACGGACATAACGGGAAGTTCCGTTCACGCCACGCAAATATACAAGCCGTGCAAGATAGATCTTACGGGCGGACGCAACGGCGAGAATTTTTCCGCGGCTGCGGCAAACGTGCGAGTGCGCGGAAACAATACCGCCGATTATCCGAAAAAATCGTATCGAATCAAGTTCGACGAAAAGATCAATCTTTTAGGGCTTAACGACGGCGCGAAATGCAAGAATTGGGTGCTTCTCGCGTGTTACAAAGACGTTACGTTCTTGCGCGACGCCGTTGTGTTCGAGCTTGCAAAGCAAACGCTCGTCGAGAACGGTTATTATGCGTCCGATTATGCGTTTGCCGAGGTGAAGGTGAACGGAGAGTATAACGGACTGTACATGGTCGCCGAGCAGCAGCAAGTGAATAAGAACAGAATAAACATAAACGAACCCGACGACGGATACTACGGCAACGATATAGGCTGGCTCGTCGAGTTCGACGGCAATGCGTATATGGAGGAGCAATGGGAGTGGTTCACGGTAAACTATAAAGCGGGCGGATATGAAATAACGTGCGAGGACGGCACGAAGTTTTACCCCGGTCAAATGTTGCACAACGGCGAGATCGCGCGATACACGATTAAGAACGACATCTACGAGCCTAAAGCGGGCGAGTCTATTCAAACGAGCCAATATACGTTTATCAGAAATTATACCGAAAACGTGTTCAAACTTATATACGATGCGATATATAAAAACGTGTTTTGGAAGTTTAATGCCGATTTCACCGCGCTCGAGAGAGACTTCGATTGTACGGACAGCCGTAGCGCTATCGAAAAAGCGGTCGATATAGATTCGATGGTCGATACGTTTGTGATAGCGGAGATCGCTTGCGACAACGACGTCGATTGGTCGAGCTTTTTCTTTACTTTCGACAACAGCGCGACCGGCAATAAAAAGCTGACTTTTCAAGCGCCTTGGGATTTCGATTCCGGTTTCGGCATGATGCGCGGGCTCGAGACTTACGATAAGATTTTTTCGGCGAACGTGAGCACTAACGCAATGCAAGCGCTCAATCCGTGGACTAGCGTGTTCTTCTCTGCGGATTGGTTCAGAGTAGCCGTAGCGGAACGGTTCGCCGAACTCGAGGAGGCGGGTGCGTTCGACAGGCTGATCGAGCTTATAGACAAAGTTACCGAAACGTACAAGCCGTATTTTGACAAGAACTACGAAAAGTGGGATAATCTCGGCAAGATAGTCGACGAAGTGCAGGGCGATACCGTAACGACGTTTCAAACTCATGCCGACGCGGCAAAATTTTTGCGCGAATGGATAACGCACCGCGTTGAATTTTTATCCGGTTATTTTTCCGACGTTTCGGAAAATCGATAATATATAAGCCATAAAACAAAGACGGTCGAATTTCGGACGTCTTTGTTTTTTCAAATGAAATCGGTGTTGAGAATATAGTAGTATGCCAACAGTTCTTTGGAATAATCGACGATCTTTCCGTCAGGTAAGACGAGCATGCGCGTTATACCGATCTGTTCGGCAAAGTCCGCGTTGTGACTTACGAGCAGGATCGTACCCGTGTAATCGCGGAAGTTTTCGCCGATTATCGCTTGTGTGTCGGGATCGAGGTGGTTAGTCGGTTCGTCCAATATCAAAAGGTTGGCGCGCGCGAGCAGCAGCTTGCACAGCGAAACGCGCGCTTTTTCCCCGGGGGAGAGCGTCGAAACTTTTTTGAATACCGCGTCGCCTTGAAAAAGGAAATTGCCGAGTATATTTCTGAGCTGAAGTTCGGTATACCCGTCTGCGTCGGTGTTTTGAAGTACTGTTTTATCGAGATCGAGCAGCTCGAGTTCTTGCGCGTAATAGGCGATCTCCGTTTTTTGACTGAATTTGATTTCGCCGCTTTTCGGTTGCAGTATGCCCATTATTAGTTTGAGCAGCGTGGATTTTCCGACGCCGTTTTCGCCGACTATCAAAAAGCGTTCGTTTGCGTTCAGCATAAACGATAGATCGTCATATAGGTTTTGCTTGCCGTCGTATCGGAAAGCGAGGTTTTTCACTTCGAGCGGGATTTTGCCGCTTTGAGTTTTGGGTTCGAGTTTGATCTTGACGTGTTTGTATTCGCGGTCGCGCTTTTCGAGCGCGGCTATCGCTTTGGCAAGCTTTACTTCGCGGTCTTGCCCCATGCGCTTGAGGTTATGGTTGGTGCGCGACGCTTGACGCGCGCGTTGTACAAAGTCGGATAATTTCTTGATCTCTTGTTCTTGCTGAGTTATCCGCAGTTCTTTTAACAGTTGTTCTTGAGCATACTTGCGCTTAAACGCCGTATAGTTGCCGTCGTAAACGGACGTCTTGTGCGTTACCTTGTTTACGAACAGTATCTTATTGACAACGGCGTTGAGAAACTCGGCGTCGTGGCTTATAATGAGAACGGAGCCTTTATACGATTTCAGATATGACGTTACGAAATCTTTGGTAGAAGCATCGAGGTGGTTTGTCGGCTCGTCCAACAGCAAGATTTGCGGATTGGAAAACAGCACGTGGGCAAACGCGATCTTCGATTTTTGCCCGCCCGACAGTTCGCCGAGCTTCATGCCGAGCAGTTCGTTCTCGATGCTCATGTCGTAAATAAGTTCGAGCAACGTGTTTTCGGCATTGTACGCGTCGTATTCGTCGAGCCGCGATTGCAAGATCGATACTTCGCGCAATAGCTCGTCGTGTTGCGATTCGTCCGCTATGGCAAGTTCGTCGTAAAGTTCCGAAAGCCGCGCTTCGGTTTCTCGCACGGGCCGCGCGTCGAACAGATAATCCCATACGGTTTTTTGCTTGTCGGCAAAGCCGATCTCTTGCGGCAAATATCCGAGCCGCGCCGAACCGATGTGTATCTTTCCGCTGTCGAGCGGCTGCTCGCCGAGCAAAACGCGGAACAACGTCGTTTTCCCCACGCCGTTCACCCCGACAATGCCCGTTTTGTCATTGTCGCCTATATAGAATTCGGCGTCGTCGTATATCACTTCCGTACCGAAAGCAAGATTGAGATTTTGTCCGCGCATATTCGGCATGATAACATATTTTCGCGTCGCGGTCAATTTTTTGACGGAGCAAATTATAAAAAGTTTGTTCGAGGGTATTTACATACCGATAGTTTTATGTTATAATAATGCGGTATACCGATAGCCGATTATCGTATGCCCAAAAACAAAACCCGCCGCAGCGGGTAGTTTGCATCGTCTTGATGCGCCGAGCAAGTCGGCGGGGTGAGAAAAACTTATTTGAACTAATGGTGTAATTGCCAAATGGTGTTCAGCATTTATATTGTAATACATCGAGGAGAAATTGTCAACTCTTATGGATAAAAAAATCGAAAACGGAAAATCAAAAGATAAAAACGTTCGCAACGATTACTTTATCGGTTTGGACGTCGGTACCGATTCGGTCGGTTGGGCTGTGACGGATACGGAGTACCGTTTGAAAAAAGCGGGCGGTAAGCCGTTGTGGGGCGCGTACCTTTTTGCTCAAGCCGAAACTGCGGAAAATCGCAGGGGGTTTCGCACGGGCAGACGGCGTACGGCGCGTACGCGGTACCGCTTGCGTTTATTGCAATCGCTGTTCGGCGCGGAAATAGAAAAAGTCGACCCTACGTTTTTCATACGGTTAAACAACAGCGCGCTTTTCGCAGAAGATAAGGACGATCGGATAGCAACCAAGTACATACTTTTCGGCGATGCGGATTATAACGATAAGGATTATTTCAAGCAGTTTCCGACGATATTTCATTTGCGCAAATACTTGACGGAAAATGCGCCGCAAGATATTCGCTTGCTGTATTTGGCGTGTCATCATATTATCAAAAGCCGCGGGCATTTTCTTTTCGATAACGAGAATATGAACGTAGTAAGCACGGATACCGTGCGTATGGCTTTCGGCAATATAAACGCCGCGCTTGCAGAGGGCGTAACCGACGACGAGCAGTTCGATGCAAGCCCCGTGTTTTCTATGTCGGACGAGAAGTTCGCAGCGGCTTGCGAGATAGTGCGAAGCAAAAAAACCGGATCGGATAAGCAAAAAAAGCTCGCCGAGATTTTCGGCATAAACAGATCCGACAAGCGAGCATTGTCCGTGCTCAGGCTTATTTGCGGCAATACGTGCAAAGCCGACGATCTGTACGGCAAAGAGCTTGACGATAATGTTAAAATAGACCTTTCGGCGATCGACGACGTTAAATTTTCTCAGATCCAAGAAATGTACGACGACGGATGCTTGCTCGACGGGATAAAAGCGATCTACGATTGGTCTGTGCTGTCGGATATTCTCGGCGGCGAAAAATCTATTTCCGCGGCGCGAGTTCACTCGTACGACACGCATAAATACGATCTGTCGCTGCTCAAAAAGTATGTGCGCGAGCAATGCGCGGACAAATACAAAAACGTTTTTCGATACGACGTCAATGCGAAAAATTACGCGGCTTATATCGGAATGGACAAGCACAAGAGCTATAAAAAAGCGACGCGCGACGCGTTTTACAAGTTTATGGAAAAACAAATATTCGTCGACGGCAAAGACGGATTTATTCGATGGCTCGACGATAACGGCGCTAACGACGCCAGAGTTCGGTATGAGCGCGGCGAGTTTTTGCCGAAACAAAAACTTTTTTCAAACGGCGTTATTCCGCATCAACTGCATTTGAACGAATTGAGCGCCATATTGAACAATGCGAAGTGTAAATACGCGTTCTTGAGCGAAACTGACTCGCGCGGAAAGAGCGTTGCGGAGCGCGTGGAAGAATTGCTTAAATTCCGCATACCGTATTATGTAGGACCGCTCGGCGGCGGCAAATTTGCTTGGGCTGTTCGGCACGAAGGCATGCAGAATGTTAAGATCACGCCGTGGAATTTCGACGAGGTAATAGATAAGGACGCGAGCGAGGAAAAGTTTATCAAAAACATGACGTGCAAATGCACGTATATCCCGACGGAAGACGTTTTGCCTACCGGCTCGCTTTTGTATGGCGAAGCGGTGTTTTTGAGCGAACTCAACAATCTCAAAGTAAACGGACAAAAAGACGACAAGCTCATAGATTGGGTATACGAGCTTGCGCATACGGAGAAGAAAATAACGAAAAGCAAAATATGGAATGCGCTCAAAATCCATGGTTGCGATATGACGAATATAACCAAAGAATCCATCACGGGGATAGACGGCGATATGAAAAGTTCGCTGTCCTCGTATATACTTTTCAATAAAACTCTCGAGGGCAATATAGAAAACGAGCGCGAAATGTGCGAGGAGATCATTCTTTGGTCGACGCTCGTTTCCGATAAAGACAGGCTCAAAAAACGCATAACGGCAAAGTACGGTAAAAAATTGACCGAAAAACAGATCAAAGAAATATGCGGGTTCACTTTTACGAAATGGGGCAGACTGTCTCGGACATTGCTCGACGGTATAACGTCCGAGAAAGCGCTCGGCGCGGCGGGCGAATGTTTGACTGTAATACAATCGATGCGGTTAAATAAAACCAATCTATCCGAAACTCTGACTGCGGCGCGTTGGGGATTCGATAAAGCGATACTCGAATACAACGAACGTAACGCGAGCGGCGATAAGCAAAAAATCGACGATATGTACTGTTCGCCGTCGGTAAAGCGCGCCTTGCGGCGCACGCTTGCCGTAGTCAAAGAGATCGTCAAAATTATGGGCTGTGCTCCGAAAAAGATCATGATCGAAACCGCTCGCGGCGGCACGAAAGAGCAAAAAGGCAAGCGCACGGTTTCGCGCAAGGAGAAACTGCTCGGTCTGTATAAGTCCGTAAAATCCGATACGCGCGAATTTGCAAAAGCGATAGCGGAGATCGACGGCAGAGAGGAACGCGATTTTTCGTCGAAGCGTTTGTATGCGTACTACATGCAAAATTGCAGATGTATGTATTCGGGCGAACGGATAGAGATAAACGAGCTTTTCGATAAAAACAAGTACGACTTCGATCATATATATCCGCAGTCGAAGGTGAACGACGACAGTTTCGATAATAATTTGGCGCTTGTAAAGAAAGAGTATAACGCGCGCAAGACCGACAAATATCCGTTGCCCGCCGATATTCAAATCAAAATGCGCGGGTTCTGGGACGATCTGCACAAGCACGGATTTATATCCGATGAAAAATATAAACGGCTTACTCGAACGTCTGAACTTACGCCGAGCGATATAGCCGATTTCGAGAGCAGACAGCTCGTCATAACTCAACAGAGCACCAAGCTCGTCGCGCAGATACTCAAAGCGAATTTCGGCGAAAGCGAGATAGTATATTCCAAAGCGAGCAAAGCGGCGGAATTCAAAAACAGATTCGGCGAGTTTGCCGAAAAAGCGGGCTGCGCCGAAAAGTACCGCGCCGAACTCGTAAAAGTTCGTGAGCTTAATAACTTACACCACGCGAAAGACGCGTATATAAATATCGTGGTCGGTAACGTTTTGAACACCGAGTACGGGCACGATATATCGGCTTATTACAAAAACAAAAGCGAGAAAGAAATGAAGTCCGATTACGCGCTGTTCCGTCGCGGAGTGAAAGGCGCATGGGACCCCGTGCGCGATATACCGCTTGTGTTCGATACGTATTATACCGATAACTGCCGCGTCGTGCGTTTCGTAAATGAGGACAGCGGGCAACTGTTCGACGCTACGATAAAGACCGCGGGAACGAATGATAAACTTATCCCGCTGAAAGCAAAAGGTAAAATAAGCGATACGAAAAAATACGGCGGTTACAATAAAGTAAAAATTGCATATTTTGCGCTTGTTAAAAGTAAAGACGAAAAAGGGAAAGCTATATTGTCTCTTGAGCCAATCCCCGTTATGGCGACAAAATTATCCGACGGCGTACAGCGGCATATAATCGAAAAGAGCGGGCTTGCCGATCCGAAGATAGTAATTCCCAAAATCCGGTTAAGTTCATTGTTAATAGTAAACGGTTCACCTGTATATATTAAAAGTAAGACAAATAAAAGTATTGTTATAGATAATGCCGCAGAACTATATATAGATAAAGAAATGACAGCATATCTAAAAAAAGTTGGTTCGTTCAATAATAAATATAATGAAGCAAAAAAATACAAAAAGACGATAAAGTTAGATGAAAAATACGACGGGATTACGCGTGACAAAAATGTTAAATTATATGATATTTTTACAGAAAAACTCGGCATGAAAATTTATGCGGGATTATCAATGGTAGGTCAAAAGAAAACTTTGGAAAATCTAAGAAATCAATTTCAAGAAAAATCGACAGAAATACAGTGCGTCATTTTATGCAAAATATTGAGTTTTATGAAAGCTGGGGGACAATCGTTAGATTTGAGTGATTTTAATAAAGCAAATGGTTCTGCATACGGATCACAGCTTGGGGTAAACACGATTCCGTCCAAGCTTAAAGATCATATCAAATTGGTAGTGCAGTCTCCGACTGGGCAGTACCGTCAAGTTATCGATTTCGATAAATTCTTGCCGTGATATGGGGTGGCGCGTCGTCGTAGCGGAGAACCGCTGTAAACTCGAATACAAAATGGGCTATCTCGTTTGTCGCGGCGAGGAAACGAAAAAAGTATTTCTCGACGAAATAGATACGCTTATAGTCGAAAGTACGGCTGTTGCCGTGACGGGCGTTTTGCTCGCGGAATTGATAAAGCGCAAGATAAACGTTGTGTTTTGCGACGAATACCACAATCCGCACGCGCAGCTCAATGCGATTTACGGTCGGCACGATTGCAGCGGCACGGTTAAAGAACAGTTGTTGTGGAGCAACGAGATCAAAGCGGCGGTTTGGGCGGAGATAGTCAAAGAAAAGATAAGACAGCAAGCGCTGTTATTGCGCGACGTCGGGAGCGATAAAGCCGAACTTTTGGAAAGCTATATCGACGGTGTTGAGGCAGGCGACGCGACCAATCGCGAAGGACACGCCGCCAAGGTGTATTTTAACGCGCTGTTCGGTCTGGATTTTAAGCGCGGCAGCGATTGCAAAATCAATGCGCTGCTCAATTACGGATACGCGATTTTGCTGTCGGCGTTTAATCGCGAAGTGGTGAGCGACGGGTACATAACGCAAAGCGGAATATTCCACCGCAACGACTTCAATTATTACAATTTAAGCTGCGATTTGATGGAGCCGTTCCGCGTGATAATAGACAGGCTTGCTTTTGTGCGAGGGGAAGAGGTCATGGATAAGGAACTTAAGCACGATATAGCCAACGTGTTGAATCTGCGTGTTAAAATTTCCGATAAACATATGACGTTGTCGGACGCCGTATCGTTTTATTGCAAAAGAATATTCAAAGCGCTGACGGAACGCGATCCGTCGCTTATCGAGTTTTATGAGTTATAGGTTTATGAGATTGATAGTATTTTTCGACCTGCCTGTCGTTACGAGCGCCGAACGGCGCGAGTATGCGAGGTTTAGGAAGTTCTTGGTAAGAAACGGTTTTGTGATGATGCAAGAATCGGTCTACAGCAAAATCATACTAAATAATACCGCGGGGGACGCGCTCAAGGAAAACGTGCGTCGAAACAAGGCAAAACGCGGGATCGTTCAAATGCTGACGGTGACCGAAAAGCAGTTTGCGTCAATGGAGTACGTGACGGGCGAACACCGCACCGAAATAGTGGATACCGACGAGAGGTTCGTGCTTATATGAAGCTTACGCATCCGAGAATAGATACCGCGTTCGACGACGGCATAAACGTACTCGTCGCGGAAGAGCCGCGGACGTTCAGACAATTTTGTTTGGATATTTTCGAGTCGTTCGACGGCGGAGAGCCGTTTGTGCTGAGCGACGGAAATCGCGAAGTAAATTTGTCGAAATGCGGGTTGCTCGTCGAAAACGTGCTCGATTTCAATGTCAATGACAAAAAGACCGGCAACGCGCTCTTTAACGAACTCGCGAATATTGCCGAGGAAAAATTCCCTAAAGAAACCGCAGATCTTTCAAAGTCGGTATCCGATTATTTTGAAAAGCTCGATTGCGAAAGCTCGGTGCAGATCGATTGGTGCGACGAATCGCCCGTAAAAGTATTGTTCAAAGCGTTCGGCATAGCCGTAAAAGACGATTACGACGGCTATGCGGAAAAGCTCGTCAATTATCTTTCCGCGCTCGTGCATTTGACGAATATAAAATTCGTCGCGTTTATAAATTTGAAAAGTTATTTTTCTCGTAACGAGCTTGCGGAAATTTACAAATTTTTAAGATATCACGGCGTGTTCGCACTTCTTTTGGAAAGCAGCGCAAAAGAAAAAATAGACGGAGAATTTCGCGTCATAATAGATAACGATCTGTGCGAAATCATTGCATAGTACGGTTTTTTATGTTATAATGTAAATATCATTTGGCATTGCCGCGTGTGGTGCGTAAACATATTTAAGCGATTTTGAGGTTTGAGTATGGTGTAATTCCAAATGGTGCTTATAC
>CAJUNM010000028.1 GCA_910587805.1 uncultured Christensenellaceae bacterium | reverse complement strand
TATTTTTTGTATATCTTTAATAGATATTTCATCTATTTTCTTATTTTTTTTATATATAGCTATTGTATCGTTATTAAATTCATAGCTTCTTCCTTTATAAAATTTGATTATGATTATTCCTATAAGCAATAAAACATCAAAGCATACCAAACATATACAAGCTACTGTCGCTTCCTTTTGAATCTCATAATTTATAAACATCGCTACCAACATTAAGCCAACAACAACAGCAACCGCAATAAATACAGGTAACAACATATACACTAAAAAATCTCTATTAGACTTTAATTTAATCTGCATTAACGACCTCCACTAAACAAAGTTTTTTGTACTGTACCAAATACCCAATTAAACGGATAATAAAATAATGCTTTAATGAATTGCACCCATACTATATTACCAATCCATTGCCCAGAAAACATTTTAGTTGTTCCAGGTATATTATACATACCAGATACTCCAAGAAGTGCGCCCGCACCGAAAGCAAACATACCAAACAACGCTTGCATTCCACCGCTCGCAAAAGCATCACCCAAATTAAATTCACGTCCATTCATGCCATTTTCTATTGTGTAATTAACTATTCCTGCTAAAAAATTAACGCCAACAGCACCGACGAATGCCATAAATCCACCTATCGCAGAAAATGTACCACCTCCTGTCATAATACCCATTCCTACAGCAAAGCCAACAGCCGCTCCTTTAACCGTACCACTCAAAATACCTGCGGCAACACTTGTACCATTTAGACCTGCGACAACACCGCCGACTATAGCACCCACACCTACACTAATCGCAATAGTCATACATGCCGTTGCAAGCAAAGCGCTCGTACCAGCAGTAACTATTGCAAGTCCAACAAAAGCAGTTACTGCTGCAATTGCAATAACAGCTGCACCTATTGCTTTCCCAATTTCTGCCCAATTCCATTTCCAAAATTCCCACCAAGCATTACCGTTCTCGTCTATTCTCATCACGGGATTATTGCCGCAGTAGGCGAACAGATTAAGCCCGTTGATGTGTTCGGGATCAAGATAGGACACGTCGTCTTGAGAGATAAATCTGCCTGTCTCGGGATCGTAGTATCGCGTATTCAAATAGTAAAGGTTCGTTTCTCTGTCGTAATAGTACGAGCGGTATCTAAACGGATTCAGCTCCGCTATCCCCGCATGGGTCTCATCTTTTACCTCTGTTCGTATGCCGCCCCATGCGTCGTACTTGTATTGTACCACTTCTTTCCCGCTTTTGTCAAGTATGGGATTATTAGCAAAACCCGACGCTTGTTATAATGCAACGTCGGGTTTTTATTGTTTTATTACGTTTCGTCGGAGATCTTTTCAAAGGTTATGTTAAACGTGCCTGAATACAGCAGTTTCGGTTGCTCGTCGCCGCGGTATCTTATCACGATATTGGCTTTGATTATAGAGTAGTCGGGGTTATCCGCTATGATTATTTCGCGAACATTGCTCGTAACGGTGATCGTGCACGTTGCTCCTACCGTTTCGGTAGTAAGATCGGGATTGTTTTGCAATGGCGTTGCGTACGCGTAATTTGCGACGAAATGCAGATCGCCCTCTTGCTCTTTTGGAATCGTGATCGTCGTAAGATCTATGCCGCGCATCGGCTCGGTCTGTCCTTCGTAAGTCCAGCCCAAGAACAAATAACCGGCATATGTATGATGGTCGAGATTAAATCGTGTATCGGTCGGACCGTTCGACGTATACGACGTTTTTGTGTTGTCCTCGTGTATTTTGATATGCGACGCGGTAGTATTGGTCACGTTCACGGAATACGAGATCGTGCTTACTCTGCCCCATTTTGCGTAACAGTGAATGGTCGTATCTTCCTCGTCGAGCCTGAGCGAAAGAGTTTTTATCGGCGTTTTGAAATCCTCGTCCTCGAACCAACCCCAAAACACGCAACCGTCTTTAACGGGATCTTTCAAGACCACTTTGCCCGTGGCACTCTGCGGATTATCGGGCGAATTTACGCCGCCGTTCAAATGATAGACGACATTATACGCTATAGGCTCGTACTTGGCGTAAAGATTATAAATCTTGCCCGAGCCGCCCTCGCCCGTGATCCCGAACGGCAATTCGACAAGCTCGCCCGCACCGCCTTGTTCGCGCGTATAGCCCAAGAACGTATAACCGGCTTTCTCGGGCGGCGTATAAAACTCGTCTATATAGTACGTTTCACCCTTTACGATCGTATATTTCTCTTGCCAATATTCTTCGATCGCAACATCGTATTGGTAATGATAGTTTACTTCGGCGAAAGTGTACGTGATCGACGGTTCGGGGTCTTGTTCGGGTTGAAAGACTCCGCAGCCGACGGCGGTCAATGCGGGAAACAAACAAAATACCGCAACCGCCAAAATCTTTTTTAACGTCTTCATAAATCACACTCCTAAAATATCGAATATATTTTATCACTCGCCGTAAAGTCTGTCAAGCAAAACCGCGACGGGCACGCTTCCGTCATAAAATAAGTATGCCGAAAAATGCGGTATTATCTACAATGTCTGCCGCAACGACAAAAACGAAAATATCGACGGCAACGTTTAAGTTTATATATGCTTTTACCATTCGTATCGAGCGCAATCGCTTGAAGTTCCGCTATTCTTATGATATAATTGTAATCGATATGCCGAACGATAACCCCGAAACGAAAAGCGCGACCGACAAATTAGGCGAAGGAAAAATACTGCCGCTGGTTTTCAAACTGACGATACCGGCGGTTATCGCGCAGCTTATAACGTTTTTATACAACATTGTCGACAGAATGTTCGTCGCCAAGATCGACGGTTCGGGCATGGACGCTTTGGCGGCTTTGGGCATCGTTCTGCCGATAACGCTTATACTTCAAGCTTTTGCCAACCTCGTAGGCTTGGGCGGTTCGCCGCGTGCGAGCATAAAGCTCGGCGAAAACGACAAAGACGAGGCTAACAAGATATTCAACACCTCATTCGTTATGCTCGCGTGCATAGGCGTGATCCTCAGCGTGACGACGTTCTTTCTGTCGAAACAAATCGTCATCGCTTTCGGCTGTCCGCCGAGCGCCGTGGAACTTGCGGTATCGTATCTGAAGATATATTCGATAGGAACGGTATTCGTTCTGCTCGCTCAAGGACTCAACCCTTTCATAACGGCGCAAGGTTATTCGCTTACGGCTATGTTTTCTGTGCTCATAGGCGCGATTGTCAACATCGCGCTCGATCCTCTTTTTATTTTCGTTTTCGGCATGGACGTAAAAGGCGCAAGCCTTGCGACCGTTCTTTCGCAATGTATCTCGTTCGTTTGGATAATAGCGTTCTTTTTTACAAAAAAGAGTATATTCAAATTTAAGTTCAAAAACATGAAACCGTGCGCAAAGAGGATAGCGGGCATACTGTCTCTCGGCATCACTCCGTTCATTATGACGATAACCGAATGCGCCATACAAATAGTATTCAACATCAACCTTAACGGCTCGACGGGCGGCGACAAGGATTACACCGCGGCTTTGACGATCATGCTGAGCGCGTTGCAACTGATCTCGCTCCCGCTCAACGGGCTTGGTTACGGATTACAGCCTTTCGTTAGTTACAATTACGGAAAAGGCGACACGGTCAGGCTGAAAAAAGGCATCAAATACGTTACAATCATAGCTTTTATATTCGCCGCAGCGGTATGGTCGGTCTCACTTGCCGTGCCGCAACTATACGCATACGTTTTTTCGGCGAGCGAAAACGTGACGAACATAGTAAAAGCATACACGCCGTATTTTCTCATGGGCTCTATAATGTTCTTCGTGCAAATGACGCTGCAAAACGTCAACGTGGCATTAGGGCAATCGGCGTCGGCGCTCATACTCGCAGTTCTGCGCAAAGTCGTGATACTTATCCCGCTGTGCTTTGCGCTCACGCATTATATCGGGTTTAAGGGCGTGTACATGTCCGAAGGTATCGCCGACTTCGTTGCGGGCGTCATAACAACCGTCGTGATTTTCGTCACATTTCCCAAAGTTTTCAAAAAACGCGAACAATCCGTCAAACTCAAAAACTCCGAATCCGAAAAAAGCGACGCATGATCGGTATCAATTCGCGGCGCCGTTAATTTCGGCGTTACAACATTTTTCATTCAAACAAAAATCCGCCGACAGCTCGGCGGATTTTATTGGGGGATATTATATTCTCGAAGAAGATTTCTTCTTTATGATCAAGACTACCGCTATGGCGACTCCGCCGGCAACGATGGCAATAACGCCTATGACTATACCTGCGATCGCGCCCGCGCTCAACGCTTCGGGGAACACTTCGCCATGTACGAACGTGTATTTGGAAGCGGTGTTGTCGGTGGACACTATAACTTTGACCGGCTCGACGATATTGTTCGCCTCGTAACGCACCGCCGCTTCTTCGGATATATATTTCATTTCAAGCTCGTTGTTTCTCGACAGCTCGTCGTACGTCAAAGTCAGTTTGCCGTCGACTACTCTGTCTATAACGCTGTTGCCGTTGAGCGTGATGCCGTAAAGTTTATATCCCTCGTCGGGCGAAACGGTATACGTATAGCTCCCGTCCTTTTCGACCGTTTGGATCTTGCCGTCTTCCTTGGAAAGTTTGCCGCCCTTACCGTCTACGGTTGCGATGACGGTTTTGGTGGTTGCCTTCTTCTCGGGCACGGCGACCACCGTATACGGAGAGAAACTATTGACAGTAGCGACGATACCGAATCTTGTCACTACGCACGGGATCTCTTCGATTATATATTTGTTTCCGCCGAGGTGCTTGCGGTGGAAAATCTTGAACGTTACGCCCTCGTCTTCGGGGCCGTAGCCTTCGGGGAATCCGAGCGCGATCTTAACGTAGCTGCCGTCGGGAATGCTTGCGAACTTGCCGCAAATCTGCAAATCGATATCGAAAGTTTGGCTCGCTTTAATATCTTTTTTGCCGACGTTGTTATTCTTGTCTTTGTGTATTTCGTTCAATATATCGTTTTCGGTATCCGGAGAAACCTTATTGACCACGAGCATCATCTGACTGCGCTCCTGCTCGGAGAAAGTGCTGTTGCCTTCCGCATCCTTAAAGTCCATTGCCGAAAGATCCGAATTGTCTACGAGCGTAGGCTGAGCGCAGCAACTTACCCAAAGACGGCCGTCTCCGAATACTCTGGAGCAAGCATAATAATTGCGGGAGAACATGTAGTATACGTGATTGGGCGCTTTATCCGATGTGGTAGTAACGAGTTGCCCGTCGATTTTCTTTTCCACAATTTTCGCAGAACCGACGTTATGGAACGAGATAGCGTAACCTTCGCGGTTATGCTCGTACATCAAACTCGGCTTGAATTTGAACTGCAACGTATTGGCAACGCCGTTTTCATCCTTAACCAAATGCACATACTGTCCGTCGTCGAATTTGGCAAAACCCGCGAACTGTCGCGTATTCTCGTGATCGGCGGAGAACGTTATCGAAATGGGCTGAGATTCGTCGAGGATATACAAAGGCTCGGTGTATACGATCGAGAATTTTATAGCCTTTGCGTCGGACATTATATTACTGTTCGACGATTCGCTCATGCTGTCGCTAATGGTAAAATCGGCGCAGAAACTGGGCGTGGAACGATCGGAAATTACATACGGCGCGGGAGTATACGTGCCGTAAGATTGGTTCTCCATAGACATCGAAATAAACGTCGCATGCTTTTCTACATTCTCCGAATCCGAATAAAAGCAATTTACGTCGTAAATGACCTGTCCGTTCAATGCGGTAACGGGGGTGTCGGGGTCGACGCCGGATATAACGGCATACTGCGTATAATGCACGTTGCTTGCCAAAGACACGCGGTTTATCGTTCCGGCTTGCTCGTCAAAAATACCGCTCGCTCCAAAATCCGAGTAATTCGCAAGATCCGTCCATAACGTCCACTTGCCGACGCCGTTGTTAAACGCATAATAGCGCATTACAAAACGCAGATTTTCTTTTTCGAGAAGTTTCTTCGCGCCGTAACCGTTGTAACTTACATGATCGTTGGCGTCGTATACGCCGCCTACGAGTCTGTACGTACTCGCGTACGAAAAACCGCCGTATGCGATCTCTTTATCCATCTTATTGGGATCGCAAAGCTGTTCGTAGCTTAACGAGGCGAGCGCTGGATAATTGAGCGAGTATTCCGACGACGATATTACGCCGTTTGCAATATGCTGACTTAATGCGGTCATGGAATCCATAACGGAATATTTGTTTTTGTCCGAGCTTACGCTGTTCCACGTTGTATCGAACGCGAACCAACCGCCGTCCTCCTCGCTCGAAAGAGCGGATATGCCTCTTGCATCGACAGCTTCTTTTTGCGGGGTCTGCAAATAAACGTAGTTCCAAGCGTGACCGACGTTGCCCGCCGTGTCGTTGCCGTTTTTATCCTTGCCTTTGCTGTAACCGCTGACGATCACGCACGGAACGTCCAATTGATCCATTACCGCTTTATAAGCGAAAGAATATCCCGAACAAACAGCTTTGTTTAGCACGAGCGCGCCGTATGCGGTATGGGTAAGCGATGCGGTGGACGCGCCGTCGCCGTTTTCGATAAAGTCATTGTATGCGCCGAAATCGTAAGTAACGCTCGCAGCGATCGCTTCGTTGGCGGCGGTCGCGGCTAAAAAGTCTTCGGATTTACCCGATTTATCGCTTGCAACGGTCTTGTTCACGTCGCCGACTATCTTGTTCAACGCCGCATTATAATCGTTTATGGCCTTATTGACGGCGGCTTCGGTCGAAAACGCATTGTCTCTGTAAACGCTTGCCGCTCTGCCGCTGTCTACATACGCCGAGTAGACGCCGCCCGAACGCGATGCGCTTATTGTCAGCTTATACATGTCTATGTAAAACAATTCGGGATGATCCATCAAGAAGGAATCTCTCGCCGCACCGAACGCCTTGGGAATTTCCAAATTGCCGTCGACCACCCATGCCTTGATCTGATCGGACGTCAATACCGAAGCGAGCGAATACGAAACGCTGCCCGTCCTGAAGTCTCCCGAACGCTCGATCTCTTCCAACGCCTCGTAAAACTTCTTTGCGAGCGTATACTCGGTCTGCTCTCCGTTGCCGTCCGCCGTTGTGAGATTGTCGTAATAATACGCATAAGTTCGAGTGTCCGTCTCCGCAAGCGCGATAACGCCGTTATTCGGCATAACCGTCGCAACGCCCGCCAAAAGCGATAGCGCGCATACCGACGAAACGCATATAGTCGAAAAACGTTTTTTTGAAGTCATGAAAACCTCCTGCATGATTTGCGACGCCGCATGTATTCAACTCCGTTTACCGAGCTTGCCGACGCCGAGAATACAATATACTCAATTTGATCGCTTTTGTCAACAGTTTTAACGCGGTTGGGCTGTTGATTACAAAACCATAATAGCATGGTAATATTACTCTCGCCGAGCAAAAACCATATCTATAATATGATCGATACATTACTTTTCGTTCGTAATTTTCGCTACGTATTTTGTCGAAATATACACCTTGAATAAGCTTGCCGCGCCGTTGCATCGGTGATATAATAAATGAGCGAGGTATATCATGGAATACGTAAAACTGACAAGCGAGAATTTAGCCGACGAACATATTTGCTGCGCCATATCGAACAACAATGACGTTCAAGTAGCGAGTAAAAAGGCTTGGCTTGCCGAAAGATTAAAAGACGGGCTTGTATTTTTGAAATCGAAAGAACGCGGAAAATGCTTTATCGAATACATCCCCGCGGAAAACGCTTGGGCGCCTATCGAGGCAGACGGTTATATGCATATCGATTGCTTTTGGGTATCCGGCTCGTTCAAAGGTCACGGTTATGCAAACGATTTGCTTTCTTCTTGCATTTCCGACGCGAAAGATAAAGGCAAGCTCGGCATAACAGTCATTTCGTCGGGAAAAAAGCAAGCGTTTTTATCCGACCCGAAACATCTTTCATACAAGGGTTTTAAGCTTGCCGACACCGCCGAACCGTTCTTTACCCTGCTGTATTTGCCGTTTGACGAAAACGCGCCCGTGCCGAAGTTCAAGGCGTGCGCCAAGATGCCGCACATAGATAAAAGCGGGTTTGTAGTGTACTATACTCACGGCTGCCCGTTTACTGCGAAATACGTTCCGATTGCGGAAGAGTACGCAAGAGCAAACGGCATTCCTTTCGCGAGCGTATTTATCGACAGCAAGGAAAAAGCGCAAAACGCACCTATGGCTTGGACGAATTATGCGGTATTCCGCAACGGCAAGTATATATCAAACGAGATACTCAACGAAAACAAGTTCGCTCGGCTCATAGAAAAATCGGAAACTATATAATATAGGCTTAATATATAAAAGAACACGCACGATATTATTGGAGCGTGTTCTTTGCAAACATAAAAAAATCGCGGAACGCAAAATAATACCCGTAGGGTATTAAGTGCAATTTATGGCGACGCAAAACACTCAATCGAGGCTGTTGAGTTCCTCTGTGAGTTTTCTCAAGTTGGCGCGCTCAAGCTCTATAAGCGAAGTGAATACTTTAAAGTATTCTCTGTCGGTTTCCTTCGGCGTGGTATTGTTGAGCAAAGCTTCGAGAAGCGCGCTTTGCGAACGCGTGCGCTTTTTTTCAAGCTCCTCGATCTCCTTTTCGCTCTCTGCTATCGCTTTTTTAAGATCGCTTTTCTTAGACACGGATAAATCCTCCCGAAATTATATTCTGTGTTTTATATCATTTATCGGACCTGCCGAAATATGACTGTCATTGGTTCGATCACGCTTGCAAACTTTTGATGCTGTCTATAGTCGCGTTGTAATCGTTCGTTACGGCTTCGAGAAGCTTGTGCGCCTCGTCCGTTATCTCCGACTTGCCTCTGAGCGCTTCGGTGAGCGCGTTGGACGAGCCGTACAGTTTGGTGACCGCAAGATTCAAGCAAATGCCTTTTATTGTATGCGCGGCGCGAAATGCGTCTTCCGCATTATTGTTTGCAATCGAGGTCACGAGCAGCTCGTAACTCGGATCGGCTAAGATCTTGCCCAAAAACTTGGCGATGCGCGTATCGTCGCGCAGTCTGCTCAAAACCTCGTCGTAATTGCCGCCCATGGCGTCGTAACACTCTTTTACGGTCATAAACCCCTCCCTATTCCCCGTCGTCGCCGAGCAGTTCGGACAAAGAATCGTTATATATCTTATATGCGTTTTTAGTAGCGCGCTTTACCGAATACGCGGCAACGTCCGCCTTGTGATAAAGCTCGTCGAAATCGATACAGTTTTCGTCGGCGCAAACCACGCCCATACTGATACCGATATAAAAGCCCTTGAAGTCGCCTGTCATGCGCTTATGTATACGCGCAACCTGAGCCTCGACGTTGTCCTTATATTCCATGAATATTATAAATTCGTCGCCGCCGACGCGAGCCGCGATATCGTTGGCACGGATATTGGCGCGTATGCGACGCGCAAACTCTATAAGCGTTTCGTCGCCGAACTGGTGCCCGTGCCTGTCGTTTGCCTGTTTGAAATCGTCAAAATCCAAAAACGCCAACGCGTACTTTTTCCCGTTGCTTTCGGTCAGAAGCTTTGATATGCGCACGCGCGCGGCTTCCCTGTTGAACAAGCCCGTAAGCTGATCGCGCTCCGCTTTTTCCTCGAGATTGGCAAGCGTGATCACCTCGTCGTTGATGTCTGTGATTTTGCATATCGCGCCCTCGAATTCGGGCGCTTCGGTGTCGCCGCCGAACATGACCTTTGCGATCACTTTGTTCCACCGTTCCTCGCCGGATATGACAAGCTTGTATTTGGCGGTCGCAACGGGGTGCTCGGGCGTAGTCGCGTGAATGCGCTTTATGAAATCGTCAAAGTCGTCGCGGCGAAATATACCGCACCATTTCTTGTTATTGAGCGGGTCGAGGATATTCGACGGCACGCCCAATACGTCCGCGCCCCAATCGGACAGCTTGAGCATTTCGGGCGCGGCTATATACTCGAAAGTGATCTCGCCCGATATATCCGCGAGATATTTGAACTTCAATCGCTCGCGCTCGATAAGATTGAGCGTGCGGCTCGAAATCTCGTTGCCGTCCGTTCGCATGATCTGACGCACCGACTCGTCGATACTGTCCTCCGACGCGCATCCGAACGATATTACCTCGAGTTCTTTCTTGAGCGTGGGCGCTATATCTTTCAAACATTCCAAGAGCAGCGGGTTAAATACTCCGCACTCGTTGTTAAGTATCATTTCGATAGCGCGCTCGTGCGACAGCGCGGGCTTATAAATGCGCTCGCTCGTGAGCGCGTCGTAAACGTCGGCAAGCGACACCGCCTGCGCGGCGATGGGTATCTCGTCGCCCTTAAGCCCGTCGGGATAGCCTCTGCCGTCGTACCGCTCGTGATGCCAACGGCAAATTTGGTACGCATATTTAACAAGCGCCTCGTCCTTATGAAACGGCAGATTGTCGAGCATGTTCGCGCCCTCGACGGTGTGCCGCTTCATTATTTCAAACTCCTCGGGCGTGAACCTGCCGGGCTTGTTCAAAACTTCGCTCGGCACGGAGATCTTGCCGATATCGTGCAGAGCCGACGCATTGTCTATAAGCCGTATATCTTTGGGCGTAAGCCCGTACTTGTTGGTTTTTTTGACTATCGCTTTGAGTACGAAATCGGTGATCGTGTGCACGTGCAAAACATGCAAGCCGCTCTCGCCGTTCCGAAACTCGACTATGTGCGACAGTATCTCTATCATGAGACTGTTGTTTTTTTCTTTTTCGTATATCTGCTCGGAAAGCATTTCCGACAGTTCTTTTTGCTTGAGCGTGAGCACGAAGTTGCTCATAACGCGGTGCTTGACCGTTCGCTCGTCGAACGGTCGGTTTATGTAATCTATAGCGCCGAGATCGTAAGCGCGGTCTATGACCGATCCGCCGCTCTCGGCGGAGATCATAATGACGGGAATGGTCTTGATATACCCTTGCTTATTCATCATGGCGAGCACTTCAAACCCGTCCATTTCGGGCATGACGATATCCAACAGCATGAGCGAGATCTCCATTTCGTGCTCTACGAGCGCCGCCATGGCCTCCAACCCGTTCTGCGCCTCTATGATCTTGAAATCGCTTTCGAGCATATCCACGAGCAGAGCGCGGTTAAGTTCGGAATCGTCGACTACAAGTATAGTTTTTTTGGAATCGTTCATAACACCTCTGTTCGCACGACGAAACTACCGTTGCCGTTGCGACGCGATAGGACATTGTCTTTGTAAGTATATCACACTTTTATTCGGTTGACAAGTGTTTATGCAAAAATTGCTTTATTTGCGTGCTTTTGCATTACTTTGCATTTAGTGCGCTTTCCGCCGTGCGCCGAAATATCGAATAAAAACCATGCGGTGATCGAGATCGATACGCCGCCGTAAAAATCATTTGTAAAGACCTTGCTCGAAGTGCGTTACACTTATATCTATACGAAAACTGCCGCAAATTTTTCCGGAATGAAAAATTTTTTATTTTTTTTATGCGGCTGCGGCGCGCACGCTCACAAAAATTTCTTTTTTATGTGCGTAAGATTGACTATTTGCGTCATAAATAGTATAATTTGTGTATAAAGGCTTTGCGAGTGTGATTATGAAAGATTATTATAAAACTCTCAATCTGACGTCGACTGCGACCGACGAGGCGATAAAGCGGAATTACCGCTCGCTCGCCAAGATGTATCATCCCGACGTGAACCACGGCAACGATTCCGCCGCCAAGCGTTTCGCCGAGATAACCGAGGCATACGACGTGCTCATAGATCCGAAAAAGCGCGCCGAATACGACGGCAAATGCCGCGCCGAGCGCGCTCAGGCGCAAGCCCGAGCGAACGCGCAAGCCGCCTATAACCGCCCCAATGCGTCCGCAGGCGCAAACGCGAAGTACGAGGCGCAAGTGCAAAAGGATGCGAACGCCGTGCTCAACGCCGTTGCCTCCAAATCGTACAAAGAAGGATATGCGGCGGGGTTCAAGAGCGGCGACGAAAAAGCTCAAAAGCTGTCGACGGCGATAAACAAGCTGACGGGCGAAATGAACGAACTCAAGCGCCGCGAGCAGTCGTACATAAACGACCGCCGCGAACTCGAATCCGAACTGTTCGACCGCGACCGCGAGATCGCGCGCAAGACCGATCAAGTGACGGAACTCGAATCGCAGTTGACGTGGCTGCGCCGCCTCTCGAGTCTCGGCAACACGGACACTACCGCAACGAAACAAGTGGAATCCGCCAAACTGCGAATAATGACGCTGCGCGACGCTTTGGAAAAGAACGACGGGGTCGCCGCGACTATTCAAGACACTACGTCGCTTACGTGGCACACGCGCCGCAAAGAACTAAACGAACAATTTATAAAACTCGATAAAGCGCTCAACATGATGTCTGCCGAAATAAAAGACATGAACGAGCAAATGGAGCGCAGACGCAAACAATACACCGACGAAAAGTTTTTGGCGTCAATGGCCGCGCACGCGAAAGAATGGTCGAAAAAACAGTCGTCGGACATGAAGCTTGCCAAAAATACGCTCTACGGTACGCTCGGCGTTTTGATATGGGCGACCGACGAAGAACTTAAAGCGGCGTACGAAAAGCTTGTCGAGCTTTATTCCAAAAATACGGACAAGCACAGCCGCGACGAATTACATAAGGTAAAGCAAGCATACAACACGCTTCAAAACCCCGCGTCGCGACGCGATTACAATACTTCTATAGGTTTTTCGGAAGAAAAAATAATACAAGAGCAAGCGCTTGCCAAAAAAAATCAAGCGGCGCAAAAAGAATACCGCGATAAGCTTGCCGACAGAGAGTTCTGGAAAAACTTCGACGAACTGTCGGCGCTCGCGCTCGCGGGAGAACCTGAAGCGCAAAACGTTCTCGGCGAACTGTACTACAAAGGCGAAAAGATCGAACGCGACTTTACGCATGCGGTTTATTGGTTCCGCGAGGCGTTTGAATCCAAACTGCCCGCCGCCATGTACAATCTCGGCGTTTGTTACCGCAACGGCGAAGGCGTTAGCAAAAATATGACCATCGCCAACGCATTGTTCCGCCAAGCTTCACTGCGCGGACTCAAAATATTCGATACCAAGTAACGTAAAAGCGGCTGTCGTTTGACAGCCGCTTTTAACGTATCGCAACGTTTAATTCTTTATTGCTTACAGCATTATCCTTTTTACCGCGTCGATATGCGCTTGCTCCACGCCTATATCGAGCAAGCAGTTTTCGACCTGCTTATCGAACGTGTCGCCGGCGTATTCTTTTATCTTGTTCACATACGCCTTGATATTAGATACCGATCGCGCTCCGCCGATGTTTCCGAAGTTGGAAAACAGATAGTCGCGGTACAGATCATGTTCGGTAACGCCGAGCAGTCCGTTTATGAGGAACGCATACAACCCCGTTCTGTCCGTTCCGATATTGCAATGATATATAATCGGGTAGTTGTTTATGTTCGACGCGACCTCGAAAAACCGTCGTATCGCGGGATAATACTGCGTGTCCGTCAAATAATCGAAGCTGTTGCCCATAACCCATTCCATAGGGATATTGATATAGTTCACGTCCGCGCCGAGCGGGCTTTGAGTTATGCCGCCCGTCTCGGTATTGTGCGCGTCCGGCATGCGCAGATCTATCTCCGTAGCCACGTCGAGCACGTCGCGCATAAAGGCTATGCCGTCGTCCGTGATCTCTATCTCCACTTCGGGCGTTTCGCTCTTATTGAGCCTGCCGCAGCGAATGATCATGCCCTGCTTTACGGTCTGTCCGTCCCAAGTGCTCCAACCGCCGAGATCGCGCACGTTCGTCACGCCGTCCACGTACAAGTTTCTCGGCGCTGCTGCGGCGGTCGTGAAACTCGATACCGGCGAAACGCTTTTGCCCGTGCGCACACGCCAAAAATATTCCGCGCCCGTTTCGAGATTGTACACCTCGGCGCGCGGCTCGGCTGTAGCTATCTTTATCGGCTTAACGAAATTTTCGTAACGCGACACTTCGAGAACGTATTTTTTCGCATTCGCGTTCTCGTACTCCCACTCGAGCAAAACGGGCGCGGGGCGGCTCAGCTCTTCGACGCCGTTCGCATACTCCGCTATATTGTTGTACCCGTCCGCGAGATAATCTTTTTGCAATTCGGTGTGAAGCGATACGACGTCGGTTATCTGTTTGATACGCCAAATGCCCGTCGGCGCGCATCCGAACGCAAAGACTGCGAATATTGCCGCGGTCACCGCCCCCGCGATAGTTTTAATACCGTGTTTCATGCACTTTCCCTTGAATTTTTAATAAACATATTATACCCGTTTGAGCGCATGCTTGTCAATCGCGCCGTCGCTTTTATGCAAAATACTCCACTCAACACCGCAGTTTATTAAACAACAAAACGGCGGCGACCGCCGCCGTTAATATTAAAGATAAACTAATTATTCTTCGGCTTGACGGAAAGCTTGAGCACGGTATCGTTCCCTGCATACTTATATCTGCCGGTGAACTCGCTGTCGAGCATCTTGCACAGCGCGTAATACATATCGTCGGGCAAGTACGGTTTGCTCTGCGCTTTGACCGTATTAGCGTCGCCCGAAAAAACCACCACATCCGTATCGGTAACTATTTTGACCGTCGCCTCCGTTTCCGAGTACGGCACATCGTACCGTTCCGCCTTGGTCTTTACTACTACTCCGCGCTTGCCGAGATCGCAGGTTTTTATGACCACGTTATCCGCAAAGTCCGCGATTTTTTTGCCTGCGTCCTTCGCCGCTTTCATACCGCCGTCTACCGCGTCGGTTATTTTCTTGCCGAACTCGTCGCTCTGCAACGTTTTTACGCCCGCATCGAACGCATCGGAAATGCGCGCGCCCAGCCCTTTCAAAAACTCGGACAGCGAACGCGAATCGTTTATATGTATCGTTACGTCGTCTTGCTCTTGCTCGACGCGCTCGGCGTTCTCAACGTCGTCCGGCTCCGTTTCCGTCTCGTCGTAATCACCGTCATCGAATCCATCGTCGAAATCGTCGTCATCGTCATCGTCATCGTCCGCGAATATTTCTTTTTCCGTTTCATCGGGCGTTTCGAGAGTTTCGCATGTTTCGGTTTCTTCGCGAGTTTCGAGAGTTTCTGCCGCAGCGCGCTCGACGGGCGTTTCGGCAGCCTCGCTTTTTGCTTCTTTTTGCAGTCTCGGCTCGGGAACGTAATCGATATCGATGTCGCGGACGCGCAAACGAATATCCGCATCGCGTGCGGCGGTTATTATACCGTCCACGTCGAATTCGCCTATGACCGTCGCCAAGCTGTTACGCTCGTCAAATGCCACGCTGTCCACTCCGACAACCGCAGAAAGCACGCTTACTATAGTAGCGGCGTCCGTGCGTTTTTCGGTGATGACGCGAAACACGATCTTTTTGCAATCGCGCGCCCTGTCTCTGCCGCTGCGCTTATCGAGCGCGGCGACCAACTCGTCCTTTTGATCGCCCGTGATCTTGCCGCTGCGGTACATATTCATTATGAGTTCAAGCTCGTCTTTGTACTTGCCGTTCATGTCAATCCTCCTTGTTTTGTATAAGCTTTATCGCTTCGTCCACATTGATCCTATCGCTTTCCAGCTCGCGTAAAATATCGAGTTTGGTTTGCTTTGCCGCAGCGAGACCGAGTGCGGTTTTTATCTCGGCGAGCCGCGCTTTGACGGTCGGGTATGAAATATCGAACCGCTTTTCCATTTCCTTGATCGAACCTTCGCATTCGATAAATGCGAGCGCAAACTCGGTCTGCTTGCCGTCGAGCTTATCGAACGCGGAAAATCCGAACTTGTTGCTTATGGTCGTGCCGCAATTATCGCATTTCACCACCGCAACGTGAGTAGACTTTCCGCATATCGGACATTTTGTGGGTACTCTTCTCATAATGCGCGTCTCCTTCCGTATATTTATACGCATTATAATACCGAATATTAACATTGTCAAGTATATTATTAAATATTTTAATATTTTTAATCTAATTCTAAACTTTTATCAACAGTTTATCAAAATATTTAACTAATCCGGCAGATACTACTCGTATTTTACGTCATAAAGATACAAGCCGTCGGGCGGCGCGAGTTCTTTGGCGTTATTGCGGTCGCACAATGCGATAAGCTCGCGCATGTCGATATTGCCGCCCTTGCCGATCTTGAGCAATTGCGCGACTATGATGCGAACCATGTTATATAAAAACCCGTTAGCCGTTATATAGAACTTTACAAAAAACTTATCGTCTTCAAAACGCGTGTCGTATACGGTGCGGACGCTCGTCTTTGCGCCGCCGCCGGACGCCATGAACGTTTTGAAGTCGTGAGTTCCCGCAAGAAAACGCGCCGCATCGCGCATCGCGTCGACGTTTACGTTATCGCCGATACACAAAGCGCGCCCGCTCAGCACGGGCAGCTCCGAGCCGCGGTACATCAAGTACATATACGTCTTTCGCTTAGCCGACTTGCGCGCGTCGAAATTATCGTTCGCACGCTCCGCCGCCAACACTCGCACCGATCGCGGCAAGTACGCATTCAGCCCGCCTATAACCGTTTTTTCCGTCAAATCCTTTTCTATATCGAAATGCGCGACTTGCGCGAGCGCGTGCACGCCCGCATCGGTACGACCGGAAGCAGTGACGCGCGTTTTTATGCCGGTCAGTTTTTCCAATGCAAACTCTACGGCGTCCTGTATGCTGCCACCGCTCTTTTGGCTCTGCCAACCGCAAAACCCGCTCCCGTCGTAACTCAATGTTATCTTATATCGCATAAATCCACCTCTGTTAAAAAGACTTTTGAAGGCACAGTCGCGCGTCAGACGGGCAACAGTCGGCGAACACGCGAAGGGCGCGTAGACCATACTACGTAACCGAGCGTGTTCGCCGAGCGTAGCCCGTATCACGCGATGAATGTGCCTTCAAATCCCGAGCAGCGGTATAAACGCCCAATTGAGCCAATTATATTTGAGGAACAGCACGCACACGAACACCGCACACCAAAAAAGCAAGGCAATAACGTCGCCGGCGCGGCACTTCAATTTTTTCATGCGCGTTCTGCCCTTCGCGCCGCGATAACAACGGCTGTCCATAGCGTCCGCAAGCTCGTCCGCTCGGCGAAAACTCGACACGAACAGCGGTATAAGCACCGGCAGCATGGCTTTTATTTTCTTGAACGGATTGCGCGAATCGAACTCGGCGCATCGCGCTTTTTGCGCGTTCATGATTTTATCGGTCTCATCGACAAGCGTAGGGATCAATCGCAACGCGATGCTCATTATGAGCGCAAGCTCGTGCACGGGCACTTTTATCCATTTGAGCGGGGTAAGCAAGCTCTCCCATCCGTCGCATATCTCCGTCGGCGTGGACGTAAGCGTGAGCAGCGACGGCATCAGTACGAGCAGTAACAACCTCCACGCCAATTTGAGCGAGGCATATATCCCGCTTAAATATATCTTGAATATCCACCACTCGGCGAGCGGCGCGGCGGATTCGTCGCGGTAAAACACTATCATAAGCGCGGTAGTGAAAAGCAGAACGATAAGCACGGGTCTAATGCCCTTGAGCACTTTCAGCAACGGCACGCGCGCGATAAACACTGTGACTAGCACAAACACCGTCACGAACGCGAACGAAAAAAACGTATCGCAGAAAAAAACCATGACGAAATAAACGCACAGTATCAGGAGCTTGAACCTCGGGTCGGCGCGATGTACGACCGAGTTTGACGGATAATATTGTCCTACCGTAAGATCACGCACGGGCAGCCTCCGTCAATTGTTTTATCAGATCGTCTTCGGTGAGCGTCGCGGGATCGACGGGCAAGCCCGCCGCGCAAAGCTTTGCGGCAAGCTCGGTGACGAGCGGCAACGCGACCCCGCACGATCCTATTGTTTCGCGCGAACCGAACAATTCGCGCGGAGTGTACACGCCCGCGACCGCGCCGTTTTTCATTACGGCTATCTTGTTGCAATATTCCGCTATCTCGTCCATATTGTGCGAGATCATTATTACTGTCGGGCACAGTTGCTTTATGTTAAGTATCAACTTCATTATCTCGCGCTTGCCTTTGGGATCAAGCCCCGCCGTCGGCTCGTCGAGCACGAGTATCTTAGGGTGCATGGCGATAACGCCCGCAATGGCTACGCGCCGCTTTTGCCCGCCGGACAGCTCGAACGGCGAACGCTGCGCAAACTCCGCGTAATCAAGCCCCACGAGTTCTATCGCCTGCTTTGCTCGCGCCGCCTGTTCGTCCTTGGTCAGTCCCAAGTTTTTCGGTCCGAACGCAACGTCTTTCTCGACCGTATCGTCGAAAAGCTGATGCTCGGGATATTGAAAAACCATGCCCACCGAGGCGCGAAGTTTTTTGAGATCGAGCCGCTTGCCCGATAGATCCACGCCGTCGACGACGACCGTACCGCTCTTTTTCTGCACGCGCGTGAGCGCGTTGAAATGACTGACGAGCGTGGACTTGCCCGCGCCGGTACCGCCGATTATCCCGAAAAAGTCGCCGTCCTCTATCTTAAGGTCGACGCCTCGAAGCGCCTGTTTCGCAAACGGCGTTTTCGGACTGTATACATACGAGAGCCGCACTACTTCGAGCATTATTCGTCGCCCCCCAATGCCTTCACCGCCGCAGCGACAAATGCGTCGGCGTCGAGCGGAAGTCCGAGATCAAGTCCCGCCGCTTTGAGCTTTACGCCCAAACGCACCGTGAGCGGAAGTTCCAGCCCTGCGTCGGTAAATGCATGCGGCTGCGAAAAAAGTTCGCGCCCGTCGGCTGTGACCCTGCCGTTTTTTAGTATTACTATTCGATCGGCTTGCGCCGCTTCTTCCATAAAATGCGTAATCATTATAACAGCCATGCCCTCATCGCGATTGAGCCGAGTAACCACTTTCATGACTTCCGCCCTGCCCTCGGGATCGAGCATGCCCGTCGCCTCGTCGAGTATCATAAGTTCGGGCTTTAACGCGAGAACGCCCGCGATGGCTACGCGCTGTTTTTGTCCGCCCGACAATCGCGCGGGATTGCTCTTGGCGTATTCGCTCATGCCTACGCACTCTAACGCCCAATCCACACGCTCGCGGATCTCGGCGGGAGCAAGCCCGAGGTTTTCCGGACCGAACGCCACGTCGTCCTCGACTACCGTCGTCACCGTTTGATTATCCGGATTTTGAAACACCACGCCGATCTTTTTGCGAATATCGTAAAGATTGCCCTTTTCGCCCGTTGACTGTCCGTCTACAGTCACAAACCCGCGATCGGGCACATACAGACCGTTAGCAAGCCGCGCAAGCGTCGACTTGCCCGAACCGTTAGTGCCGACAAGCGCGACAAATTCGCCGCGTTCGACGGTCAAGTCCACCGAATACAGCGCCTGAATAAAATCTTTATCGCCCGTAGGGTACGAATAATCTACATTGCTGAATTGCAAAAACGGCATGATTGTAGTTTATCACGCCGCTACGCATAAGTCAATCGATTTGTGACTCACGCATTGTACAAACCGTTTCTCCGCCTGTCCATAAACCTCAACTATATTATAAAGTTCGTTCAATGCTTGTGAATTTTCAACTTGCCGCAAAATTATGCGGATTATCCGCTCGATCACTCGGTTTGAGCGTTCAAACTATCAATTAAGCAATTCGTTTATTCGTTCTTCCGAATACGGGCATACATAGTCGGGCGCGCACAAATGCGTTTGACTCCACACCATCATTTGCGTTAAAACAGGAACAAAACTTTTTCCGAGTTCCGTCAAGGTATATTCTACTTTCGGCGGAATTTCTTTATAAATTTCACGGTGTATAAAGCCGTCGTCCTCCAACTCGCGCAACTGCTTAGTTAACGTCGATTGCGTGATGCCGTCCATTCGACGCAGTAATTCCCCAAAGCGTTGCATTTTATAAAAAGCGATATACCAAAGAATGAGAAATTTCCATTTACCGCTTAAGACCGCTTGCAATTTACTCATAGGCACGCACCGCGCCATAACTTCTCTTTTTCTGAATTTGTTGTCCGCCATATTAACTCCTTGTTTTCATTATAGCGTATTAAGAAAAGTAATTCAAATATATTAGTATCATTTTTGATAGTACTACTAAATAAAGACAGTACTTGAAATATTGTACTAACAAGATTTATAATATAGAAAAACAAAAGGACGGTATTTTATTTATGCACTACACGGGAACAGTTTGGCGTCCACCTTATGAGGCTTGGTCGGCTCTATTGCAAGTTACAGCGGGTTGTACACACCATAAATGCAAATTTTGCACATTATACGAAGATATACCTTTCAAATTCAAAATGTCGCCTATTGACGAGATAGAGGACGATTTGAAAGAGTTGTGTTATTTTACCCCCGACGTAACGAGAATGTTTTTAGTCGGAGCAAATCCGTTTGTATTATCAACGGAAAAATTACGGCAAATAGCATATTTATCTAAACAATATCTTAACCGATTAAAAACTATCGGCTGTTTTGCGCGTATAACCGACATAACGCCGAAAAGCGTTGACGAGTTAAAACAGTTACATAGTTGCGGTTATAACGGAATTACGATCGGCGTTGAAACAGGCGACGACGAGGCTTTATCATTTATGCACAAGGGCTATACCTCTGCCGACATTTTGGAACAGTGCCGTAAACTCGACGAAGCGGGGCTGGAATATAATTTTTTCTATTTGACGGGTATCTACGGCAAGGACAAAAGCAAGCAAGGCGTTGAAAATACATTGAAAATATTTAATCGATTAAACCCGAAAATCGTCGGCGCGTCTATGCTTACGATTTACCCAACGTCGGGATTGGACGGCGAAATTCAAAAAGGTAATTGGACGGAAGAAAGCGAAACGGAAAAATACGAAGAATTAAAAATGCTTGTAAAAGGTTTAGATATTAAAACACATTTTGCCGCTTTGGGCGCATCAAACGCAATTCAACTACACGGAAGTATCCCGACCGATAGAAAAGAGTTAATAACCGCTATAGACAACTTTCTAAACCGTTTCGGGGAAAGCGAACTCAAAAAATACAGAAAGAATTTGAAACATTTGTAAAAGATAATTCAGGCTATGCACTAAATCACACCGAATACGCAACAGACATTTCACAAATAACGGTGATTGTCGGTCCGTAGTCCCATAGATCGCCTTTTACTACCGACT
>CAJUNM010000027.1 GCA_910587805.1 uncultured Christensenellaceae bacterium | reverse complement strand
TTTTCGATATCCAAGCTTTGTATCAGATAGTAAGTAAAGTACCGGTGCCGGCAGCGCCCGTATCCGATACGGCAACTCCCGTCGCAGACGAAGTTGCTCCGTCCGATATAGCGACTGAAGAAACGCCCGTAACTACCGAAACTGCGAACGACGTTGCGGAAACCGTCGAAAACATCGACGAGCCGAGCGTTGCTGCGCAAGCGGCGGCAGAGGAGCAGGCAGCGGTAGCCGAAGAACCCGAAAAGATCGAAGCGATCGAGCCGAACGCGGCAGAAGAAACCGCCGCCGCGTCCGAAGAACCTGCTGCGACGGAAGACGCCGCAGAGCAGCCCGTCAAGAAGGCTCCCGCGAAAAAAAACGGCGGCACGACTAAGTCTGCCGGCAAATCCGCAAACGCCTCGAAGTCGACGAGCGCGGGAAAGAGCACGGCTAAAAAGCCCGCAAAAAAATAATTCAAAATAGTATATCCGCAAACGCCTCCGCATATTGTATTGATGTATGCGGAGGTTTTTTTATGCGCGCAAGGCAGAAACGTGAACACAAGGAACAAAAAGACAGAGGTTATGTTTTCGAAGTAGTAAAGGCGAATATCATAGCCTTGATAGTAGCGCTGGTGGGCGTGTTGCTTTCGGCGCTCATAGTCAAATGGTGCAATATACCCGATAAGGCTATACCCATAATCAATCAGGTTATCAAAACCGTAGCCGTGTTTGCGGGTATCTTGATCTCGCTTAAAAAGCCGACTAACGGATGGCTGCGCGGCATGATCACCGGCTTTATATTCGTGTGGCTGTCGTATCTCGTATTTTCGTTGCTCGATATGAATTTCTCGTTCGGATTGCACTTGCTCAACGACAGTGTGCTCGGTATGGTAGCGGGAATGATAAGCGGAATAATCGCCGTGAATATCCGGAGAAAAAACTGAAAAAGGCAAGTATGTAAATTGCGAAAAGTGTGCGCAATCGCTTGATTTATATCCCCGAATATTGTATAATAATACAAATCCAACTTTGTATTTCGGAGGATATTATGACACATATCAAAGTCGTTAAGAGAAACGTTATAGACAACGGTTGCGACACGGCGTGCGGCGAGTGCCAAACGAGCTGCCAGTCCGCTTGCAAAACAAGCTGCACGGTAGGCAATCAATCGTGCGAGCGTAAGGACGTAAAGGTTCTCAATCCGCAAAAGAAGCAAAAATAATGGTTCACACCTTCGGCTTGGCGGACAGATTGTTCGCGCTCGATACCGAGAGCGGTTCGTTCTTCGAGATTGACGCGGTTGTTAAGGCTTTGTTGGACGGCGACGATATGTCGCCGTTTTCATCGTGCGAAATTTCGGAAGCGCGGGCGGAGATCGACGCGCTCAAATCGGACGGCATACTTTATTCAAAGCCGCTCGAGGCAAAGCTTCCGCCGTACACGCCGATAATTAAGGCGATGTGCTTGAACGTTTCGCATAATTGCAATTTCGCATGCGAATATTGTTTTGCGGACGGCGGCACGTACAACGACGAGCGGCGCAATATGTCGTTCGATACGGCTAAAGCCGCTATCGATATGCTCATAGAATGCAGCGGAAAGCGGCGCAACCTCGAGGTCGATTTTTTCGGCGGCGAGCCTATGCTCGATTTCGACGTTGTAAAACAAACGGTATATTACGCGCGTTCCAAAGAAAAAGAATTCGGCAAGAACTTCCGCTTTACGATTACAACGAATGCGTATAAACTGACCGACGACGATATAGCGTTTTTCAACGAGCAAATGCACAACGTCGTTATAAGTATAGACGGACGCAAATGCGTTCACGACGGCGTACGTAAAACGCTCGGCGGTCAAGACACCCACGAGACCGTACTTAAAAACGCATTGCGGTTTAAGCAGTTGCGAAAAGGGAAATATTATGTACGAGGAACGTTCACTCGGAAAAACCTCGACTTTTGCTCGGACGTGCTGTATCTAAACGATATGGGTTTCGATCAGATATCGATAGAGCCTGTAGTACTCGACGAAAAGCATCCGCTTGCAATACGCGACGAGGACATTCCCGCGATAAAAGCCGAATACGAAAAGCTCGCGCTCGAATATATCGAACGGCGCAAGACCGAAAAATGGTTCAACTTCTTCCATTTCATGGTCGATTCCGATCACGCGCCGTGCGCGGCAAAGCGTTTGAAGGGTTGCGGCGCGGGCGGAGAATACGTGGCGGTATCGCCGGACGGGTCGGTATATCCGTGTCATCAGTTCGACGGAATAGAAAAAGTCAAGCTCGGCACGGTGTTCGACCGTAAATTGCGCGAGGAAGTCCGTCAAAGCTTTTACAACTGTTCCGTGCCGACAAAGAGCGATTGCGAAAGTTGTTGGGCTAAGTATTACTGTTCGGGCGGCTGTATGGCAAACTCGTACAAATTTATGGGTACGATAGACATTCCGTACAAGCCGGCTTGCGAGCTTATGAAAAAACGAGTCGAATGTTCGCTCGTAGTCAAAGCGATAGAAGACGCCGAAAATTGCAATTAAAAGCGTAAAATTTTCTTTTTTGTCGGATAATGTACGCTCAAGTGTTTGACTTAATCGGCGGATTTTTATATAATAGTTGGGTATCATGTAAATAAAACGGAATATAGTGCTTTTCGTTTAAGAGATACTTTGGAGAAGGATTTATGGACAAACAAAATTTTTTGGCGGAAGCAGAGGTTGCGCATAAGCCCGTCAAGAAAAAATCAACTATAGTCAAGCTTGTTTTTATAGGCTTAGCTTTGGTATTGGGTATGCTGATCGCATTTTGTCCTATGCGGTTCGGTTTTTGGAATTACAAACCGTTTATGTCCAATATAAAGCTCGGACTCGACCTCGAAGGCGGCGTTTACGCGGTTTATCAAGCTACCGAAACGGATACGGACAACTTCGCTTCCAAACTCGAAGGTACTCGGGCGTCGCTGCAGGCGTTGCTCGTAAGTAAAGGTTATGCCGAAGCTACGGTCGTCATCGAAGGCAACGACCGTATCAGAGTGGACGTTCCGTCGGTGGAGAACACCTCGGATATATTGAAGATCATAGGCGAACCCGCCAAGGTCTCGTTCGTATTGACGGAAACAAAAGAGACCGTTTTGACCGGTGACGACGTTAAAGGTGCGTCGGCTATGTACAGTCCCAATGACGGCGGCTATGTGGTTTCGCTCGATCTTACGAGCGAAGGACAGGATAAGTTCTTCAATGCGACGAGCAATAATATAAACAAAACCATGGATATCGTCGTGACGATAGGCGAAGAATCGACGACGATAAGCAGCCCTACGATAAATTTGGCTATAAGCGGAAACGCGATAATTTCGGGCAACTTCACTGCGGATTCCGCGCAAAAACTTGCCGACCAAATAAACAGCGGCACTTTCGACGTTGCGCTCGAACAACGTCAGATCGATACTATTTCTCCCACGCTCGGTGATAACGCACTCAAGTACGGCTTGATAGCGGGTATCGTAGGCTTTATTCTCGTTATAGCGTTTATGTGCGCAATATACAGAATGTTGGGCGTAGGCGCGTCTATATCGCTGTTATTCTATGTTATTCTTTACTTGTTCTTCTTGTCTGTTTTGCCTTGGGTTCAGCTCACGCTCCCCGGCATAGCGGGTATACTCTTGAGTATAGGTATGGCTGTCGACGCAAACATAGTTATATTCGAGCGTATCAAGGACGAATATCGCAACGGTAAATCCATCATGGCTGCGTACCATGCGGGCTTTAAGAAAGCGTTGTTCTCCATTTTGGACAGTAACGTTACTACCGTTATAGCTTGCGTACTGCTGCTTTTGCTCGGCACCGGCTCTGTGAGCGGTTTTGCTCTCACGCTACTTGTGGGCGTATTGATTTCGCTGTTTACTTCGCTCATGGTGTCTCGCGGAATAATCAAGTATTTCCTCAACTTCAATTCTTACAACGCCAAACTTTACAATCTCAGACGCTCCAAGCAGTACGCCGATCTCGGCGCGGACGTTACCGATGCGCAGATACAAGCGGATATGGACAAGGAACTTGAGGACAAGCGCAAAAAGAAGGAAGAAAAGAAACGCTTGCGCGAAATGGAGAAAAACGCCAAACAAGCGCGTGCGACTACGGAAGGAGGTGACAACGCATGAAAAGAATAGATAGCCTCCTCGATAAAGATTTGCACCTCGTCGAGCGTCGCAAAACGATATTTTTGATACCGCTCGGTATCGTTGTCGTTGCGGCGATAATGATGATAATTTTTAACTTTACGCTCGGCTCTCCGCTGTATCTCGGCACCGATTTTGCCGGCGGTTTCTCTGTCAGCGTAGGGCTTGGAAGTAAGCTTACCGACGAGAATTATCAAGAATATTGCGATAAGATAGAGGCTGCGCTCACGGAAGTTCCCGCGCTCGAAGGCGACGGCAAGTATAACGTACGCGTAGACAATATGCAAAAACAAGGCTCGGGTTCTACGAGCACGATTCGCGTCAAGTGCTTTGCGCTTAAAGGCGTCACCGAGGCTCAAATGAGCGACGAGGTGTTCCCCGCGATCAGAAATACGATCGATACCAAAGTTTTGGGCTTTATGCCGACTATCGATTTTTCCGACGACGGCAAAAAAATAACGCTCACGTACAGCGAAGTAGTGCAAACTCCCGATTTTGAAGATTTGCGGGAAGCTTTTGCGGGCAAAGTGATAGACGTGCTGAATAACGGCACGGAAAATATCGTTATTTCGGGAGACGCCGTAGATGCGGTCACTCGTAACGAAGATAATAAGAAGCAGATAATAATAGCGTGCGAATCGGTCAACGCTACCGACGGCGTGCGCCGCGCTCTTGCGGAGGGCATGAAACTCGTCGATATGGGCGATAACGTCGAGGACGTAGGCTTTACGGGCGCTACGGTATCGTCCGAGCTTATATTTACGGCAGTGCTTGCGGTAGTGCTCGCGCTCATATTCATGCTTTGCTATATCGGATTGAGATTCCAATTGTCGAGCGGTATCGCATGCATACTCGCTTTGTTCCACGACATAATAATCATGGTCTGTGCGATGGCTATATGCCGTATCGAGATCAACAGCACGTTTATCGCGGCATTGATCACGATACTCGGTTATTCTATCAATAACTCGATAATCGTATTCGACCGTGTGCGCGAAAACATGAAGTCGTCTTATGCAAAGAATATGTCCGCCGAGGATATAGCGAATAAATCGGTCAAAGAAACGTTGTTGCGTTCGATAAATACAACTATAACAACGTTGATCATGATCGGTATGATCGCCATAATAGGCGTACGCGATATACGTATATTCGCATTCCCGATAATAATCGGTTTGTTCGCGGGTACGTTCTCCTCGATATTTATCGCGCCGTCGCTGTGGGCGTTGTTCCAACGCATAGGTAAGAAAGGCGACAAAAACATGACCGTCGTAAAACCCGAGAAGAAAACGGAAAAGACGCCGGTACAAGCTTAATAACATTAAAAAGCCTTCGCACACCGAAGGCTTTTTGACATAAACATTTCGGATACGCCATGAATTTGACTACGCAAAAAATCAATGACTTTACACCCGACGCTGCGCTTGTCGAACGTTTGAGCAAATCGCTCGGGTTAAACAAAAAGCTTGTAGAGCTTTTGATTTTGCGTGGATACGATAATGCTGACGCCATAAACGTATTTTTGCATCCCGATCCTCAAAACTTCTATCCGCCCGAAACCATGCTCGGCATGAGCGAAACGGTAGAACGGCTAAAGCTTGCCATGGAGAACAACGAGCGTGTGGTAGTGTACGGCGATTACGACGCCGACGGCATTTGTGCGTCCGCGATACTGTCGTTGTATCTTTCGGAGCACGGCGTGCAAGTATATACTCATATTCCCGACAGATTAGGCGAAGGTTACGGGCTGAACGTAGAAAGCGTCGAACGCATAATAGAAAACGTAATGCCAGATCTGATATTGACTTGCGATTGCGGTATTTCGGCTGTAGAGGAAGTAGAGCTTGCCAAGGACCTCGGCGTGGACATTGTGGTTACCGATCATCACGAGGTCGGCAAGCAATTGCCCGATTGCGTCATCGTAAATCCGCATCAGGAGAATTGCAAGTATCCGTTTAAGGAGCTGTGCGGCGCGGGCGTCGCATTGAAAATCGTACAGGCGCTCGGCGGTATCGACGAGGCGCTCAAGTATTTGGATCTTGCGGCTATAGCCACCATTGCCGATCTTGTCGATTTGACCGATGAAAACAGACTTATCGTTCAATTAGGTCTCGAATGTTTGTCGTCGAGCAAGAACATAGGCGTTTCTGCGCTCATAGGCGAGCTTAAGCTCAAGAGCGTCACCTCGTCCGATATAGCGTTCAAGATAGCGCCGCGCATAAACGCCGCAGGGCGCATGGGCAGCGCGTACCGTGCGTTCGAGCTGTTCACTTCGAGCGAGCCCGAGATAATAAACGACCGTTTGAAACAGATAATCAACGCCAATAACGACAGAAAATCGCTTTGCGACGATCTGTATGTGCAAGCCATAAAAATGCTCAAAGCGGAGAATCTCGTCGAACACCGCGCTATAGTTATAACGAGCGATAAATGGGAGAAGGGTATAACGGGTATACTTGCCGCTCGGCTCGTCGGAGATTTCAAACGACCCGTTTTTGTGCTTGTCAAAAACGGCGACGAATATAAAGGCACATGCCGCAGTATCGACGGAATAAATCTTTACGAGCTGTTGAGCGGAAACGCGGATATTCTGAAAGAATTCGGCGGACACAATCAAGCCGCGGGATTTACTATTCTTCAAGAAAATATAGAAACTTTCAAATCGAGAGTTTACGATCGGCTTGCCGAGTATGACGACGAACTGTTCATTCCGCATATCAAATACGACATGGAGCTTGACGAAGCAGACGTTACGAAGGAGTTTGCGCGCTCGCTCGAGCTGCTCGAACCTACGGGCAATAACGGAAACCCCAAGCCGCTGTTTATGACGCGAACTCGCGCGCTTACGGCAACGCCGCTCAAAAGCAATTACGAACACACAATTCTCAAAACGCCGAGCGGCTTGCAATTTTTTGCGTATAATTCTTACGGACTGAACACGTATTACAACGGCGAGACCGAGCGCGAGCTTGTCTATGAGCTTGCAGTCGGAGATTATTCGCCGCGGTTGTATTTGCGCGGTTGCGCACTCAATAAACTCGCCGTAAACGATACTATAGCCAAAGCTGGATTTTTGCGCATGCTAAATTATGCCGGTGCGGACGACATAAGATTTTCTACGTACGAACCCGAGGATCTGCCGTCGCTGGTCGATTCGCGGTTCGGAATATTGCTTATCGCCGGTTGCAAAAAAACATACGATAAGTTCGCGGAAAGCAAAAACCCTAACGTTGTCATGCACGAGATTTTCGCCGAGACCGCGGCAAACGTGTATACACGATTGATGGTTTCTCCCGAGCTTGGAAAGAATTTTATGCTCGAGAATTATAAAAAGGTGATTTTCCTCGATTATCCGCCGTCTTTTAACGTGGTCGGTTACATAAACCGTCGAACTAAGGCGGAAGTGTTTTTGCCGCGCGTCGACAACCGTCGAGAATTGTTTTCGAGCGTTAAGACGGATAGGGGAATATTCGGTAAGTATTTCAACGCCGTGCGTGCGGGCGCAAGCAATGCCGCGCCTAATATTTTCGCATTGTACAAGCTATTGCATCAGCGCGACGGCACGCTCGAACTGCCGCAGTTCGTGGCTTGTTTTTCGGTATTTTCGCAGCTTAAGCTCGTAGAGTTCAAGCAAAACCGCCCCATAACGATAAATAACGGGGCTTGCACTCTGTCGAGTTCCACAATTTATAAAACCATAGAGGAATGGCAATGACGGACGGAGAGCGAAAAGAAATAATCGAACGCGAAACGTCGCATTTGCGTTCGCGGTATGTTTTGATGTATGCCGAACAACAGATCGAGCTTGTAGATAAGGCGCTCGATTACGCTGTCAAAATGCACGACGGGCAATATCGCGCGTCCGGCGAGCCGTACGTAACGCATCCTATTGCCGTTGCGAATATTTTGCTCGATATTGGCATGGACAGCGCAACTGTTTCGGCTGCGCTTTTGCACGACTGTATAGAGGACACTTCGGCAACGTCGGACGACATAACCGCTATGTTCGGTGCGGAAGTTTGCGAGCTTGTAAACGCAGTTACCAAACTCGAAAAGATCGTTTTCAAATCCAAGCTCGAAGAGCAAGCCGAAAATTTCAGGCGCATGCTGTTTGCAATGGCAAAGGACATACGCGTTATATTGATCAAACTCGCCGACAGACTGCATAATATGCGCACTCTCGATGCGCTCTCGCACGAGCGGCAGATAGCGATAGCAATGGAAACGCTCGATATTTACGCACCGCTCGCGTCGCGGCTCGGTTTGTCGTTCTATAAATGCGAGCTTGACGACCTGTGCTTAAAAACTCTGCATCCCGAAGCATACGGTAAGCTTGTCGAGGAGATATCGCTCAAACGCGCGGAAAGACAGGATATCGTAGATAGGATTTGTTGCGAGATACGTCTTACGCTTTCGGAACTCAACGTCAACGGACAGGTGAGCGGAAGACCGAAACATTTTTACAGTATTTACAAAAAAATGGTCAATCAGCACAAGACGTTCGAGCAGATATACGATCTTACTGCCGTACGCGTGATTGTTGACAGCGTTAAAGATTGCTATGCCGTGCTGGGCGCGATCCATACCAAGTGGAAACCTATACCTGGCAGATTTAAGGATTATATTGCCGTTCCCAAGCCCAATAACTATCAGTCGCTGCACACGACGGTCATGACCGATTACGGCATGCCGTTTGAAATACAGATACGCACGTTCGAGATGCACAAGATAGCGGAATACGGTATAGCCGCGCATTGGAAGTACAAAGAAAACCGCGCCGTTGATACCGATCTCGACGAAAAACTCGAATGGCTGCGCGGCGTTATGGAAACGGAAAAAGCACAGACCGCCGATCCTCAAGAGTTTTACGAATCGTTCAAACTCGATTTGTACAGCGGACAAATTTTCGTGTTTACTCCGCGCAGCGACGTAATGGCATTGCCCGAGGGCGCGACGCCCGTTGATTTCGCGTATTGCGTTCATTCCGAAGTCGGCAATAAATGCGTGGGCGCAAAGGTTAATAACCGCATAGTGCCGCTCGAAACAAAGCTTCAGATCGGCGATTACGTGGATATAATTACGTCGCCTACGTCGAAAGGTCCGAGCCGAGATTGGCTGCGATTCGTCAAAACCTCGCAGGCAAAGAGCAAGATACGCGCGTTTTTCAAGCACGAGATGAAGGAAGAGAATATACGTCGCGGCAAAGAATTGCTCGAGCGCGAAGCAAAGGCGCGCGGGTATTCGCTCTCGTCGTTGCTTGTGCCCAAATGGCTTGACGTAATCATGCAACGGTATTCGTTTTCGTCTCATAACGATATGTATGCGGCAGTGGGTTACGGCGCATATACTCCCAATCAGATATTGCTCAAGTTGATCGATTTTTACAAGCGCGAAAACCCGATCGAACCCGAGCAGAATTTCGCGCAACCCAAAAAGCACGACGGCGGAGGTATCGTGGTGAGCGGCAGCAACGATTTGTTGGTGCGGCTTGCGCGGTGCTGTTCGCCTGTGCCGGGGGACGGTATAGTCGGATATATATCCCGCGGCCGCGGCGTGACTATTCACCGCGATAACTGCCCGAATATAAAAAGTGCGGAACAGTTCCGTTTGATAGAGGCGCATTGGGACAATAAGCGTCCTACGCCGTTTGCCGTTTCGCTCACGATAGAAAGCAAGGACTCGAGCGGTGTTTTGGCAAAGATCACCAAAACAGTATCGGATATGCATTTGTCGATAGAGGCTATGTCCGCGCGCGTGGTAGATCCGGACAGCAAAGCTGTTATTTCTTTGAGCGTGCGCATAGCGTCGCCCGAACAATTGCAGCTTTTGATCAATAAAATTAAGGCTATTCGCAACGTAGACAAAGTTTACCGCGCAATGAATTGATATGGATATTTATACCCTTAACACGAGTATTTGCATGACGAATACTTATGTAGTAACAGACGATTTTCGTGCCGTGGTAATAGATCCCGGTGACGATGCGCATAAAATAATATCTTTTTTGCAAAGCAAGAACGCGCGAATAGAGTACGTTCTCGTCACGCATTGTCATTTCGATCATGTAGGCGCAGTAGCGGAGCTTCAAAGATGCGGGGCAAAAATCGCTATGTCGAAAGTCGACTATCAACTGCTCAAATCGTGCGGGTTCAACGTCGATCTCGGTTTCGGCGACACGTCGGTAGAACCGTTCGATTTGGACGTGCCGTTGTCCGACGGGGACAGCCTCGAACTTATCGGTCATAGATTCGACGTTGTTTCCACACCCGGGCATACCCCGGGCGGAGTTTGTTATATCGTAGACGGAAAATATATCTTTTCGGGTGACACGTTATTCGACGGCGGAGTCGGTCGCACCGATTTTCCGTATTGCGACGAGGGCGCGCTCATCGGATCGGTTTTGAGACTTTTCGCGCTCGACGGAGATCACGCCGTTTACCCGGGGCACGGCGATATGACGGCGCTTTCCGCCGAACGATCGAGCAACCCGTGTTCGACGTATTCGGATATAAAAAACGACACGGAACTGTATGACGTGGCTCGACTGTTTTTCGGCGACGATTGCCCGAATATTTATTTTGCGAGTTTCGGTAAGGTTTGCGATACCGTTGTAGCGGGGGTTCATTACAAGTCGATCCCGAACGGCGAAAATATCCCAAACTCCGAGCATAAAAGCGGACGATTGAAAAAGATCGCGCTGTACGACGCTTTGAACGCCCATACGGGGCGTGAAATGCCTTGGGGCGCGCTCACAGGCGTGCGACCGAGTAAACTGTTTTACGAGTGCGTAGAGAGCGGAAAAAGCGATATTCAAGCGCAAGCGGTCATGGAGAACGTTTATCGCGTAAGTCCTAAACGCGCTCGGATATTGACGGATATTTACCGCGCCCAAAAGGGGAAGATTCGATTTTCGGACGAATACGTGAATTTATACGTTCATATTCCGTATTGCTCGACGCGATGCAGTTATTGTTCGTTTGTGTCATCGCCGATTTCCAAATGTAAGTCGCAGTCGGAAGCGTACGTAAAACTGCTTTGCGACGAGATAGGAAGATCGCTCGATTTTATCGCCCGAAGCGGAAAAAAAGTATTGTCGGTGTACGTAGGGGGCGGTACGCCTACCGCGCTCGACGCCGATAAACTCGGCGACGTATTGGCTGTCATGCGCGGAACGGACTGCGAGTTTACTTGCGAGGCGGGGCGACCCGATACGATCGACGAACAAAAACTCGACGTGATGAAGCGAAACGGCGTTACGCGGGTGTGCGTAAATCCGCAAACGCTTAACGACCGCACGCTTGCGCGCATAGGCAGAGCGCATACCGCCGCCGATTTTTATTCGGCGTATGAGCTTGTAAAACGCCGCGGGTTCGTAATAAACTGCGATCTAATAGCCGGTCTCGATACCGAAACGCCGAGCGATTTCGTAAAGAGTTTCGATGGGATCGTCGCTCTCGCGCCGCAAAATATCACCGTACATTCTCTTGCGAAAAAGAACGGCAGCGATATTCGATACTCAGTCGACGCAAATACGAGCGCCGCCGAAATGCTCGATTATGCATTGGACAATATCGGCGCATACCGTCCGTATTATCTGTACCGCCAAAAGCGCCAAGCGTGCAATCTCGAAAACGTCGGATTTTCGTTGTCGGGATTTGAATGCGTCAACAACATAACGACAATGGAGGAGACTGTAAGCGTCATGGCTTGCGGCGCCGGCGCTATATCCAAAATAGTTAAAAACGGGTTTATCGGGCGATTTGCGGCGATGCGCGACGTTGCGCTGTATATCGAACGGTACGAACAAAAACTCAACGAAAAATTCGAGTTTTTCAAAAACGGGTTCGCAAAATAGCTGTACAAATCCCGATTTTTGGTGTATAATCTTATATGATGGATAAAACGTATTTCATTCAAACGTACGGATGTCAAATGAACGTTCACGAGTCGGAAAAAATCGCGGGTATATTGCAAAGCCGCGGTTATTCTGCGTGCGAATCCGTCGACGATGCGGACGTTATCGTTTTGAATACGTGTTGCGTTCGCGAAACTGCGGAAACTAAAGTTTACGGGCATTTGGGCAGGATAAAGAGCAAAAAAAAGCACGGCGCTACGCTCGCGGTATGCGGCTGTATGACGCAGCAAAAAGGCGTAGCAGAAAGTCTTGTCAAGCGGTGTCCGTTCGTGGATATTGTGATCGGCACGTTCAATCAATACATGATCGGCGAATACATAGACAAATTTTTGCATACGGGCGTTCGTGTAACGGAAATTTGGGAAAGTCCGAACGACTGCGACAAGCATGAAAACATAGCTCGCGATTCGGGCGTGAACGCATGGGTGAATATAATGTACGGCTGCAATAATTTTTGTACGTATTGCATAGTGCCGTACGTGCGCGGCAGAGAACGCAGTAGATCTATAGACGATATTTTGCGCGACGTCGATAATCTCGTTGCGAGCGGTTACAAGCAAATCACGCTGTTGGGGCAAAACGTCAATTCGTATTCGTATAAAGGCAAAAACTTTATCGATTTGTTGAAATTGCTCGATTCGGATAAAAAATATCGATTGCGTTTTATGACGTCGCATCCGAAGGATTTTTCCGTCGAGCTTGCCGAGGAAATAGCGCGTTCGCGTGTGTTGGCACACAATCTGCACTTGCCCGTGCAAGCAGGTAACAACCGTGTTCTCGAACTAATGAACCGGCGGTACACGCGCGAGCAGTATTTGCAAAAGATTGATGCGATACGATCGCTCGTGCCCGATATAGGTTTGAGTTCGGATGTTATGGTCGGATTCCCTACGGAAACCGAGGAAGAATTTTGCGACACGCTCGATCTTGTGAAACGAGTAAAATATAATAATCTGTTTATGTTTATTTATTCGAGGCGTAGCGGCACGCCCGCCGACAAAATGCCTCAGCTCGATTACAAGACCAAGCAGCAGCGCATAGACAAGCTTATTAAGGCGCAGTTTGAAATATCCAAAGAGCTTGCGTCGAATATGACCGGCTCTGTCGTAGAAGCGCTTGTTTCCGAAAAAACGGGGGATAAGTGTTTCGGCAAAGCAAGCAACGACTCCGCGATAACTTTCGTCTCCGCCGATGCGAAACCGGGCGACTTCGTAAAAGTAAAAATAACTAATTCACGTAATGCAAATTTAACGGGTGAGGTGTACAATGGGTGAGCTTTCGCCGATGATGAAGCAATACAAAAGAATAAAGAACGAGTATCCGGACAAAATACTTATGTTTCGTCTCGGGGATTTTTACGAGATGTTTTTCGATGACGCGCAAACAGTTTCGCGCGAGCTTGACCTGACGCTTACGGGCAGAGCGTGCGGAAACGGCGAGCGCGCGCCTATGTGCGGCGTTCCGCATCATGCCGTTCAAACTTACATAACGAGACTTTTGAAAAAAGGCTACAAGATAGCTATATGCGAGCAAATGCAGGACCCGTCGCAAGCCAAAGGCATGATCGACAGGAGCGTTACGCGAATTATCACGGGCGGAACTATAACCGATCCCGAATCGCTCGGCGCGGACAAAAACAATTATCTTATGTCTCTGTATCTCGACGAGAGCGGCGTGGGCGCGGTATGGGCTGATATAACCACTTCCGAAACGTACAATCATTTTATACCTTATCCGATACGTGTCAAATTGAACGATCTGTTATTGCGCATAAAGCCCGCGGAAATAATTTGCAATTCAAAAATGCTCGGCGAGAGCGTGGAACTTTCGGCTGTAAAGTTCGGATCGGTATGCCGATTGACGCAATACGACGACGATAAATTCGATTTCGAGATAGCCAAACGCACGCTTTCCGAGGTGTTGAGCGCGGGCGAGATCAAAAATCTTTGCAAAACGCCGTGCTGCGTTTGCGCCGAAGGCGCGCTTATTTCGTATGTTCAATCTTTGCAGTTCCGCAAAGAAGTAAACGTGAGCAACGGCGAAGCTTACGAATCTATCGCGTATATGGATATAGACGCGAGTTCGGCAAGAACTCTCGAACTCACCGAATCGCAAAGCCGAAAGCGCGGAACAACTCTTCGCGACGTGCTGAATAAAACGTGTACGGCGATGGGCGACAGACAATTGACAAAATGGATCACCCGACCGCTGTGCGTAAAATCCACTATCGACGATCGGCTCGCCGCCGTAGACGAGCTTTTCCGCGACAGTATTTCTCGCGAGCGGTTGCGCGCGGCTCTTTCGAGCATAAAGGACATAGTGCGAATTTCCGCAAGCCTTGCCATTGGCGAGGTAAAGCAAAAAGACGTGCTGGCATTGGGCGTGTCGCTTTGCGCCGTGCCCGATGTTAAATGCGCGCTCGACGGATTTTCGTCTAAACTGCTCGCGGAACTTAATAGCGGTATATGCGATCTTGTCGAAGCCCGAGAACTTATAAGCGCAGCCGTAAACAGTCCGACGGGCGATAAAACCAAAGACGACGTTACGTATGTCATAAAGCAAGGCTACGATCCGTTGCTCGACGAGTACCGCGGACTTGTTAAAAATTCGCGCGCGGTCATAGCTCAAATGGAGAGCGAAGAAAAAGAAAAAACGGGCATACGCAATTTAAGAATTTCGTATAATCGGCTTTTCGGATATTTTATCGAAGTGCCGCGTCAGTTCGATTCGCAAGTACCCGATTATTATGTACGCCGTCAAACTGTTGCAAATGCAGAACGATATACTACCGAAGCGCTCAAGGAACTCGAATATAAAGTGATAAATTCCGCCGATCTCGCCGACAAGCGCGAACACGAACTGTTTTTGGCGGTGCTCGAAATATTGCGCGCATACTGCGGTCAAATAAACGAAAACGGCAAAAATATAGCAACGCTCGATTGTCTCGTATCGCTCGCCGCTGTCGCAAAAAGCAACGGTTACGTCATGCCGCAAATATCGGAAGGCAGCGAGATCGTAATTACAGAAGGGCGACATCCCGTAGCGGAACTTTTGCCGTCCGACGAGCTGTTCGTTCCCAATAGCGCGTCGCTCGACGACGGCGAATCTAAAATATTGCTGATAACCGGTCCGAATATGGCAGGAAAAAGCTTGTATATGCGTCAAGTCGCGTTGATCACGGTGATGGCGCAAATCGGCTCGTTCGTTCCCGCCAAGTCTGCGCAAATAGGACTTTGCGACAGGGTATTCACTCGAGTAGGCGCAAGCGACGATTTGTCGACGGGCAGAAGTACGTTTATGGTCGAAATGAGCGAGGTTTCGTCTATCCTCGAAAACGTCACGGACAAGAGCCTCGTTTTGCTTGACGAGATAGGTCGCGGTACATCGACATACGACGGTTTGAGCATCGCTTGGGCTGTCATAGAGCATTTGGCGGAGCGTTCGCGCGCGAAAGTGCTGTTCTCTACGCACTTCCACGAGTTAACCGAACTCGAGGGCGCTGTTGCGGGACTGAAAAATTACAAGTTCACGGCAAAAGAGCAGGACGGCACGATCAAATTCGTGCGTAAAATCATGCGCGGCAGTGCGAACAAAAGTTTCGGTATCGAGGTGTCCGCGCTCGCGGGATTGCCGCAATCTGTGCTTGCTCGGGCAAAGCAACTGCTTGCGCAGCTCGTCAATGCGGACATTGCGCATCGCGCCAACGACAGCCGACAATTGTCGATGTTCGACAATGCGTCGCGCCACAGCGAAATAATCAAGATTTTGCGCGAGCTGGATCTGGATAACGTCACGCCGCGCGTTGCGCTCGATATATTGAGCGATCTCAAGGAAAAGACCGAAGTATGAAAATCAACAAGCTGCCGAGCGAAATTTTCAACAGAATAGCTGCGGGCGAGGTCGTGGAAAGCCCTTCTTCCATAGTCAAAGAACTCGTGGAAAACGCGATCGACGCGGGAGCAACGGAGATAAGCGTATCCGTAAAAGGCGGAGGCATAGATTTTATTCGCATAACGGATAACGGTTGCGGTATAGAATTTTCAGATATGCCTACGGCATTTCTTCCGCATGCAACGAGTAAGATAAGATCGATCGACGATCTCGATAATATCGGCACCCTCGGGTTTCGCGGCGAGGCGTTGCCGAGCATTGCCGCCGTGGCGGACGTCGGCATGATTTCGCGCGCCGCGGATTCGGAGATCGGCGGAACTATTTCGTTTAAGAACGGAAAACTCATCGAGCATGAGGAGTGCGGAGCAAAGTTCGGTACGACCGTAACGGTAGAAAATCTGTTTGAACGCATACCTGCGCGTAAAAAATTTTTAAGCAAGCCTTCGCGAGAGGAAACGAAAATATTTACTTTGATCGAGCATATGGTGCTTGCCAATCCCGATATTGTTTTCAAGTTCGACAGCGAGACCAAGCGGTTCGCATCGTCCGGCGAAGGACTTGAAAGCGCGGTATTTTCGGTGTACGGCGACGCAGTGCTGAAGAACGTAGTGAGCGCCGAGCTTGACGAGCCGCCTATGCGCGTGAGCGGATTTACTTGTATACCGTCGTTCACAAAGCCTTCAAAGAATTATCAGAATGTCATTATTAACGGGCGGTATGTGGAAAGCGCGGATATAATGTACGCCGTTTATTCCGTGTACGCGCCGTATTTGATGAAACGGCAATATCCGCTGTTCGTATTGCATTTGACAATGCCGTTCGATATGGTAGACGTAAACGTGCACCCGAGCAAAATGCAAGTCAAGTTTGCGGATCCCGTAAAAGTAAAATCGCTCGTCGCGCGCGCCGTGAAGAATGCGATCATGCCCAAGCTTACCGACGCAAAGCCGCTCGACGATAGCGACTTTAAGTACGCCGCAAACCAAACGGAAGATTTCGGCAAGGTGCATTCGTTGAGATCGTTTTTCGATATCGTGCCTAAAAGCCATGAGCAGCAGCCCGTAAACGCTATCGATAACGCGGTCGCGGAAGATATAGGGCTTTCAAGCGCAACGAGCGCAGAATCACAGAATCAATGCGATAGTATAAGCTATGCCGATCTTTATCGTTCTACGGCGGAATACACGGAGCAGGCGGGTTTTGCGCCGACGGAATGCAAGTATGTCGGCAAACTGTTCAATACTTATTTGATTTTGGAGCGCGGCGATACGTGTTATTTTGTCGATCAGCACGCCGCGCACGAAAAACTATTATACGAGCGACTGCTCGCAGATTACGAGAGCAAGCGATTGAAAACCCAGTCGATGCTTGTGCCGTTTGTGTTTGACGTATCGCCCGCGGATGCGGAGTTGTTGACCGAGAACTTGGAACTATTCGAGGATTGCGGGTTCGGTCTTGCGCCGTTCGGCGATTACACGTTTACGCTTTCGCATGTTCCGTACGAATGCGCCGGTATCGATATGCAGTTGTTCGTTTCGGATCTGCTGTTGCTTGTCGGCTCGCGCGAGCGCAGTCCGCGTGTATTAAAAGAACGGCTTATGCAGGCGGCGTGCAAAGCCGCCGTCAAAGGCGAAATAGACGATCTGAGCCAATCCGAGATCGATGCGCTGCTCGGTGAGATATCCGAGCAAAATATAGAATTGTTCTGTCCGCACGGCAGACCTATAGCCGTGCGCTTTTCCAAAAAGGAGATAGAAAAGTGGTTCAAGCGCATCGTATAAAAACGGTCGCGATAGTCGGACCTACGGCTGCGGGTAAATCGGATATTGCGTTGCGCCTTGCGGAGAGCATGAACGGCGAACTGATCGGAGCCGATTCCATGCAGATTTACAGGGGGTTCGATATAGGAACGGGCAAACTCACGCCGAGCGAGTGCGGAGCTATAAAGCATTGGCTCATAGACGTTGCGAACGGCGGCGACGACTTTTCGGTCGGGAATTATGTCGAACTCGTAAGCGCGGCTGTACGCGACGTTTCGGATAGGGGCAAACTGCCTATAATCGTAGGCGGTACGGGCATGTACGGGTATGCTCTGCTATCGGGCTGTAATTTCGCATCCACGCCGAAAGACGAGAACACTCGAATGAGCTTGAAGATTTTGGCGCATGTTATAGGCGGAGCGGGAATACACGCGCTTTTGGCTAACATAGATGGTTTATCGGCGGGGGGGATATCGCGTAACGACGTTAAGCGAACGATACGGGCGTTGGAGATATTCGCATTGTCGGGCGCGCCGAAGTCGCGCGTTGCGGCGCTTTGCGAAAGTCAGTTCGACAGCCTGACTATCGTGTTGACGTTACCTCGCGCAGAACTTTACGATAGAATCGACGCACGTGTGCACAAGATGTTCGACGACGGGCTTATCGACGAGGCATTGGGACTTATGCAATACCGCGACTGCGGATCTATGCAAGCGCTCGGATACAAGCAGATCATGCAAAATCCGTCTATGCCGAGATCGGAGCTTGAAAAGCTCGTTGCGCAAAAAACACGTAATTACGCCAAGCGGCAAATGACGTATTTCAACAATATGAAACTCGACAAAATATTTATCGACGCGCGCGACTTTGTTGCCGTAGAGCGCGCCGTACGAGAGTTTACGGAGCAATGATATGCATAGACTTATAAAATCGGCTATTGAAGACTTGCGCGAAAGTTTTGCCGAAATCGACGAGGTAGCATTGAGCAATCAAAAGAAAGTACTCGATGCGTTTATCGGCAATAGGATCGCTTTGCGACATTTTGCGCCTACGACGGGTTACGGCTACGACGATGTAGGGCGAGACACGCTTAATAAACTGTTTGCAGATGTTTTCTGTACCGAACAAGCTATTGTTTCGCCGCTGATAGCGTCAGGTACGCATGCGCTCACTATAGCGCTGTTCGGGTTGTTACGCCCGGGACAAACTTTGCTTTGCGCTACGGGAACGCCGTATGATACGTTATGCGACGTGATAAACGGCGACGGTATCGGATCGCTCAAAGATTTCGGAGTTTGTTGCGACATTGTGGAATTAAAAAACGGCTCGCCCGACTATGATAAAATCAGAGAACGTATACAAAAAACGAAACCTGCCGTAGTTCAGATACAACGTTCGCGCGGATACGATATTCGTCCTGCGTTGTCGGTCGAACAGATAGACGAGATAACGGCGATCGCGCGCAAAGCGGGGGCATATTCGCTCGTAGATAATTGCTACGGCGAGTTTACCGAAACGCGTGAACCGAATGCAGATGCGCTCGTCGGCTCGCTTATTAAAAACCCGGGCGGCGGTATTGCTCCGACGGGCGGATATATATGCGGCAGCGCGAAAGCGATAGCGCAGATAGAGGGCAGGCTGACATCTCCGTCGATAGGGCGCGAGGTAGGTTCGTATGCCGCGGATTACAGACCGTTTTATCAAGGTTTGTTTTTATCGCCGCATGTGACTGCGCAGAGCTTAAAGACGGCGCTGCTTTTTTCGCGCGTATTTTCGTATCTCGGGTATGACACTATGCCGAAAGCGAGCGATTGTCTCGACGATATAATTTGCTCGATACGGTTCGGCGACAAAGATAAGCTCATCAAATTTTGTCAAGCCGTGCAAACGGTTTCGCCCGTGGACAGCTATGCCGTTCCCGAGCCTTGGGCTATGCCGGGGTATGCCGACGAAGTTATAATGGCAGCGGGCGCGTTTGTTCAGGGTGCGTCGATAGAGCTTTCTTGCGACGCGCCGATACGTCCGCCGTATGTGGCGTATCTGCAAGGCGGATTGACGTTCGAGCACGGTATACTTGCGCTCGAGCATTGCTTGGAAGTACTCGGTGTGAATTAACGAATCGGTCTTTGTCAAAACATAATGCCGACCGAAAAACGCAAAGCGAAAAATCGGGCGGCGTTTTTTGTTGCAAAATATTGAAAAAAGTATTATAATTGACATGAGGTGTTTATTATGGACGAGTGTGTGTTTTGCAAGATAATAGGCGGCGATATACCGTCGAATAGATTTTACGAGGATGACGATATTATAGTCATAGCCGATATTGCGCCGCATGCGAAAAAGCATTATTTAGCTATACCGAAAAAACATTACAAGTTTATTTCCGAAATGAACGATGCGGATTTAGACGTTTTGCGCAATTGTTTCAAAACGATCGCCAAGATAGCGCCCGAACTCGGACTCGAAAACGGATACCGAATTATAATAAATCAAGGCGACGACGCGCAACAGACCGTGCCGCATTTGCACGTTCATATTTTGGGCGGGGAGAAATTGAACTTTTGATATGAGCGAACTGTACGGTAACGTCATAAACCGAATGTCGGACGAAGGCTCTGCGCTCGGTAAGGTCATAACAGGCGGACGCGACGGTTTGGATGCGTTCATAACGGATCTGTTGATCTCGATCGGGTGCGACTACTTGCGGGTATACGGCATCGCGCTGATCGACGCTATCAAACTGTTTGTTCTTCATCCCGAGGCGGATTTTAATGCGTTTCAGAAAAAGCAGGTTCGTTGCGGCGAACTCGAAACGAGTTACGGCAGTATCATAAAAAGATCGTTCGACATTAACAATATACCGCTATACGAGAACATAGAAAACGTTACGTGTTCCAAGGTATACTCGCCGACGGAGGCTGTATATAATTTGGCAGGGCACGTGCGTATGGAATATTGCCTCGGTAAAGAGCGCGGGAACGGAGGCATGGGTGCGTAATCTATCGAACAACAATTACATAGCTTCTGCGGATAAAAGCGCGCTCGGTTTGGGTATTTTCGACGGAGTTTTGCCTAAAAAGCATTTGAGCGAAAACGAAATGCACACCGTTGTACGCGATTTCTTGGCACGGCTGAAATTCGATATTCACACCGTCGGATATAAATATTGGGCAAAGCTGTTGCAACTGTATTTGGTTCGAGACGATTACAATCAAGACGCGTCGATAGAGGTAATCGCCGAAAGATACGGAGTGGCAAACAGTTTGATCAAGGATAACCTCGAGACGCTTATAGAACGTAATTCTGAGTTTGTACCGCTTGCATCGAAACTTTTGGGCGTCGACGTCACGATCGACAGTATATCCGACGCCGCAGACGTTCTCGGCGCAATTTTTCATATATATTTTCCGCAAATAGAATGCGACGAGTGCGATGTGTCGCGCTCGCATATAAATTTTTTACAGGTAATGGAGTATGTACAACGCACAAGCAAAAAAGACTAAAGTTTTGATCGTTGACGACGACGTCAATATTTGTAAGCTCGTGTCTTTGTATTTGGCGAAGGACGAGATATTATCGGATAGCTGTCACGACGGCGAAACTGCGTTGCAGAAGCTCGCGGACGGCTCGTATGATGTGGTATTGCTCGATATAATGATGCCGGGTATGGACGGGTTGGCTACGCTGACGGAACTTAGGAAGTTTTCCGATGTGCCGGTTATCGTTTTGTCGGCGCGCGGCGAGCCGATGGATAAAATTTCGGGACTCGATAAGGGCGCGGACGATTATCTGGCAAAGCCGTTTGAACCGCAAGAGCTTATTGCACGGATAAAAGCCGTTTTACGCAGACTTAAACCTTCGGGCAGCGAGCCGAAAAAGCGTATCGAGCTTTTTAATCTCGTTATCGATTTGTCCGACTATACGGTACAGCTCGACGGGTTGCGGGTAGATATGCCGCCGAAAGAGATAGAACTGCTGTATATGCTTGCAAGCAAGCCTACGCACGTATTCACTCGCGAGAATTTATTGGACGGAATTTGGGGCGTCGGGTACGTAGGCGATCCGCGTACGGTCGACGTGCATATCAAACGCGTTCGAGAAAAATTGGGCGACAACAAGCATTGGAAGCTTACCACCGTATGGGGCGTAGGCTATAAGATAGACGTATTTTAGGAGCGTTTTTGGCAACAAGCAAAGCAAAAAGATTTTTCGGATCTCATATATTCAGAATCGTGGTTTTTTGTTTGATACTGTTTTCTACGGTTTTTTTCCCTATGCTTTTCGCGTATCCGGCTGTCGCCGAAGAGAGTAAGGGCATAATCGTGGTCATAGTTGTATTCGCCGCGGTTTTGGAGGTTTTGGCGTTTGCGCTGTTGACGCATTATTTGGTATACGCCAAGATAAAAAACGGAGCAAAACGTTTGCGCGATATTGCCGAAACAGAAACGTACAACGACAAAATATCGATAGATTCGATAGACGTGACGGCGTCCGAAGTTCTGGATGCCGTAAACGTTACTTGCGACGGATATATGCGGTTGGAACAAGCGAGAAAATCGTTCGTATCCAACGCATCGCACGAGTTGCGTACGCCGTTGACGTCGGTTCAAGGCTTTTTGCAAGCCGTGCTCGACGGAACAGTATCCGACGACGAGCGCGAAAAATATCTTAAGATCGCACTGGGCGAGACCAAACGTCTCAATTCGTTGATCACGTCGATGCTTGATTTGTCGCGTCTCGATTCTGGTAAAAATCCGCTCGTGCGCTCTAAATTCGACATTGCGGACGCAGTGCGCGAAATAGTAACGCGGTTCGAGCCGGTGCTTGTTAAAAAAGCTTTGCAGATAAACGTCGAGTTTGAAAAAGAGCCGTGTTATGTTTTTGCCGACAAGGAAAAGATCATACAGGTAATATCCAATCTTGTCGATAATGCCGTTAAATACTCGCCGTCATATTCGCGTATAATCGTTACGACTAATTTACGCGACAATAAAGTTTACGTTACCGTCCGCGACTACGGATACGGAATAGGCAAGAAAGATCAAATGCTTATCTGGGATAGATTTTATATGACGGACAAGTCGCATTCGCCCGTAAAGACAAAAGGTTCGGGTCTTGGGCTGTCTATAGTCAAAAAGATAATAGACGAGCACGGCGAAGTAATCTGGGTAGAAAGCAGCCGCGGCGCGGGCGCGACTTTTATATTCACGCTGCCGCAGTTCGATGCGACTAAACACGGCGTAGATAAAGGCAATATCGTTAAAGACAAAGGCGGTTCGGTATGATATATTTGGATAATGCAGCAACTACGCGCGTATTTGAATGCGCCGTATCCGCAGCCGAGCAAGCCATGCGCGATGATTTTTTCAATCCGAACGTCACATACAAATCGGGCGTTGCCGTTAAAAACGCAGTCGAGCAAGCGCGTGCGCGAATAGC
>CAJUNM010000026.1 GCA_910587805.1 uncultured Christensenellaceae bacterium | reverse complement strand
ACTAACCAGCTTATCCTTTTGCGCTTTTGTCATCATGCTGTGGTTTCTCCTTTGCCTATCATATAATTTTACCCCCACCGCTTTGCGGAGAGAGCTTGGTACTCCCGACAAGATTGCCGCGGATTCGCGGCGGGCTTCGGCGCAACCGAGCGCATAGCGAACCGTACGCCGAACGTACTATCTATACATTTATATTTTACTGTTTTTTCTATAGTATCCTTTAATCGTAATTCTTGCGGTAAGCTTCTCATTTGCAGGTGTACCACAACAGAAGCCACACCCTAAGGCGTGGCTTCTGTTGTGGCGGAGAGATCGGGATTCGAACCCGAGGTACCTGTTACAGCACACCCGCTTTCCAAGCGAGCACCTTAAGCCACTCAGACATCTCTCCATGCGCGTCGGGCATTGACCCGACGTTATTTTTTACCATTTATTGACGACGCGTTCGGCAAAGCCCGTTTTTCCGTCGACGTCGATCGTTGTGCCGTCGTCCAACACTGCTTTGCCGTAAAATCTGCCGAACACTTGGTGCTGATCTGTAGACAGCACTACGGCGTTCATTCTGTCTTTCCTATCGATCATCGGATAGAACATCAAGTTCAATCGATCCTCGTCGTCGCAAACTTTCCACGGTTTCAGGTAATCGTACTCGTTTTTGGTATAAGGAATATCGAACGTCACGTTATTGAGCTTATGCGCTTTGCCGTCGAAAAAAATGACGTTTTCCGTTCCGCTCGGATTCCCGAACCCATATCCGAGATTGAGTCCGAACGCTTTGCCGTCGATCTCGGCGGACAGGCTCGACCAATACCAAACGTTTCTGTACGGCCACACGCCTCTGCCCCAATCGAGCACTCCCATGCCGTTCGCAAACTCATGCGTAAACTCGCCCAATCGAAATCGACCTTTTCCTCTTAAGCAATTGATTTTCGTGTTATAGTAAAACTGTTTCGGCTTATCGAACGGCGTCGCTATAGTGATATTGTCTCCGACAGGTTTTTCAAGCTCTATCTCGCACTCGAACCCGTCCTTGCCGAGGTATTTTTTATACTCGCAACACAGCTTGCGCTTTCCATCCGCGTCGCATGAAAATTCGATCTTGACTCCGCCTTTTACAAACGACGTATCGCCTTTTTCGCACGCGCTCGGCAACTTGAGCTTTCCGCGCGGGAACGCGCCAATTTTGCTTTTTGTTAAATACCCGAACCGCTTGAAATCAAGGACCGACGCCGACGCGAGCGACATATACGAGTTGTCCGCGACCGTCAAAGCCACAGCGTACTCTTCGTCGGCGAAACAGTAATAGTCCCACTCCTTTATACGGAGTTTACTTGCGCGAATATCGCCGCGATCGTACTCTTTCGCCTGATAAAACGCATACCCGCTCTGCACAAGCGATCCGCTTGCGTCGAGCAGTTTTCCGGGCGAGAGCACGTTCTTATCCATCGATTAACGCTTGGAGAATTGCGGCGCTTTACGCGCCTTTTTGAGACCGTATTTTTTACGCTCTTTCATTCTGGGATCGCGCGTAAGGAATCCCGCCTTTTTGAGCGCGGGACGATACGTTGCGTCCGCATTGCAAAGCGCTCTCGAAATACCGTGACGCACTGCGCCCGCCTGACCGGTGAACCCGCCGCCGCGGACGTTGACGATAACGTCGAACTTGCCTTGGGTATCGGTTTCAGCAAACGGCTGATTGACGATGAGCTTGAGCGTTTCGAGCGGGAAATATTCGTCGATCGAACGCTTATTGATAGTGATAGCGCCGGTGCCGGGCATGATGCGAACGCGCGCTACTGCCTTTTTACGGCGACCCGTGCCCCAATACTGAACTTTCTTTTTTGCCGAATTTTTAACTGCCATGATATTACCTCTTCTCGATCTCCAACGGTTGAGGTTGTTGAGCCTCATGCTTATGCTCGGCGGTCTTGCAAACCTTGAGCTTTTTGATCATCGCTCTGCCGAGCGAGTTTTTGGGCAGCATGCCCTTTACCGCTTTGATGACCGCCTTATCGGAATTCTCGAGCAAAAACTTGGAATACTTCTCTTGCTTGAGACCGCCCATATAGCCGGTGTAATATGTGCGCAACTTCTTATCGGCTTTGTTGCCGGTGAGCACGACCTTGTCGGAATTGATCACTATCACGTAATCGCCGACGTCGGCATTGGGCGTGTACTCGGGCTTTCTCTTGCCCTTGAGCACCATTGCCACTTGGCTCGCAAGCCTGCCGAGCGGAACGTCCGCGGCATCGACCACATACCAATTGCGCTTGTATTCCTTATCCCCGATCTTGTAATCGGCGGAACGGGAATCGATTTTTTTAGCCATTAACGTTTTCATCGAAAACACCCTCGTAAATAATATTTCCGACGCGACGTTTCACGCCGTCGCGTTCACGCGACACACATAACTCGCCGGGGCAGGTCGAGCCGTTATATCGCGACACATAGTCTATTTTACTATAAAAATTTTTCCGTGTCAACTGTTTTCAATAAGTTTACGGTCATGACGAACATGAGTTCGCAAAGCTTGTTTTATCAAAAACGCTTTACGAAAAGAGAAGGTCTTGAAATCACAAGTCCTTCTCTCGTTTCTGCAGTTATTCTTTCTTGCCGTCGTCGGTCGCCGCCGCTTCCTTAAGCTCTGCGGACTGCCCGACGTTTTCGATCTTTTCGTCCTCGTCCTCGGTCTTGAATTTGAACGGCGCGCGCTTTGTTACGCGAATGAGCTTGCGCACGACGAGATTTTGGGTGGAAACGTACGGCACAACGTAATTGACGGTTTCGCGCGGCGTTTCCGATTTTTCCAAGCCGTACGCTTTGAACACGAGATCCACAAGCTCTTTGGCGTACGCCATTTTTCTCGTACCGTTCACGCGATACATGCACGGCGTTTTATTATTCTTACTGCGCAACGACAGATCTTCTACCTTGAACTTCGATTTTTCAAACTGTTTCGGATCGGTAGCGAGGCACAAGCAAAGCGTTTTGCCTCGGACCATTATGCTTGCGACGCACACTTTGCCGGCAATATACGCTTCGCGTTTCCAACTGCTCTTGTCCGCAACGCCCGCATAAGTGAGCATGTAATTTTTAAGTTCCGAGTAATCGGTCTTCAACGCGTCGTTGGATTGAATGATGCGCGCCGTGAAACTGCGGTTATACGAAATACCTTTTTTCGCCGCCGCAGCCGCTTCCGCATCGAAATCGAACTCTTGTTCGCCTATCACTTTTATAAGCTTGTTTTTGATGAGCACTTCGGTGGATTTATACGGAAGCGTGAAGTCCACCATTTTGTAATTATCCACGCGAGCTGCGCCGAAGTCGTCCATTACGATATCGATGAGTTCTTTTGCGTAGCTCACCTTGCGGTCGCTTTTAAGCTTATACATCGTGGGAAGCTTTGCGTTTTTACTGCGCTCGGCAAGGTTATCCACCTTGTACTTTGTTCCGTCGAACAACTTCGGATCGGACGCCAAGCACAAGCACAGAGTTTTGCCGCGAATCATAAAATTCGCGACCGCATTGCGCCCCAAACGGAACGTCTCGTGCTTCCAGCTTGTATTCGCCTTTATGCCCCTGAACGAAAGAATATAGTTTTTCAACTCCGAATACCGCCCTTTCAGATCGGTATCCGCTTGAGTCAAACGCGCCGTGAAACTGCGATTAAAGCGTATGACCTTGCCCGAGCTTTCCTCTATCTCTTCCTCGATAGCGTCGCCGTCGTCCACTATCACGGCGATCTCTTCCGCCTCGTCCTCGGTCTCTTCTTGCTCTTGCTCCTCGCCGAACTCGTAGCTGCCTTCGCGCATGCGGTTGAGTTTATCGAGCAGCTGCTCGCGCTTTTTTTGCAGTTCGAGATCGTGCAGTTTGCGCTCGCGGCTCTTATGTATAAGATACGCCAGCACTGCGCCCGCCACGGCAAATCCGACTATAAACACGGACAGCGCCACGAGCGCGGCTATCTGCCCCGGCGAAAAAATCTGTACGGATAAAATGCTCAATGTTTTCATGCCGTCACCTTTCCTTCGTTATTGTTTTCCGCGGCGGGCGCGTTATCGACGCGCGCCGCCTCGGCTTTTTCGGTTGTTTCCGCATTTTCGGATTTTTCCGTTTTGGAAGCTTCTGCCGCGGAATCGTTTCGGCTGTTCGAGCCGCCGCCTCCGTGAAATCCGCCGCTCTTTGCTTTTTTCTTTTTGAGGTACTTATAAAGCTCTACGCACATGAACGCCGCCGCGCCCGCCGCAAGCACAGCGAACACGCTCGCAAGCGCTGCGAACAATGCGTCCGCGCCGACTACGCGCCACTCGATTGCGACCGCGCCGAGCGTGCCGTCCGCCCACTCGTAGTTGTCGGTATCTATTATTGAAATGTATGCGGTAAAGCTGCCGCCGTAGCCCGACTTATTGCCCGTGACGGTCATCGTTTGCTCGTCGAAACCGACGGGGATATAAACAAGCTCGCTGCCGTTTACGATATACGTATTGTCGTTTGCAGTGGGCAATGCAAGCTTTTTCTTTGCTATCGTCCACGTGATAGTGAGCACGCTGCCTTGCGGATTGTAAACGACGTTCCGCGCCGAGCCGTCGGAATTATTCGCCGATGCAAGCTTAGCCCAATTATAGTTGACGCCGTTTTTGAGCGTTATCGTCACCGAATACGTGCCTGCGTTTGTGGCGAGCAACGTTATCCTATTGCCGCGCGTTATCATCACGCCGTCGTATGCGATCTCCATATCGGTCGAATCGAAACCTTCGATCTCGAAAGCGAGCTGCTCGCCCGTATACGTATCGTTCTTATAATTGCCGCCGCCCGTTTCGGAATACACTCCGAGCACGGGGAACGCCTGCATTACGGGCAAGACCTTGAACTCTACGGGTTCGCTCTCGAAATATTCCCAATTGGCGGACTCGCTCACCACGGCGCGGACGTAATACGTGCCTGCGTTCTCGGGCAATCCGTTGAGAACAGTACCGTCCTCGAATGTTTTCGTCGTGCTGTATTCGTAGCGGATGTTATCGCTGCCGAACGCCGTCGACGCTTTAGGCGCATTATCGTCGCCGTACTTGCCGTACGTCCAATCCTTGATGGATATTGTCGGCTCGCCGCCTTCCTCGCTCGGCTTGAGCGAGTTTTGACCGCGCTTGACGGTATAGACAATTTCGCGCGTGTCGCCGTCCACGGTCTTCCACTTGGTGTTGGTCGTGCTGTTGAGCTTAAGCTCTATGATATACGCAACGCCCGCATTTATCCATTCGCCCTTGTATGAAATCGTTATATCGGTATCGAAATTAACGTTATCGAACACGTCGGTATTGACGGGCTTCGGCGCTTTGACTTCGCCGTCGTAATAAACGTCTTCCCATACGATAAGCGACGCGTCCAGCTCGCGCTGACTGATGACGAACGTGCCGCCCGCAGAGCGCGCGAGCATATAATTGCAATCGTCCGCAAGCATACCTACAAACGAGTGTCTGCCCGTAGCGGTAGGCACGCCGACGAGTCCGACGTACTCGACCGTGATAAAGCCCTTGACCGCATCCGTCAAAACGTTACCCGCTTCGTCGGTTATGCTCTTTACGCTCGGATACACGATAGAAGAACTGCCGTACTCGCCGCCGCCGTTATCGAAAGCGACTATAACGGGAAGTTTTGTTATTGTGTATACGCCGCGCGTCACGTCGAGCGTATAGTTGGGGTGAGTCCACTCGCCCAAGTAAATATCGTATCCGCCGACGTTGCTCGTAACGGTAGCGTCGCACATCAGTTTTTCTCTGACAGTAGCTATTATCGCGGCTTCGTCGGCGAGGTCCGCCGCCGCAAGTCCCGACAAATCGATCCGCGCCGTTTTATATTTGTTTGCAATCTCGCTCCTGCCGTACTGCGACGATACTCCGCCTATCCGAGCCTCGAGAGTCTTTTTATTGACGTTGAGCGCTTTTTCGGTGTTCTTGTTCACGATATTATAGTTGCGCGCCGCGGCTTTGAGCGTCAATTGATACGATCCTGCGGAAAGCACGCCCGTATGTATAACGGTTTCGTAGCCGTTACCCGCAAGCGCGAGGCTGCTGCTTATCTCGCGCTTGATCACTTCTGCGAGATCGTCGTTTTTGAGCATGCTCTCGTCGATCGCGAACGTGAACCCGCGTTTTGCATCGTCGAATGTCGTCCCATAGGTAAGGCTGCCGCTCGGCATTATTGCGAGATCGACCTTGTTTACGGTAAACGCCATATGCCCGCGCGCCGTGGTGTAGTTTCCGTTGGCGGAACTTCCGACGGCTCTTATCCAATACTCGCCGGCGTTTACGGGGAAGCCCGACGTCCAATTCTCGACGGGAATAAGCGCGGCGTCGTCTTCGGTTTGACCTTCGGTGCGCGGCGAGTACCAATAATTGATCGTGCCGTTCACGGTAAATTTGTTATACGCCGTAAGTTCGTATTTTTTACCGTAATCGGCGTTGTCTATTTCTCCCGGTTTCCAGCTTATCTCGTTTTCGCCCTGCGCAACTTTCCAAACGACCGTAACGTTGGCTGCGCCGCCGTCCGCCCATTCGTAATTGCCGTTGACAAGTCCGACCGTGACCGAATAGCCCGAAGGATTTGCGAGAAGCGTACTCAATGTTACCGTATCATCCGAAACGGTGTAATTGACTGCGGAATTGACGATACGCATAGCCGAGCCGTCAAAGCCCTCAAGCTTGCGGCTGATGTTTATCGCGCCGTTGTTTTCCGCATACGCGTCGTTAAGCTCGAGCGTGGGTTTCGCTATGCTCTTTTTGATTATGCGGAACACGTAGTATCTGTTATCCGCCGCGTTATGATTGCGATCGCCGGCGTAGCTCGCGCGCGCCACATACAAGCCCGCGTCGGCAGGCATAATCAATTTGAAGCTTACTCCGCCGACGTCGGTCAAATTATCGTGTCCGCCTTCGGTCGCCGCGCCGACGTATGCGCCGTACTCGAACGTCACTTCCGCACCCGACACTTCCGCGCCGTCGCTGTCTATAAGCTTGGCGGCAAAGCCCGCGGACGCATTGCCGTACACCCAGCCGGTCGCCGTCGTGCCGTCGCCGCCGAGCGTAAGATCTTCGCCCGTCATTGCAAAATCGGTAATGTACACCAAGCCGTCGCTGCTGACGACGAATATCGCCGTGGCTTGCGTGCCGTCGAACCCTACCCAATTGTAGTTGTGATATGCGTCCGCCGTGAAGTTGACGGTGAGCACGTACGCGCCTGCGGGCGCGTTCTCGATCGCCAACGCGACGCCTTCGGTTATCGTGTAGTCGTTAAACGGACGGTCGTTGTGCGACAGCGACACAAAGCTCATAATATCGGAAATGTAATTGACCGTATTGTCGCGGTTTTCTGCGTCTTGAGCGATGGTTTTTTTATCCCAAGCAAGCTCTATGCTCTGCTTTGTTATGCTGTATGCAAGCGTCGTGTCATAGACGTATTCCCCGCCGTTTTTGCCGAACGCATAGTCTCGAGCAAGACCTTGAGCGTACGCATCGACCGAAACTTTGACGGTGTAATCGCCCACTCTGTTAGGCGCTTTGCCTTTGGCTTGATTGTATTCGGAGCTTGCCGCGGTATTGTACTCGAGCAGGAATTTGGGTTTATACTCGCCCGTATCTCCGCCGTCGGGCGTTATCTCCGCCTCGAGCGTCTTACCGTATTTGCCGCCGTGGTAACCGTCGTCCGCTTTAACGTATTCGCGATCCTCGGTGGAAACGCCGATAACGAGCGGCGTTATGTTAAGCTCGCCGTCGACATAAACGATATCGTAGTTGACGAGCGTTACGGTTTCGCCGTAGCGACCCGTTATAACATACTTCTGTCCTACGTGAGCTTTGTACGCGGCATATGCGTCGCCGTTCAAAGCCGCGGTATACGTGACGGTATAGCCCGAAAGCAATTGCGACGAAACGGGCGTGCCGTCGCTCGCTTTCCAACCGCTGAAACGTACGGCGAGCGTGCCTATGACGGCGGTTGCATCCGTGCCGTAAACGGTATCGACGACAGCGGGCTTGCCCGTGCCCGTCGCGGTATCGAACGCCGTGCTCGACGAGTCTTGCACTTTTACATAAAGCGTTGCTTTTGTTATTCTGTAAACGGGAGCGTTGCCTGCGGACAGATCGACGTCGTTGTTTTTGTACTTGAACGTAACCGCATAATTCGCGTTGTTCCACGTTGCGGTAATATAATAGTCGCCCGCATTGCGTACGGTCTGTCCGACGCCCGAGGGATTTACCGTAAGGACAATACCGAGCGCGGTCAAAGCGTCGCCAGATTTGCCGTTCCAATCAACGGACGGCTCTATGAACTTGACTGCGCTCGAACTCGAACCGGCTATATTAGCCGCAAGCGCGGCGGCGAGATATGTGTTGTAGTTCGTCGACCCGTCGTATTCGTGCGTAGCGTCGATGTTGTTTTCTCCCGCGCCGTTCAACGCGACGTCTATCTTGCGCGGCGCTATGTTGAGCTTGCCGCCGTAGATCCTGCCCGTAATATCGAAGTTCGCCGCGGCTATAGCGCCGATCGCTATATCGAGCCTGTTCTCGGCGGAAGTCACGCCGTGATTTACCGAATAGCCCGCAACGGCGTAACCGAAATCGGCGTCGGTCGTGAAGTTGCCGTCGGTCTTGTTTTTATCGATCATCGCTTTGAGCGCGGCGGCGGTGGAAGTCACGCGCGAGCCTGTCTCGCCGTACTCGGTGCGGAAACCGTCGAATCTGTCGTTTGCGTCGACGGGTTTGCCGCCGTCGAAAACGGGCGTACCGTACTGAACCTCGGAATCTTGCACGAAAATGTGTAATTCCTTGAGGTTTACGGTAAACGCAAGTCTTATTTTGTCCACGGGCGCGCCGTCCTGATTGAGCGTATAGTTATTCTCGTGGTCGCCGAGTTTAACGGTTATGTCGTACATCAAAGCGTCGACCGCAGTCACCTTGACCTTAACGGTGTTGTTTTCCACATACTTGTATGCGGATTTGTCCGCTTTGTCGTAAACGCCGTCGATCTTGCCGTGCGTTTTTCCGTCGTGCTCTTTGTACGTTACAACGGTGTAGAGTACAATGCTCGCTTTGTCTTTGTCGATAACGCCGTTGAACCCGAACACGACCGACTGCTCCGCGCCGTTATACGTAACGCTCGTATTGGTATTGTCTACGACGCCGTACGTCACGGTGCGCTTAGCGATCTCTATCGTTTGCGCGGACGATTCGTTTTGTATATAGTTCGCATTGTTGCCGGCGGGTCTGAAAAGAACTCTGTAAGACCCCGCGTCCGTCGGCGCGCCGTCGATACCGTTCCAGCTCGTCGTGCTGCCCGATACCGATTTCTGCGCGTAAACGGGCGTGTATTCGAGCGGCTTTTTGCTTTCGGGAATGTCCGTTCTCGTATTGCCGAAAAGCGGCGATGCGGTGTAATGCTTGGCTTTGCCGTCGTAAATCCCCGCGTCGCTCGCGTAAGCCGATCCGGCATACGCAGTATAGTTCTTACCGCCGAACGATACCGAACCCGAGGCGTCCTCGAAGTAAGGACCCGTTATATCCATGCGCAGTTCCGCGGGCGAAACGGTGAACACGCCGCCCACTCTGTCGCCGTCCTTGATCGCATTTGCGCCGACGCCCTGAACGGTCGCCGAATACTTGGCGTTGGCAATTTTTATATTATAGTTTTTCTTTGCGATTTCGTCCGTGTACACCGCGTATATGGCATACGCGCCCGCATCGTTGGTAAGCTCCGCGCCGCTCGCCGACACGTTGCCGTCCGCGTCGAGTTTGACTATAGCGTCGGTATGCAGCGTGAACGGAACGGTTCCGTTATGGAACGACGAATAGCTGCCTTCCGCTTCTACTATCTCGAAAGTATATCTCTGCCCGTCGGGCGAAAGGGTGTTTATCTTTTCCTTCGCGTACTCGCCGTTGTTGTACGCGCCGAGCAGCATATACTTGTTTGCACCGTCGCCTATCTCCACGGTGACCGTACGCTTATTTACGGTAAGCGTGCCCGTAGCCGAGCAGTCGAGCGAATAGTTTGCAAACAGTTCGGCATTGACGTTGTTCTTATCCGCAACGCGTATCGCGTACTCGCCGACGTTGTTCCCCGCCGAATAATCGGACGCGCCGAAATCCCAAACAAGCTCGCTCGCATCGTGCGCGCCGAGCGCGGCCGCAAGGTCTTCCGTTCCCGACCCGTTATCGGCAAAGCCCGAAATAGTCACGGTATAGACGGCGTCCTCGCCGTAGTCGGCAGCGGTATCGTCGGGCGTAACCGAGAGCGCCTTTTTGCCCACCTCGAATATGTACGTTGCGGTAACGCCGTTATAGTTGCTCGTTCCGTCGAGCACAAATCTTAATCTGTAAACGCCCGCGCCGAAAGCGCCGCTATTAAACTCGGCGAGCATTATATCGTTGACCGAATCGGTCGAGTCGGTCACGATATTCGTCCACGCCCCGCCGATATAGCGCGAAAGCGTGATTTTTATTTTGTTTACGTCCGTCGCGTCCGTGTTTCCGCCGACAACGTAGTTGAGGCGAACGCTCGCAACGGGCTGCGTGGCGTACTGACCGCCCGCCGCAGTACCGTCGTATCCGTCCGGATTGACCGCGGCGTCGAGTCTGCCGTACGTCCAAACGATTTTCGCACCGTCGGCGGTGTCCGTGGTAACGAGCGTTTGCTTGCCGTTGCCGAACGCGAACTCGGTATCGAACGCGTTATCCGTTTTCTTCGCGACGGTGACCGCCACGCACCTCGCCTTTGCCGCGTAGTTTTCCGCAGTGAAACTGTAGAACACGTAATACGTAGCCGCGTTCATAAACTGCGGTATCGCGTCACCGTTATCATGCCACTCGCCGTTAGTCATATCGTCGACGGTAACGCTATCCGGAGTTATCGCGTCGCTGCCGCCGTATACGTAATACTTAACGTCGACCGTTGTGCCGTCGGACGCCGAAACGGGCGATACCGTGAGCGCGTCGGCAAACAGATCGTTATAAGTTCTGTCGTTTGCCGAGACCTCGCCGCCCGTAAGCTCCCCGTCGGTTATCGTATAGTATGCAACCGTCTTATACGCGCCGTACGCATCGGCAGGCATTGCGGGCGCTACGCTCGCACCCGTAAACGTAATGTCGAAGTTTTCGCTCAGTCCGTTTTCAGCCGCTACGGCGTAGATAAGATACTTGCCCGCGCGCGCCGTGTGCGCGCCCGCTTTGTAAGGCGTGAGCGCAAGCGACTTGAGCGCGAACACATTGTTCCAATCGTCGACGACTATCGCCGCAGGCGACGACGCATATGTCTGCTCGGACGCCACGGTTATTACGCCGAGTTCGAGCTCGGGGCGATTTTCGTTATCGTACGCGCTCGTCTTGTCTTGTATGGCTATGGTCGCCGCGATCTTATTTACCGTAAGCGTGCCTTGCGCCGATACGAACGTATAATTTCCGTGCTCGCTCGCAAGCCCCGAAACGACGGTCGACGTAATATAAACGTTGTTCTCCGAACTTACGGGATCGCCTTTAACGTATGTAGTCGTATATAAAATATTCCCGCTTATTACCGCACGGGTATCCGCGCCGCGCAAATCGGACACATCGTACGCCGCGTTAGCTATGTACGTTGCCGCGTCGCCCGCGAGATACCCTGCCGCCGCAGGATCTTCCTCGCTGTAGAATATAGAAAGATCGATCTTTACCGTAAGCGATACGGGTTCGACTTTTACCGTAATCGCGGCGGGGAATTCGTAAGTCTCATGATTGGGCGCGGAAACTCTCAGGTTGTACGACGCGCTTTCGTCAACGTTGCGTATCTGCTTTGGAACCGCGCCGTCGCCGTCTGTATAAACAGTCCAAACGGTATCTCCGACCTTTTTATATTCCCAAGTGACCTTTTGTCCGTTGCGCACTTCGGCATACAAATCCATGAAAATATCGTGACTTGCTCCGTCGTAATCGTCGGCATACCCGCTTGCATTGGGACTGCCGATCGCCGCGGGAGTGACTATATGTTTATAGAGCGTATCCGTTTTTTCGCCGTTTACAAGCTCTATGCCGTTTACCGTAACCGCATAGTTGGGATTGCTTTGCAACGCGAATATCGCATAGCCTTTCGCGTTTTCGTCGCTCGCACGAACTACCTCGGAAGTGAGCGCGAACACGCCGTCGTCCACGAACGCAACGCCCGTACCGTTATCGGTCACGGCGGAATACAAGCTCGTCAAGTAATTGCCGTCGGAGCTTTTATACCCGCTCTCTTGCGCGTAATACTCTGTTTCTATCTTGCCGCCGACGAGCGTTACCGTCACCTGTCGGCGCGCGACCGTATACGTAATATCCGCGGCGTTGCCGAACGCGACGTTGTAGTTTTTCGCATACTGCGCGTCTACGTCGTCCCAACCGACTGTCACGAAATACTCTGTGCCGTAAACGGGTTTTTCCACGGCGGAACTTATATCGTCTACCGCCGTAGTTACGTATACCTTTATATGCTCGGCGCTGTCGAAGAACGCGTTTGCGCCTACGTACTCCCAAGCCGTATCGGGCAAGCTGTCGCCGTATACCGCCGAAACGGTCACGCCTTTGACCGCGACGTCGTACGGAGCTACGGTAAACGCAGTCTTTGTCGAACCGTCCGCGGTGAAGTTGTCTTTGTTGTCGCCGCTCAACGACCGCACGCTCAAAGTATAGCCGCCGTCCTTGACGTTGATCGGTTTGTCGTCCGTGCCGTCTATAGTAACGTCGAGTACGGGCATGCTTATTTTTCCGCTCGACGCGCGCACGGGAACGAGGTTGTCTATAAACTCTGCGGTTGCGACTTGCGCGCCGCCGTTATATACGACGCTCGTATCCGACCACTGTATTTGTATCACGCGTTTGTTTACGGTGAAGTTTTTGATCAGCGGCAGAGTTTGATAAATATTGCCCGCGCCGAACTTGACGCCGAAAGTTACGGTGTACTCGCCCGCGTTCCAAGGCAAGCCGTTTTCAAGCTCGTCGCCGCTCATCTCGGTTTTTCCCTCGAGTTCGGCGTTGGTGGCATACGTGCCGACAAAGAACTTGACGTCCACAAACGTTATGACTTCTTTTTGCGCTTCCGTATATGCGGACGATCCGTCGTTTACCATATCGGCTTTTTCGTCCGCGAGCGTCCGACGCGCGATCGCGCCGTCTACCGTTCCGTTATCGCCGAAATTATAATCGCGTATCGCGTAATCTATAACGAGCTGCGAACCCGTTATCGCGTACTGCAAGAACACCGCGACGTCGGACTCGGTATACACGGCGTGGTCGGCTATGGTCACGTATTGGCTCTCGGGATCGGAAGACTTGCCCCAAACGTAATTGAGCTTGTTTTCACCGTCGATAGAAAGCTTGACGAAATACTGACCTATCGAACCGGAATCCGTGCCGTCGGGAATATCGTCGCGCAATGCGTCGTAAGCGTTGCCGCTGCCGTACTTGACGGTGAGCGTTACGCTCGCTACCGCGTCGGCGGCAATTGCGAGATTGCTCGCGTCGTAATCGGCGCCCCAAGCCTGAGCGCGCGCGTTGCCGAGCGCGGGCGGCGTTACCGTTTTTCTCGCAACGGTGATAAAGTCCGCACGAATGTCCGAATACGCCGAGCTGTCGGCTTCGGCAAAGTCGGTCTGATATGCCGCATTAAGGCAGTAATTGTCCTTATCGACTATCTCGAACACAACGGTATACACGCCTGCGTTTGTAAACGCGAAAGTTCCCGTCGCCATATCGAAAACTCCGTCGGCTACAGCCGCAAGCCCGCCGAGCTTTTCGTTTTTGCGCGTCGTCGCCGCCGCTATTTTCCCGTCGAGATAGTGCCACGCGTCCGCGGTTATGCCCGCGTAAACTACGCTTTGCTCGCTGCCGGTATATTCTTTGCCCGAAATGATTTCGAGCACGCTCGGCAGCGTGAGTATCTGTTTTTTGATCGTATACGCCGCGCTGTAATTGCCCGACGCGCCCGCGCCGCTCGGCACGAGTTTATAGTTGTTTTCGGTTACCGCATCGTCGTCCGCGCCGAACGCTTTGGCATAAACGGTATACGCGCCCGCCGCCGTTGTCGAGGAGAACGCGGCTATTTCGTCCGCGTCGCCGAGCGAAACTTTGTAACCGACCGTTACGGAAAGCTTGCCTATATCGTCCGCTTTGAGATTGGATACCGTCGGCTTGGGATCGAACGAACCGTCGGCGTCGCCGTACGTCGCCTCGGTCTTGCCCCAGCTTATATCGGCTGTGAGACGCTTGACGGTGACGTTGAATGTGAACACATGATCGACGGACGGGGCTTGACCGTCGCCCGTTTTCCACGAATAGCTCGTGGCGGGGGCGATCTCCACGGTATAAGCAAGCTCGTCGCCGTAAACGTCTCTAATCCTCAGCGATTCGAGCGCGGTATCGCCGCGCTTAACGGTTATGACTATGCGCGCGCCGTAATTTTCGGCGGCGTTGTTGGTGATATACTCCGTAACGTCGTGCTCCGCGCCGTCGTACACTATCACGGTGTTTATATCGAACGTAGGTATATTGAGATCGAGCGATTTGACTTTATACGTATACGTCAAATCGAGTTTAAGTTCGTAGTTATCTGCTTCGCTGCCCGTCATACCCGTAAACTCGAATGTATAAACGCCCGACTTGACTATCTCGTTGTTTGCTACCGTATTGCCGTCTTCATCTTTTATTGTATACGAAAGCGTAAGCTCCGCGTCGGTCAATACGCCTTCGGGATCGCTCTTTTTAACTATCGCGAGCTTGGGCAAAGCCTGTACGGTCTTGTTTTCGTCGAAGTCGATCTCGGACGAGACGGCGCCGAGCGTGACCTCGGCTCTGGATATAACGAAATCGAGTATTAGATTATCGGAATTGTTGCCGTCCGCCGCTATCCACTCGTAGTTGTATTTATCGACAAGCTCTACTTCGATCGTGTACCTGCCCGCCGCGCGCAGTGCAAAATCTTTGCTCGTCGGAGTATCGGTAAAGCCCGAGATGTTCCCGCCGCCGAACTTTTCGCCGACGACGGTCTTTTTCATGATCGCGCCGTTCCAATCTCCGACAAGCGAGAACGTACGCGCCTCGTGATTATATGTTACGCTTTCGGGCGCGGTCACCTTTTCGATTTTGGCTTTGTTTATCGTCCACACCGCGGTAATATCGCCGCTGCCGCCGCCCGACCACACAAAGTTCCCGCTCGCGGGAAGCGATACCGTTACGGTATAAACGTCCGCATCGAACAAAGCGACTTTGCTCGGATCGTCAACGGAGTACTCGGGAGCTTTGACGCCCGTACGCGTGCCCGTTATCGTGCGCGTGAGCAGGTCCTGAATATCGGCAACGCCGCCGAGTCCGCCCTTACCCGCAACGAGCGATACCCAACCGTTAAAATCGAACATGTTGCCTTCGGGTTTATAGTACGCAGAACCGTTGCCCAAAGTGATGTACGTGACCTCTGCGGGTTTTACCGTAAACCCGAAAGGCGCGGAAGCCGCGAGCGCCAAGCTCGCTTCCTCGTCTGCGTCGCCGCCCGCATAGCGGGGCGTATAAACCGCGTTGTACGATCCTTTGTTCCAAATGTTGCAGTCCGCGGCAGCGCCCGCCGAATATACTATCTGCGGAGTATCGAGATATTTTTCGTCTGCGGCGGATACTCTGCCGATAATGCCGTTCAAATCTACGTCGCCGTAATAGAACTCGGTCGTACCCGAAACGGAATACTCGATCTCGCGCTGTTTTACGGCAAACGTCGCGTCGGTCTCGCGACAAGCCGCAAATGCTTCGGCATTCTCGTCCGCCCACCATTCTTCGGGCAAAACGTTGCCTTTCCAATAATAATTGTGATTGCCGATCACGAGCTTTATATCGTACCCTTCGGCTTTATAGTACTTTGCTTTCGTTTCCAAGCCCGTAACGGTAATGTCGTACGCGGTAACGCCCGAGCGCAAAACGTCGCCGTTACCGTACGACTTGTCTCTGTCGTACGTGGGGTTTTCGAGTACTGCCGTAACTTCTATTTCTTTGGGTACGACGGTAACGTTGATCTCGTCGGTCAAAACGGATTCGTAATACAGATTCTCTTTGGTGACCGCTACGGCTTTGTATCTTCCCGCTTCAGTCGGCGCGGTCAAACTGCGGTTGTCCTTATCGAAACCGTCGAACCCGTAGTACTCCATTCGATAAAGATAAAGTTCGTCGTTTACCGCGCCGTCGAACGCTTCGTTCAATACGAACTTATCGGCTATCACGGCGTCGCTCTCCGCTTCCTTAGCCGTTATCGCGGGCTTCAGCGACGGCGTTTGTCCATACGTATATTCCAGATCGGTTATCTCGCCCGCGGCGATCACTATCTTGCCCTTATCGATCTGCGCGGTATATGTAAGAACAACGTTTGCATCGTCTCGAACACCGCCGCGGTTAGGCGCGCCCCAAACAAAGTCCGGCGACTGCGCCGTATCGAGCGTTGCGGTGATCTTATACATGCCCGGCTTTGAAAATTTGTACTTACCGTTCACGTTGTCCGCCTCAACGTTATCGGTTTTGTCTATGTCGAATTTTATGACGGGCAAACCGTCTTTCTCGTATCTCGAGTAGTCGGGCAAAGTGACGTTAATGGTCAATCCGAGATTGAACTCTATGAGCGCGACCTTGCCGTCCGCAACGTTTTGCTCTTTTTCGTAATATGTAAACTCGGGCGTATCGATGCTTATAGGCGCAATGGCGACCGCCAATTTACGCGAAGTAATTGCCTGTTTGGTAAAGGGATCTACAAAGGTGACTTGTACTCTGTTGGCTTTGGTGGTGAGCGTGTTGCCCAACGAGAAATTTATATTCGATGAGTGAAAATACTCGTTTGACAAACAGCCTTCGACATTCTCGAACGCGGTCAGCGGAACGGTAAAACTCGTGCCGTCGGCGTAATCGGCATATACGAAAAATCCGGTATAGTCGAATTTACTGCGAGCGACTTGCCCCGCTACGGTAACAGGCGTGCCCAAACTCGAAAATCCCGCAGGCTTTATGTATTGCACTCCGTCTATAAGCACGGCGGCGCTCTTGTCGGCAATGGAATCGTTTACTCCCGCTTTGAGAGTTATACCGACCGACGCGGTGTATTCTTGCCCGTCCGACCACAATAGATTGAGCTTATCGGGGAACAGCGACGAGGAATCGATATTGTAATTGTCCGCGCCCATTGCGGAGCTTATATCCTGTTTCGTTCCGTCGTTGTAAGTGTACATGACTTTGATGTACGACGCTACTTCCTGTATATCGCTCAATGTCGTCAAAGCGCTCGTGCCGATATACTCGCCGTATATGCCGTTTTCTCTTTTCGTGCCGCTTCGATACGCCGCAGCCGCATCGACTGTCGTAACCGCTGCGTCGTCGGGATCGGCGACCGCGCCGCTCTTGGGCGTGACCGAAACGTTGATATTCCTTCCGTTAAAAGCAAACTCGACCGTCTCGCCGGTTATCGCTCGAGCGGAACTGCCCGTAAACCCTTCAAACTCGAGAACGGTGCGTTCGCCGTCGGTCCACTCGACGGTTTCCGCGCCCTCGGCGTCGGTCGACGCCTTGCCCTCCGCATAAACTACGGAAACAGCGAATATTTCGGACAAAACGTCCGCCCCGAGCGACTTAGTGTCGTTGGTCACTATCCAATCGTCATTCTGCGATACTTCGACCTTACTCAGCTTAACGAGCGCGGCTCCGTCCGCACGGGTTTCGGCATTCACAGAATATCCCCCACCCGCAAACGGACATACGACCGCGCCGAACGCAAACAAAAAACAGCCCAAAACGGCACAAACCGTCAGAGCCGCCGTGCGTAAAACCGAAAATCTTTGTCCTTGCTTCATTGTTTCGATTCCTCCATACGTCGCCGTTCGGCTCTCGCCGAAAGCGCAAAACATCCTCGCGTTTCGGGCTTTATACTCCGCCGCCCCGCACGCGCACAACTATATAATATTGCTACCCTATATTTATATCACAATTCGACACAACTTGTCAAATAATATTAAAGTCTATCGATATACATATTGCGCTTTTTATGTAATTTTTAACAAAATACGCCTTTCGTAACGCGGTTTTTTCGTTATTTTTGCTTCATTTTTTCTCGATTATTTTGAGCGCAATACCGACGTTTTTTTACATTCTATCGCTATAGCATACTCATTTTACCGTTATATAGATAAATAGTTTTGCGCAAATGTCGTAAACTTATATATGGAACGGAGGTGACGATATGGATATAGGCAAACGCTTGCGCGAATTGCGGAAGCGCGCTGGATTTTCGGTAAACAAGCTTGCGGAATGGTCGGGAGTATCGCAATCACACTTGAGTAAAGTGGATAAAAGCTGCGCGAACATAACCGTCGGGCATTTGAATATGGTTTGCGACGCGCTTGGCATAACTCTGAAAGAATTTTTCAACGTGGACGAAGAGCAAGACGAGATCTCGGCGGCTATTTCCAAACTCACTCCCAAACAGCGACAGCTTTTGCTTGCTTTTTTGAAAAGTTTATAGCCCCCGAAAAGCAAATTGACAAATCCGTTTGCACTCACTATAATAAATAAAAAACGATATGAATAACACGAACGGACTCGTCGACACAAAACGCTCCGACCTGATATTGTTGGAACGCTCGTTATCCGCGCTGTACGGTTGCGACCGCGCGGAACTTGCAAAAGAACTCATGGCGCGTTTCGGCTCGCTCGGCGGTATGCTGTCCGCAACTGTCCGCGAGCTTGAAGCGGCGGGATTGACGCACCGCGCCGCCTCGCTCATTGCGCTGGCGTCGCCCGTTTTACAGCAAGCGCTTTACCGCGCCGACTGCGCGATAGACTGCGAACGCGGTCTTGCCGTGGTTACCTGTATAGAATACATAGAACGTTCTTATCCGTTCAAAACGTGCGTATACTCCGACGAAAACGGCAAACTCGTTCATATAGAAAGACTGCTCGGACATAAAAACGTATCGGTCGCAATAAGCGGCGGAGCGCGCAGCGACGCACGGCATTTCGGCATAGTGGAATATTCGCCGCATACGCGCGATTTTACAAAAGCCGAGCTTGCCGAACTCGAAACAATAACGACTTCGCTTGCAAAGCTCGATATTCTGTTCATCGATTGGCTGAAGTTCGACGGGCTTGATTTCCGCTCGCTCGTAAGGAGCGCGAACGGCGCAGGCGGCACGTTCGATATTTCGCATGCGAGCACGTTCAGATACGTTTGTTCTGTCGAAACAACGGCAAAAATTTTCGGCAATATGTATAAACGATTATAAAATACTAATCAAGCGCGCATAATTCCGAAACGCTCGGACGCAATGCGTTCTCTTGCTATTCTACAAAATTAGTATTACAATTATATACATTATGAACATATCCAAGTACGACAAATATGTTTACGACGTCGAACGACGCACGATTGCCGAAAAGCTTATGTTGTTTTGCGGTGTACCCGCCGATCTCGGCGGATTCGCCAAGCTGGTCGACTGCTCCGTCGTTGCATCGTATTATCCGACCGCTCCGCTCAACGCGATTTACCGCGCTGTCGGCGCAATGTACGGCGTTACGCCCAAAACGATCCTTCGCGCGGTTTCGTACGCACTGTACAAATCGCCCGATTTCGCGAACGCCATCTCCTTAGTCATCGGCACGCGGATAAAACCGTCGGACGTGCACAGCGGCATGGCGATCGCGCTGTTGGGCAAGATCATCGACAACCCCGCGCTTTCGCCGATGTACGACGCGCAGACCCGAACTTTTCGCTTGCCGCTAATGCAGCGGGTCGAATGACTGCGATAACGCCGATCAGTCGGTCCCGCTCTTTTTATGCACGTTGAATTTATCGGTCTTGTCGTCGTATACGGCGAGAATAATATCTTTCAACGCGCTTTTGTCCGTTATACCGAGCCTGTCGAACAGCCATTGCTCGTCTTTTTGTAATTCGGACAAGCCGGACTGCGACACCGCTCCGTCCGCTATAAGAACGTTGGTAAGCGACGCGCGCTCGGGTTTGCTCTCCGCAATATCGCTCGCTACGACCGGTCTTTGTCCGCCTACCGGCAATACCGAAAGCTCGCCGCTCGGCTCGAACACGGCGTACGCGACTGCGGAAATATCGAAGTAATCTTTTTCGCGCAACATGCTCAAAAGATCGTTTACGTCGATCTTCGTCTTTTTGAGGTTTTCGTATATGATTTTTCCGTCATAAATGAGCACCGTAGGCTTGCCTTTTATTATGCGCTTCAACCACGTGCTTTTGCGCCCGATGAGCGCGACCGCAAACGCCAGCCCGAAAAATATCGTCATGGCGATAAGGAAAAAATAAAACGGCGTCTCTGTGTTGATCGCCATTTCCGCGGCTATCGATCCGAGCGATATTCCCACTGCGTAATCGATAAACTCGAGCTGCGCTATCTGCTTTTTTCCGAGGATTTTGGAAATTACGAACAAATACACAAACGCAACAACCGAATTTATGAGCACCCAATATATAGGCTGTATTCCGAACATATGTTTATCACCTCTTTTTGCCGTCACTACAATAATTGACAATTAGGCAAACTTTATACAATTGTCGCTTTCGCCGCGCGGACGCCCGTGCCGTCGAATTTTTCGCCGACCGCGTCAATCTCTTGCGTTTTCGCTCGGATTGTGATATTATGTTCGGGTAAACACTTTTCAATTATTTTCGGAGGCGATCATGAAAACGAACAAGATAATAAATAAGCTTATAGCGTATGCGCGAGACAACCTTATGCTCGACGCGCTCGACGAAGTATATACGGCGGGCAGACTCTCGAGCCTTTGCGGCGTAACGCCCGAATACGAGGAAGTCGAATGCGACGAAACGTTCAACAAACTGTTTGCCGAGCTTAAAGCCGCTGCGCCGAATGTAGATAAAACCGCCGTGCTCGATATTCTGCTGCCGCTGCCGCACACCGTTAACTATTACTTTTCGGACGAGCTTGACAGAAACGCGAACAAAGCTTTCGACTTTGTGTACGAGCTTTACGCAACCGACGGTAACGCCGTGTCTTCGGACGGGTACGCGTTCTATACCGACTCCGAGGCGACGGACCGCGCGGTATCGATTCCCGTCGGCAACGACGAACTCGAATACACGCCCGTAGTCGGCGGCGTTAAAAAAGCGTATATGTCCTGCCCCGATATTTTGACAAGCGACGTTACGGCGCGCATGGCGGCATACGCCGAGACCTACGGCGGAGCGATCGTATACGCCGCCGACCGTTATCTTTCCGCTTGCGATACCGCGCTCGACCATGCGGTAGTCAAAGAACAAATCAAAAGCGGCGCGGTCAAGATCGCGCTCCTCGACTATCCCGTGCCCGCGCTCAAGATAAGCGGCATCGCCAAAAACGCGACGGCGCGCGAGGCGGCGCGCATAATAAACGCCGCGGCGGACGAAAACATAAAAACCGTAACGGCATGCACCGCAAAAGACGGCGTGACGTTTTACGTTGTGTTTGCGAACGATTTGCAAAGCGACGACATATTCAAATCGACGGATGCGCTCGCCGCTTGCGGCGTAGTCGGCACGGTCGACATTAAGGAAATAACGTCGGTACTCGAAAAAGGCACCGCGCTGTCGACCGATCTGTTCGCGTTCAAGCCGGTGTACGCCGCAGTCGGCGGCGTCAAACACGGCGCAAAAGCAAAAACCGCGCTCGCCGGCGCGCTTGCCAAGCTGTATGCGCCCGTTCTCGCAAAAGCCGCGTCCGCGGATGCGGAAAAAGCCAAGGCTCTCGCCGCGGCAGCCGAAACGGAAGAACTGTGATCATGGACGAACTGCGTCTTGCAGAACTCAAATTGCGCGTCGAGGCGGACGACCCCGCCGCGCTTTTTGAATACTCGAATATAATAGCCGAAACGGACCCGACGGGCGCGGAAAAGTTTTTGTTGCTTTCCGCCCAGCTCGGGCACCCGCCCGCATTGGAGCGCGCGGGAGATTTGCACATGGCGTCCGGCAATACCGCCGAGGCGGAACGGTGCTACAGAACGTGCGCCAAAGCAGGCATGCTCGATTGCGCGGTCAAACTCCTCGCAATAAAGCTGAAAGAGCCTGCCGAGGAAACAGCCGCCGTGCGCGAACTCGAAGAGCTTGCCGTGTCGGGCGTAACGTCCGCCGCGCTCGCGCTCGCCGATTACTATTCGGATAACGGCAACCGCAAGCAAGCCGCATATTGGCGCTCTACGGCGAAATGAAAAAACAGTCGAAAAAACGCAAAACCGGCGTTGACGCATACTATTTCATAGACGTCGATCCGAAAGAAATTGCAAAATACTCGCTCATGCGCGACTTGTTGTCCGCGGGCGCGCTTATTCTCCAAGCAGTAATGCTGTTCGCCTTCCCCACCGCCGCTCGCGCTTTCATAACGGAAAATTATCCGTCGATCGCGTATCTGTATATTTGGCTCGCAATAGTAATGTTAGCGGTTTCGCTGTACGTTTGTATCATGAACTTTACGCTTTATAAGCTGAATAAACGAATCCCGAAAAAACGCGCGCCGAAGAAAGGTTTTGAAAAACGCGTGTTTTTGGGCACGGAACTGTTTATCGCCGCAAACGCGGTATTGACCGCGCTCGAAATATCGTTCGTGTGCGTCAAATACGACGTTTGGGGCGTTGCCGCAACGCTCGTGAGCGCGATCGCCACGACGCTGTCGGTGCTCGCAAGACAAGCCTCACATGTGATACTTCGCCAAGCAAGCTATATCCCCTCTCCCGACGAACCGGCAAAAGAAACCCCGCAAAACAAGGAAAACCCGAGTGAGTAAATACTCGCCGTTATGGGAACATATACGCGAATGCGATAAAGACGAACCGACGTTGAGTTTTACCACGATAAAAACAATTTCACTGAAAAATAATTCGGTAAAATTCTCGCGCATAGAAAAGTAGCCTCATCTACTATCGTAACAACGATATTCGCTTTACTTTTTGCGAACAATGCAGTATAATATTAACATTCGGAGGCGTATCGAAGCGGTCATAACGAGGCGGTCTTGAAAACCGTTTGCCTGCAAGGGCACAGGGGTTCGAATCCCTTCGCCTCCGCCATTAGGGAATTGTACGAACACACGCCAAAGTGAGTTCGTACTTTTCCTTTTATACGAGTGTTTTGGCGTGCGAATATCTATTACGGACATATTGCCTAAACCGCCTATTCCGACGGCGTGGCAAATGCAAAAACGTGATGAGCAAGGTAATTTTACCAAATAAAACAAAAGGCACTTCGAAAAACATCTCGGAGTGCCTTACTGTTTACTTGATTAAATATTTTGTTTTTGCTATAATTTTTGTACGATAAACAGTAATTTAGCGGAGAGAAAAATGAACGATATATTGGTATTTACGGAAAGAGCGGAATTCCGAAATTGGCTAACTGAAAATTGTCTTTCTACCGATG
>CAJUNM010000025.1:16067-24458 GCA_910587805.1 uncultured Christensenellaceae bacterium | reverse complement strand
GTCGCTTGCGCTCCTTGTCGAACCACGACCCCCGCCTTATAACCGCTGTCGCGGTTGCTTCGTAGCAGGGCGGCGCTCTAACCTGCTGAGCTACATTCCTATATTAAATTGATTTCGAGCAGCGCGGTTGCTTTGTAGCGGGGCGGCGCTCTACCTTTGAGCCGAATCTAATATATTGGTGGAGATTAGCGGACTCGAACCGCTGACCCTCTGCTTGCAAAGCAGATGCTCTACCAACTGAGCTAAATCCCCAAACGAGGTACCGTCAATAATAATATCAAATTATCGCGCAATTGTCAAACGTTTGGAGCATATTATTTTTACATCGCATAAAAAACCGTGTTTGCGTTATATGCGTTCACTATTGACAAATACGTTCATATACATTATAATGTAAATACTAATTTAATAAGAGGCGAATTATCATGGAAAACAAACTCAACATAATTATAGAAAACTGTCCGCAAAACCACAAGTGCCCCGCGGTGTCCATATGTCCCGTCGGCGCGCTGTCGCAAAGGGATTTCGATGCGCCGACCGTCGATTACTCGAAGTGTATTCGCTGCGGCAAGTGCTCTAACTTCTGCCCGAAAAAGGCGCTCGTACTCAATAAATAAAACCGAGATGATTCAAAAACGCAACCGAAAATACGGTTGCGTTTTTATTGTGTTTTTTATGCGGCATTATTTCGTGTTTCGCATTAAGTCTATAAAAGACGCTTTTCTGTCCGACGGCAATTTGTTGAGAATATCCATGATTTCTTTGTCCTGTTTATAGTCGGCGTAATTATCCGCAAAGAACTCCGCGCACGATATTTCGAGTACGTCGATAATATCGAAAAGCGCGGGCAAAGAAAGATTGAAATTTCTGCTCTCGATTTGATTGATATATGTCGGACTTTTGCCTAATCTTAAACTCAGCTCTCTTGCCGAAAGATTTTTCAAGTTCCTGAAATATCCTATTCTCAAAGTCAATTCGTCTAAATTCACGTTGCGTACCTCTCTTGTATCAGTTTAGACCGTTTTGTAAGTTTTTATTGTTAGTGGCAACATGTAAATTTAGTTGAAAAACATTGTTATAATTAGCTATGCATAAATACTTGACTTTATACTGATTATATTGTATAGTGTTACTAACAGTATGTTCGGTGAGGAATAATGAAAAAAATTATTACAACGCTATTAGTATTTGCAATGTTTATATTTTGCGGCTGTAGTTCGACTTGCAATCAATCTCGGTTTTTATTGAAATATGGGTTATATGGTTTTGAGACAGCTATTATAACCGATAAACTCTCTAAAGAAATTATTGAAAAAAATGAAGACGATATTCTTAACAATCAAAAAGACTGGTTGGAATGGGGTTATTTATTAAGTTTCAGAATTGATATAAATGAAAAAACGGACTGTTTTTATAGAACGGATGGTAAACGTTTTATAATAGATGATGGGCTTGCATTTGAAGTTGTCGGAGATACTCTCGAACTTCATTTACCGTATTGGCGTAGTTATGATTACAATACATATGAAGTCGTTGCAATTTTAGCTTGGCAAAAAACTTACGGTTAAGCTATAAGAAATTATATATCAAACATCGTTGTTTGTTTTATCGATAATTGAATTACGGCATAATATGATTAAACGGCATATGCGGCGACGAGCGACGTTAAAGAATGAAAGTTGCTCTTTATTGCGTTGGGTAGAGCATATGTGATTATTAAGCTTTAAGCGTTGCGCGTTCCGAATTGAGTTGACTACCCGTCGCGCGTGTGTTATACTGTAAAAGTATAAAAACGTTTAAGGAGAATCACCATTATGGCAAAGAAAATTTTGATAGCGTATTTTTCGGCGACGGGAGAGACCGAGCGCGCCGCGAGCAAGATCGCAAAAGCGACGGGCGGGGATATGTTCGAGATCAAACCGGTCGTGCCGTACACCAAAGCCGATCTCGATTGGAACGACAAGAACAGCCGCAGCTCTACGGAAATGCGTTCGCTTGCGCGACCCGAGATCGCGGATAAAGTAGAGAACATGCCGATCTACGACGTTGTGTTCGTCGGCTTTCCCATTTGGTGGTACATGGCGCCCACAATAGTCAACGGATTTTTGGCGAGTTACGATTTTGCCGGAAAGAAAGTCGTGCCGTTTGCCACAAGCGGCAGCAGCGATATAAACAAGGCGGAAGTCGTTTTGCAGTCGCTCTGCTCAAAGGACGCCGAATGGCTGCCCGGCAAGCTCATGAACGGGATGACGCTCGATCAGATCGACGAGTGGATAGCGTCGCTCGGGCTTTGATAAATGAACAAACTGCACGATAAATTAAAAGAATACCGCGAGCAACTGCGCGATGCGGAAAATCGGCATACGTCCACGGCGGTCATCGGCAACGAGCCGCTTAAGAACCTTGCCGCCGCCGCGCCGACCACGCTCGAGGATATGCTCAAGGTCAACGGCATAGGCAAGTCGTTCGTCAATAAGTACGGCGGCGGATTTTTGAGCGTCATTCTTGCCGAGCAAAAACCCATAAAGCTGACCATGATGCGCAAGGAAGCGCGCGCCACGCTTAAAAATCTTCAAGCGCGGCTAACCAACGTAAACAAGCGCAATCGTATGCTGTATACGCCTAAGCCCGTTCCTAACAAAGTAATAGATGTGAACAGCGCGGCGGCGGTAGACGTTCTGCTCGCGGACAGCGGTTCTGTGAAACTTTGCGGGTCTCGCGACGAGGGATACGCGCAATACAACAGGCTCATACGCACGGCAAGCTCGGCATTGCGCGAGACGGGCAGCAACACGCTGTATGCGGGGTATCCGTTCGCGGTGGGCAAGTGCGGCGTTGACGCGACGTTCGACGTGTGCGCGCCGCTCGTTCTTTTTCCCGTCAAGCTCGAAAATGTCGGCGGCAAGATAGTTATGTCGCCCGATCAAGCGCGCGCTGTCACGTACAACAACGCGCTGATACTGTGTTATAACAAGTTCAACGGCAAGGGCGCGCAGCCGCTCCCGCCGTGCGAGATAGACGACGTAAAAAAATCGGAGTTCATGCGCGAGCTTACCGAATTCTATTCGGCGGCGGGCATAGAACTCAAGCGCGGAGCGGTTTCCGCCGAGCAAGACGATAGCGGCAAAAAGCCGCGCGGTATCAAACTCGAAAAGAAACCTACGGGCATGCTGTGCGCGTTCCCTACGCTGACGGAAACGGATTTCGAGCAGTTCGGCGTGAACGAATACGCTCTGCTCGACAGCGTGGTAGTGGGCACGTTCCCGATGTACAGCGGCGCGATGCAAAAGGACTTCGACGATATAATCGAGTCGGGCGCGATGCCGCAGACTCTTACGGGACTTCTCGAGGGCGCGGACGAGATAGAGGACATGTACGGAGAGAGCAAAGACGCGGAAGAGTGTGAGCCGCTCGAGTCTGAAGGGCGGATAGATTATATCAACGAGCTTAACGTATCGCAGGAAAACGCAGTAGTTCGCGCCGCGACCGATACGACGTTCGTCATGCAAGGTCCGCCCGGGACGGGCAAATCGCAAACGATAACGTCCATAATTTCGGACGAAGTGAACAAGGGCAAAAACGTGCTTATAGTCAGTCAAAAGCGCGCCGCGCTGTCTGTCATATATTCGCGGCTCGGGCGGCTGTCTCGGTACGCGCTGTTTGCCGACGATCCCAAAGACAAGCAGGCTTTTTACGGCAATATAAAAGCTATGTTCGATTCCGCGGAAACACTGTACGCGCCGTTCAATAAGGTAAAATACACTCGCGCCATAACGTCCGTCGATTGCGATACTTCGGCGCTCGAACAGATCGGTTCGAGCTTGTGCGACGACGAGTTCGGCGCGCCGATGATCAAGATATATTCGGAAAACTTCGATAACCGTTTCAAAGCGGCGGAGCGCTCGGGCAATATGACCGAGATAGCCGAAGCCGAAGTGTTCCGCGACTGCGTGCCCGAAAAACTGCTCGAGTGCGGTTACGACGACGTAAAAGCGGCGCGCGAATATCTCGACGACGACGGGCTTATGGACACGCTCGGCGAGTACTACAGTCTCGGCGAGAAATACGATTGGCTCATAGATACCGAAAAGCATGCGTCGAGCGCGGACATAGCGCGCTCGCTCAAAGAGCTTGACGGTATACTCGATTTGTACGCGTACGGCGCAAAAAGTCTCGGCGGCAGGTTCAGATTCCGCCGCGCGCTCAAGGCGTTCGTAAAGAGCTTTTTCGAGACGTACAACCGCAAGTATTACAAGCGGTTCGTAAAAGACCCCGTGGAGTTTTATAACGGTGTAAAAGCTTACGGCGATTTTTACGAGTCCAAGATAACCGCCGATTCGCTCGATTTTTGCACCAAACTTTATTTCGGTACGCTGTATAACGTGTCGAAACAAACGGGCAAAACGCCGTACGAGCTTAACGCCGCGCTGTTCGATTACTGCGCGTATGTGTATATAGACAGGTTCGAGAACGATAACCGCGGCGTAATGGCGCACATAGGCAACTTCGCTACGATTGTTTCGCGCGTGTGCTCGTCGATAGACGTAAAGCGCGAACTGACCAAAGACAAAACGCTCGAACTGCTCAAAAACACGTTCAACGCGAACGTGGCGGAGAGCAAGCGTCGCGGCGAAATGCTGCGCGCGGTCGAAGGCAAACGCCGTCCCGCCATAGCCAAGTTTGTAGAAAAATTCGAGTTCGAGCTTTTCAGAGGCGTGCGCATTTTCTTAATGACGCCCGAGGCTGTCAGCGAAATACTCCCGCTCAAAAACGATCTGTTCGATTTGCTTGTGTTCGACGAAGCGTCGCAGATATACGTAGAGCGCGGCATACCCGCTATAGCCCGTGCGCGCAGGCTCGTCGTGTGCGGCGATCATAAACAATTGCGCCCGTCGAGTCTCGGCGACGGCAGGATAGCCGTAGACGAGGACGAGGAGAGCGACGCCGCGCTCGAGGAGGAGAGTCTTCTCGATCTTGCGCGGTTCAAGTTTCCCGAGGTCATGTTAACTTATCATTACCGTTCGAGATACGAGGAGCTTATAGCGTTTTCAAATGCGGCGTTCTACGGCGGCAAGCTCAATATCTCGCCGTCGCGCGTAGAGGGCGAATCGCCCATTTCCGTGCATAAAGTGAACGGGAAATGGGAGGATCGTATAAACCGCGCCGAAGCGGTAAAGGTGGTGGAGCTTATCTGCGAACACCTCGCAAAAAACGCCGATCTTCCTACGGACGAACGCGAAACGCTCGGCGTTATCACTTTCAACGCGAAACAGCGCGATTGCATACTCGATCTCATTGATAAAAAATGCGACGCGGATCAACTGTTCAAAACTCTGTATTTCGAGGAATATCACCGCCGTCGCGACGGCGAGGACCTCGGGCTGTTCGTCAAGAACATAGAGAATGTGCAGGGCGACGAACGCGACAGGATAATATTCTCGTTTGCGTACGCTTATAACAAGAGCGGAACGATGAGCCGCAATTTCGGTTGGCTCAACCGTCCCGGCGGCGAAAACAGACTTAACGTCGCCATAAGCCGCGCGAAGCGCAAGATAGACATTGTTACGTCGATAGTGCCGTCCGATCTGAAGGTGGACGACATAAAGACTACGGGCGTGCACCTGTTGCGCAGTTACCTCGACTATGCGTATTGCGTGTCCGACGGCGACACGCAAAGCGCAAAGCTCGTGCTCGACGGTTTCGATAAAACGTCGCCCGTGTCGAGCGAGTTGCCGCGCAGCGACGGGCTTAAAGACAGAGTGTATGCACTGTTGACCGATCGCGGCATGAATGTCGAGCGCGACGTGGGCATGGGCAATTACAAAGTCGATCTTGCCATCAAGAATAAAAACGGCGACTACGTGCTCGGTATAGAATGCGACGGCAGCGTGCTCGACGGCAAAGTGCCGACGCGCGAGCGCGACATCATGCGCAAACGGTTCTTGACGAGCCGCGGCTGGACGGTCATGCGCGTATGGTCGAGCGATTTCTATAAAAACCCCGACGCCGTAGTAAGAGATATACAAAGCAAGATCGCGGGATAAAATAGTGAAAAGTGAAAAGTTTCGGGTGAGGGCGTTGCGTGTAAATGTAATTATAGTTTAGCCGCTATGCGGAATTGAGGGCTTTCTTCGCCGATGGCTATTCCGCGCGTCGGCGAGGAATCTCGAGCTTATAAATATTTCACTAACAAAATAATCGGAGAAAAGCATGGACAAAAAGCTTACAGACGTAGCGGCGGGTCGCGTCAAAGCCGATCTCGTAATAAAAAACGCGTTCGTTGCGGACGTGTTCAACGGCAGATTCATACGCGGCGACGTTGCCGTGTGCGGAGAACGGATAGCGGGTTTCGGAGAATATTCGGGCGTCGAGGAGATCGACGGAACGGATAAATACGTTATGCCGTCGTTTTACGATACGCACCTGCATTTCGAGTCGGTCATGATTAGACCGAGCGAATACTTAAAGCTCGCCGTGCCGCGCGGCGTTACGGCGTTCAACGCCGATCCGCACGAGATAGCCAACGTCGCGGGCGAGACGGGCATAAAGTTCATGCTCGACGAAGTAAAGGATATTCCCGCAGACGTGTATTTCATGATGCCGTCGTGCGTGCCGTCCGCCGCCGAGGATCACTCGGGCTGCGTGCTCGACGCCGCCGACGTTAAACGCATTTCGCAAAAGCTCGGCTTGTTCGGTCTGGGCGAGGTGATGAACTTCCCCGCGGTAATCAATGCCGATCCCGATATGTTCGGCAAGCTCGACGCGCTCGAAATAAAGGACGGGCATGCGCCGTCGCTGTCGGGCAACGCGCTCAACGCGTACCTGAGTGCGCGCATACTTACCGATCACGAATGCGCGGACGTGGACGAAGTTCTCGAAAAGGTGAGCAAGGGCATGTACGTCATGCTCCGCGAGGGCAGTCAGACCAAGAATCTCAAATCGCTTATCGGCGCGGTAAACAAAACCAATCTGCGCAGGTTTATATTTTGCACCGACGACCGCAACGTCGAGGATCTGTTCGAGCTGGGCACGATCAAAAACAACGTGAGGCTCGCCGTCGAGTGCGGCATGTCGCCCATAGACGCGATCACAATAGCGTCGCTCAACGCGTTCGAGGCGTACGGAATAAAATATCACGGCGCGATCGCGCCGGGGTACTCCGCGGACTTTTTGCTGTGCTCGGACGACGCCGCGCGGAACATAGAACGCGTGTATTACCGCGGCGGGCTTGTCGCAAAAGACGGCAAGCCGCTTTTCGACGTTACGGGAAAGACCGCCGACGCGTCCGCACTCAAGGGCAGCGTGCGAATAAAACCCGTGACCGAAAGCGATTTCGTTCTGCCGTACAAGAAAGGCATGCCGATAATGCGCGTGTTCCCGAATACCGTCGTTACAGAGTGCGTCGAGGCGGCGGGCAAGACCGCGGACGGACTGGATCTGATGTGCTGTATAGAACGTCACGACGCAAGCGGCGATATGGGCAAGTGCTATGTGGACGGTATCGGGCTGAAGGGCGGCGCGGTCGCGCAGACCGTCGGACACGACGCGCACAATATAACAGTGCTCGGCGACAACGCGCGGGATATGAAACTCGCCGTGGACAGTCTCGGCGCGGACGGGGGCTTGACGCTCGTTAAAAACGGCAAGCTCATAGGCAAGCTACCGCTCGAGATAGCGGGGCTGATGACGGCGATGCCCGCGGAGCGCGCGCTGCAAACTCGCAAAGAGCTTTTGGCTGCGCTCGACGGCATGGACTATAACAAGCGGATCGAGCCGTTCATGCTGCTGTCATTCCTTACGCTCATAGTCATTCCCGACGTAAAGCTCAATCATAAAGGTTTGTTTTCCGTAAGCAAGTGGAAATACCTGTATAATTGAGTTCACGAAACAGATCGAAAATCGGATTAGTTTAATGTTCTTTACGGAGTAAACGTTATTTATAGCGTTTACTCTTTTTGTAATATTGAGATTCTTCGCCACGCTCAGAATGACAAAAGATAAAGCCCCTTTTGTCGGCTACGCCGACATTTTCCCCGAACGGGGACAACGGGAGCCGAATATGTGTAACGCCTTGTCTCCCCAATTGGGGGAGATGTCACGGCTTTAGTCGTGACAGAGGGGGCACTATGCGGAATATGGTATAAAGTATGCAATCATATTATAGAGCCGCTATGTGTCATTAGGGTTGAGATCTCTCGTTGCACTCGGAATAGCCTGCGGCTGCTGCTTATGACAAAAACATTCGTGGCGACTGAAGAATCTCAACCGTATAAAAAATCCCCTAAAATTTCGTGTGCGCGAAAAATGTCGAAAGAACGCGAAATCATCGCGCAAAAGCAGCGAAAAAAGCCCGAAAAAAAGTTTGAAAAATTATCCGAAAACCCTTGACAA
>CAJUNM010000025.1:0-16057 GCA_910587805.1 uncultured Christensenellaceae bacterium | reverse complement strand
GGGGGGGGGGGGGTATTGTATAATAATTTCATATTTAATCGGGTCGCCCTTTTATTTATAGTCGGCTTTGAATATCATGTCGGTTCGGTTTTATAAAAATTATTTTGGAGGTAAAATGGTATGAATACGAAAAAGATCGTTTCTTTTTTCGTTACTGCGGTTATTGCGGCGTCGTCGCTTTTTGCGCTCGTTGCCTGCGATAACACACCGAAGCGCGAATTGGAAGGCATAGAAGTCACAACCGCGCCGACTAAGATCAAATATGTGGAGGGCGAAAAATTCGATACGGCGGGCATGGTCGTATCGAAAGTCTACAGCGACGAGAGCAAGGAGGCGCTCGCCGCAACCGATTATACATATTCGCCCTCGGGCAATCTCAAACTCACCGACAAAAAGGTAACGATCACATATAAAGCGGACGAGAAATCGTATACCGCGTCGGTCAATATCAAAGTAACCAACGAAGTCGAATCGGTCGAGATAGTTACTCAACCCAATAAGACGTCGTACATAGCGGGCGAATTATTCAATCCCGCGGGAATGACGATCAAGGCAGTGCTCGAAAACGGCGACGAGGAAGACGTCATCGAGGTCACCGACCAATTGGTAACTTATAAAACCGTAGGTCTCGTCAAATCGGACGAACATTTTGAAATGAGCTACGGCGGTTGCACGTTCTATCTCGACATTTCCGTTTCGCACGGCGCGTTCGTAGAGGCGGAAGCGGGACAGATCGCTACAAGCGGAGCGAAAATAGCAGATTCCGCGCCCGATACTTCCGCTATCGAAAAGGATTACGAAAACGCGCTTGGCAATCGTGACGATGCTCAAGGACACCGCGGCATTGACGAGGGCAAAAACTGCCTCCAAACGGGAATTACGAGCTGCTATAAAGGCGAGAACGGCTGCACTATAACCGGCGGTCGCGTAGACATGAGAACTTATGTTTACAATCATCTCGAATGGACAGAAACGACCGGCGGTACGCCTGCCAAGAGCGGAATGATGCAAAAGAACCACATCAGTTTCTCCAAAGGCGGAAAGATGCTTTACAGACTTACCGCCGATAAAGCGGGTAAAGTCACGGTCACTTTCAAGATAGCCAACCCGCACTTCGCAGGCGACAGCAGCCCCGAAAATTCGTTGGCAGTCGAAACCAAACTCAACGAGGTGATCAAGCTTTCCGTTGCCAATGCCGATGTTGCCATTCCCGACAGCGCTTTGCTCGAAAGCGTGGATTGGCGGGAATACAAATCATACAATACCGCGGCAGATTATGCAAACAAGGGTAATTCCGACCTTTATACCGGCAAACTTTGCAAACCTACGTTCTGCTGGCAGAACGTGTCGGTAGACATCAACGTTCAGCAAGGCATAAACGACTTGGCTGTCGAGTCCATTTGGGACGGCGACGTTAAGTTGGATTCCATTTCCTGCAACGCCGACGAGGACGAGATCACGATCAGCATGAACAGTGAGTTCAAGCCCATAGTCAAATCGGCGCAGATCAAAGTTGCCGACGATAAAGTTCTTATGGGCGTTATCGTCGATGCGCAAGCAGTCAACTATACGGACGACGAAGTCAAAGATTTCCTTGCTTTGACGCGAATCCCGAGCATACGTAACACCGCGCACAGCGGCAACGTAGGCGACTCCGAAGAAAACGATCCTTGGACGCAGAGCGTCGGCAACGGCGGTCTCGGATATACGGACGGTTCTCCCTCGTATAAGAGCGGAATGAGCTACTCGGTCGGCACAGCCGTCGAGGTCGAAAAAATAACCGACGGCGCGTTCAAAGATATGTTTATCGTATGGTTCGACGTTACCATTCGCGAAGACGGCGCAACCCCCGCTCAGAACCGTTATCTCGGCGTATGGGCGTTCTCGAGTTTCGACTACGGCACCGCTTATGCCGAAAGCAAACCTTCCGGCGATGTTCGCAAAACGGATGAAAACGTGACTGCGGAGCTTGGCGGATATTGCTATCAGGTCTACAGCGACACTCGCGATCAGAACATAACGTTCGGCTGGGGCTCGCTCTGTCTCGCGGTTCAAGCTGGAACGTTCGACGAGGCTCTGTCTTCGGAATCCAATCCGCTCAGACAAAAGCTTATGAGACGCTATATTCCGTGGTTTGCCGACAATGACGAGGAGTTCGGCAATAAAGACGTAGCATAAGTTGTCGAAGTAATTTCGCAATAAAAAAATCAATTAAATATAAGCCGATATACCGATGTTACAACGCGGTTATTTGGGAAGCGCTCGCTTTCTGCGGGCGCTTCTTTATAGCCTTAATCTTAAATTTCAAGGAGTTATAAATGACAAAGAAACAAATAATCATAAAATCCGTATGCTTTGCTGCGATCGCGGTGATAGTTGCTATCTGTATAGTCGGCACCGTTTTCGCGGCTCGCTACAGACGTAATATTACGGCTATTCTTTGCGGCTCGGGTGCGGAAGTGGACGCCGAGGCGGGCGAGTTTTCGTCCAAGCTCGGCGACGACCTCGTAAAGCGCGCGGGCGAGGAGAGCATGGTTCTCTTGCGCAACGCAGAGGACGACGACGGCAACACCGTATTGCCGTTGGCTGAAAATTCCAAAGTAAACGTTTTCGGCGCGGCGTCGTCCGATAAAAATTGGATCGTCACCGGCGCGGGCAGCGGTACCGGCGTTATAGATCCGCAGTATAAGCAAACATTGATGAGCTCGCTCAAAGACGCGGGTTTACAGGTAAATCCCGATTTGGAAACTTTCTATGCGGGTCTTACCGAAATCAGAAGAAACAATAGCTATAATCTTTCCGAACCCGCTATTACGCAAGTCAAAAGCGCTGCGGCGGGTGCAAAAGAATTCTCCGATACGGCTATTGTGGTGCTCGGCAGATACGCAGGCGAAACGATCGACGAGATACCGCTCAAACAGAGCGATAATAAAACCTATCTCGATCTTACCGATCAGGAAGGCGAGCTTTTGAATTATCTCGGCGTAGAGGCAGGGTTTGAAAACATCATAGTCGTTATCAATGCGGCTAACGCAATGAACCTAAGCTTTCTCGAAAATCAGAGCTACGGTATCGATGCGTGCTTGTGGGCTGGCTTTACCGGACAGTCGGCTGCTTACGCTATAGGCAGGATACTGTGCGGCAAAACCAACCCTTCCGGTAAGACCTCGGATATTTTCCCGTACTTCCCTAATAACAGCAACTACGATCCCACTTGGGCGAATAACCGCAACGTGGCGTCCGACCTTGTTACCACCACCGACAATATGGTCGAAGCCGAGGGCATATATTACGGTTACAAGTGGTACGAGACCGCCGCCGAGGAAGGCTTTTTCGGAAGAACAGCTTACGGCACGGGCTACGAGGGCGTTGTACAGTATCCGTTCGGCTACGGCTTGTCGTATACCGATTTTTCGTGGTCGATAAAAGACATTTCGCTTGCTTCCGGCAGTGCGCTTGCCGCTGACTCCGAGATCACGCTCACCGTATCCGTCAAGAACGAGGGCGACCGAGCGGGCAAGGACGTAGTGGAGCTTTACAGCACCCCGCCGTATATCGAAGGCGGTATAGAAAAAGCGCACGTCAATCTCATCGATTTTGCCAAGACCGAGCTTATTCCCGCGGGCGAAACGCGCGACGTAACGCTTTCGTTCTCGGCATATGATCTTGCGTCTTACGATTGCTACGATCTCAACGAAAACGGTCATACAGCATGGGAGCTTGATCCCGGCGATTACGTTTTGAGTTTGCGTACAGATTCGCACACCGTCAAAGATTTTGCGGGCGCGGAGATCACGTACACTGTTTCGGGCGACGATGCGCTCGTCATAGACAAAGACCCCGTCACGGAACATGAAGTGACCAACCGTCTCACCGGCGACGCCGCATACGCGGGCGTATCCGTAGACGGCACAAACGTCGGTCTCGACAGAAGCGTATACATGACGCGTGCGGATTTCAAAGGCACGTTCCCTAAAACGCGCACCGAAGGTCCGTCGAGAAACCATGAAAAAATGAAGATCGCGCGTACGTACATGAATCCTACGTACGAGACGGATACCATGCCCGAAACGGGCAGCGCGGCTACGAGCCACAAGCTCGTTACGCTCGAAGACGGGACTGCGGCAACGTTCGCACAGCTCAACGGCAAGTGGGGCGACGCAAAGCCCGTATACAATAACGAGCTTATACAAGAGCTTGCGAGCGACTACGGCAGTCCGAAGTGGCAGCAGCTCGTTTCGCAAATGTCGGTGCTCGAGCTTAAACAGCTATTCCACTTCGGCGGGTTCCAAACGCACGCGATCGAGTCCATAGGCAAGGTAAGAAACATCGATTACGACGGACCTGCGGGCTTCAATCTCACGGCGCTCAAAGGCTCGTGGGAAGGCGGCGCAAGCGCTGCCGAAGAGATAGAAAAGCTCTGGACGGTATGGCCGAGCGAGGCTATATTGGGCTGCTCGTGGAGCAAAGAGCTGTTGCTCGAGATCGGCTTGTTTATGGGTATGGAAGCGCAAAACACCAACGTTTCGGGTTGGTATGCGCCCGGTTTGAACTTGCACCGCTCGCCGTACACCAACCGCAATTTCGAGTATTACAGCGAAGACGCGGTGCTTTCGGGCAATCTCGGCGCGAATGTTGTACTCGGCGCAAAGATGAACAACCTCTATTGTTACATGAAGCACTTTGTATGCTGCGAATACGGCAAGAACCCCGGCGACACCAATACGTGGCTTACCGAACAGTCGCTGCGCGAGAACGCTATGCGCGTGTTCGAGATAGCGGTAAAAGAGGGCGGCGGCAACGCCATAATGACGGCGTTCAACAACGTCGGACCCGTTTGGGCGGGCGCAAACTACGCAACGTGCACGCAGATACTTCGCAACGAATGGGGATTTAAGGGCACGCTGCTCACCGATATTTGTTCGTTCGAGAGTAACTATGTAGTGGGCAAGTTCAATCACCAGCAAGGTCTGCGCGCAGGTCAGGATATTTGGCTTAATCATACGACTACGATGTTCAACGACATCGACGAAAAAGATCCGACCATGATAGCGGTCGCACAGCGCGCCGCGCGCAACATAATCTGGACGTCCGTTGACACCTATAATTTCGCGTCCACTTACGACCGTTCGCAATTGAACGCGATATTCCGCGACGACGGCGAGACCGATCTCAAGTACGCGATAGAATTGAGCGTGCGCGTCGCGCCTACCGTCAATGAGTGGTGGATACCGCTTGCGATCGTCATAGAAACGCTCGTGCTCGCGGGCTGCGGCGTGTGGTTGTTCTTCCTTATCAGAGCGTTCGTAAAAGACGCGAAAAAGCCGAAGAACAATGATGACGGCGCGGACGTTTCGCAAAATACCGAAAGCGCTAACGCGTGATGAACGAATAACGATGCAAAGCAAAAAGACGCGGCAGTTTGCCGCGTCTTTTGTAATTCGGAATGATTCGGCGGCTATCCCCCATTAAATAATAAGATAAAACGGTATATAATATACGGTTTTTGAGCAAAATATCATAATTGCGAATTTTCTCAAATAGGTATTGACATTTGGCGGGGGGGGGTGCTATACTGTAAAAGTTACCGAACTTGTCGGCGGGAAAATAGTGCGGTGCGGGACGGAGGCGCAATTTGTATAACATAGCCATTATCGAGGACGAGCGCGACGCGGCGCAGCTTATCAGGAGTTATCTCGACGAGTATTCAAAAAGCTCGGGCGAGCAGTTTACGGTATACGAATTTTCCAACGCCGTGAGATTTTTGGAGAACTATACCGCAAAATACGATATTGTGTTCATGGATATAGAACTGCCCGACATGAACGGCATGGAAGCGTCGCGCCGACTTAGGATGATGGACAAGGACGTTATACTCATATTCGTAACGAATATGGCGCAGTGCGCGGTGAGCGGATACGAGGTCGAGGCGTTCAGTTTTATAGTCAAGCCCGCAACGTACAACAATTTCGTAATGAAACTCGAGCGCGCGCTCACGCGCTTGAAAAACAGCGGCGATTCGGCGGTATATATCCGCAATAAAACGTTTTCAAAACGCGTCAATACGTCCGATCTGAAGTATGTGGAGATCCGCAGTCACAACGTTATTTGGCACACGGTGCACGGCGATATCAACTCGACGGGTACGCTCAAATCCATACAGGCGCAGCTCGGTTCCAACTTCGCGTGCTGCAATCAATGCTATCTGGTCAATCTAAAGTTCTGTTCGGAAGTATCCGGCGACTGCGTAAAGGTGGGCGACGAAACGTTGCATATTTCGCGCCCGAAACGCGCGGAGTTCGTTCGCGCGCTCAATCTTTACATCAACGGCGAAAACTGACGGGAAGTGAAATATCATGTACGAGTTGACCGCACTGTTTGCGTATAAGCTTATATTTATGGCGGAGCTTGCCGCAACGTTCATGTTTTATGCCGCGCGGCTTAAAAAGCGCGCGAATTTTGCATGGCGGTGCGTCGGCGCGCTCGCGCTGTGCATGGGTGCGGCGGCGGCGTTTCCGGTAGCGGCGTACGGCGCGCTGTATTCGTCGTTTATGTTTTTGTGCCTGTTCGCGGTCGCCGTCGGCGCGTTCTGCCTTTGCTATAACGAGTCGTTCGTAAACTTGCTGTTCTGCGGCATAAGCGCGTATACTACGCGCCACCTCGCTTTTCAAATGTTCAGTATCGTTTATGCGGGCGGGTCGGTGCTGTCGTCGGCGATACTCGACGACCGCAACGAAAACGTGATGTTCAATCTTTACGGCAACCAAAGTTTGGAGTCGGGCGTGTTCAGCCGCGAGAGCGTGTTTTGGGCGACGATATACCTTGCCGTTTACATATCCGTATATGCCGTGGTGCTCGCGCTGTTCGGCAAAAAGTTTTGGGCGGCGAAGGATTTTCGGATAAAGAACAATTCGCTTTTCGCGCTGTCGGGGCTTGTGCTGTTCGCCGATATATTCCTGCACGCGGTGCTCGTCAACATAACCGAAAACTATAACCCGTTGTATACCGTGCTCATGTACGTTTATAATATTTTGAGCTGTATATTCATATTCTACTTGCAATCGTCGCTCGTGGACATGAAAAAGATAAAGCAAGACTTGTTTGTCGTAAGCGCGCTGTTGCGTCAAGAGCGCGAGCAGTACGAACGCACCAAAGAAAATATAGAATTGATCAATCTCAAGTGCCACGATATGAAACATCAGATCAGCCGAAGCGTGGCGGCAAAAGGCGAGTACGTAAAAGACATAACCGATTTGATAAACATTTACGACACGTCTGTCAAAACGGGCAATGAGGACTTGGACGTTATACTCACGGAAAAAAGCTTGAAATGTCACCGCGAACAGATAACGTTCACGTGTATAGCCGACGGCGCGAAACTCGAGTTTATGGACGTGACGGATATTTACGGCTTGTTCGGTAATCTGATCGACAACGCGATGGAGGCAGTGCAAAAGCTCGCGGACGAATCGCGCAAGATAATCGAATTGCACGTGCATATGCAAATGAATATGCTCGCCGTAAACCTGCAAAACTGCTACGACGGCGAGATCGCGTTCGGCAAGAATGGCTTGCCCGAGACGACCAAGGACAATAAGGAATATCACGGTCTCGGCATGAAAAGCGTGCAAATGATAGTGGATAAGTACGACGGAGATATGGCGTTGTCGGCGAATAACGGCGTTTTCAACGTTAAGATACTGCTCTCCGTTCCGCAATCGAATTGAGGATTGAGAATTACGGCGGAGATTCTTCGCTTCGCGCATGAGCGTCGGCGAAGAATCTCCGCCTTATTAAAAAGCGTAAACGCTGTTTTTGATATTTACTCGATAAAGAATGATAAATAAGTCGAATAATCAGCCATTGGCTGCCCGAAAATCAAGCTTTGCTTGCAGCATACGAAAGTTGCGATACAAAATATGCAGTACGGATTGAAAGTACGGCGTATTTTTTTTATTATTTCCGTGATAGCGCGTGAAAACGTGTTCGCGTGCAATATTCGTAAAGGAGAAAAATGTATGACAAAACCGATGTTCAAAAAGAAACACAAAATAGTGTTCGGAGTTTTGGCGGCGGTTTTCACTTTGCTCATGATCGCGTCGATCGTCGGAACGAGTATAGCCAACTCGTACGATCAGTTTATCAACGCGTTCTTCAACGTGAAACTGTACGTTAAAGACGATTCGGCGGGCAGCGGCTCATCGGGCGCAGACGCCGATTATTACAAGTCCGACTACACCAAAAAGGACGAGAACGGCGAAACTTTGTACAAAAAGGATAAAGAGGACGTATGGCGCCCCGTGTACGACGACGAGGCGATGCTTAACGCGTCCAAAACGATAGCCGAGCGCGTCGCGACCGAGGGCATAGTATTGCTCGAAAACAAGAAGGTCGCGGACGGGAGCAAAGCTCTGCCTATTAACATGAGCGAAGGTTCCGCCGATAAAAAGGTGAGCCTTTTGGGAATTTCGTCCGTCGATTGGCTGTACAGCGGTTACGGCAGCGGACACGTGGACGGACCGAACGCAAACGATCTCAAAACGTCGATGACGGCGGCGGGCTTTGCGGTGAACGACGTGCTGTGGAAACATTATGCGAGCAGCAGCTACCGCCGCGTCGCGGGACAGGGTCAAATAAGCAACTCGCCCATGAACAACACGTGCAACGAAATGCCGTGGTCGAGATACGGCGCGAACGTGAAAAACACGTTCGCAGATTACGGCACGGCAATAGTTACCATAACGCGCGACGGCGGCGAAGGCGCGCCTTGGGATCCCGATCTTACCAACGTCATAAACGACGGATTGCCGTATAACGACGTTCACAACGAGCTGCCCGAAAAGTTCCGCAACAACAACTATTTGCAACTCACGCCGCAAGAGAAAGAGCTTTTGGACAACGTTACCGCGCTCAGACGCGCGGGCACGTTCAAAAAAGTGATCCTGCTTTTGAACATGGCTAACTACATACAGCTCGATCTCATTTCGGGCTATACGGATATAGACGCGATGATGCTCGTCGGCATGGGCGGCACGCGCGCGACCGAGGCGGTCGCTAACGTATTGAGCGGCAGGGACGTGCCGAGCGGCAGGCTTACCGACACGTTCGTTTACGACAATTGGTCCGCGCCCGCCATGGTCAACTTCACGCCGCAGCAGTTCACAAACATTGCGGACTATCCCGAAATAACCAAGCTCGAGCAAGGCTCGGAAGACGACGACAGCTACATCGTCCGTCAAGAGGGTATTTACGTGGGCTATCGCTATTACGAGACGCGTTACGAAGATACGGTATTGGGGCGCGGCGGCGCGTCGTCTGCGGTCGGCGCGTATAACAGTGCGAGCGGCTGGAAATACGGCGAGGAAGTCGCGTATCCGTTCGGCTACGGTCTCACATACGGTGACACGGGCAGGTTCGAGTATTCCGCGTTTACAGCCGACGAGACCGACGACAGCGTGGAACTGACCGTTACCGTCAAGAATACGGGCGTTCTCCCCGCTAAGGAAGTCGTGCAGGTGTATATGCAAAAACCGTACACCGAGTACGACAAGACCAATTTTATAGAAAAATCGGCGGTCGAACTCGTCGGGTTTGAAAAGACCGCGCTCATCGACGGCGGCGCGACGGCGACGGTGACCGTTTCCGTAGATAAAAAACTCATGCGCACTTACGATGCGTACAAAGAGCGCACGTACATACTCGAGGACGGCGATTACTACTTCGCGGTCGGCAACGACGCGCACGACGCGCTCAACAACATACTCGCCAAAAAAGGCGCGGACGCGACCAAAATGGATGCGGCGGGCAAGGCGGGATTCGTTCATACCGTTACCGTAAAGAACAAGGGCGACGATTTCAAAAAGTACTCCGTTTCCGAATCCACGGGTAATGCCATAACAAACCGTTTCGACGAGGCGGATATAAAGCTTGCCGAATGCACGGGCGATCAGAAGATAACCTATCTTTCGCGCAGCGATTGGGAGGGCACGTATCCTAAAGACCTCTATAAACTCGCGCTTACCGACACTGTGGCAAAACAGATCAGTTACGTGGGCGGCGGCGAAGTCGAAGACGACTTTATGGTAGATATGCCTACGCTCAATAAAGTTACCGTCGATCCCGAATATCTCGAGCTTCTCAACGAGGGCAAGAGCGAGGACGAAAAACAGGACAGACTTTGGGCGATCAACATGCGCGAGCTTGCATACGACGATCCGCTGTGGAACAATCTCTTGGATCAGCTCACGTTCAACGAAATGTGCAATCTCATCACCATGGGCGGAATGTCCACGGTCGCGCTCGACTCTGTCAATCTCCCCGGCACCGTCACGCGCGACGGTCCCGCGGGTCTCGGCAGATTCTTCGCGGATAAGTTCGGCGTCACGCGTCAAGGCGTGTGCTATCCTTCGCCGTGCGTAATGGCTGCCACGTTCGATCGCGCGCTCGTGCAGCAGCTCGGCAGAAACTTCGGCACGGAGCTTATGCACTACGGTATAAACGGCATTTACGCACCCGGCGCCGGCTTGCACCGCACGGCATATTCGGGCAGAAACTGGGAGTACTACAGCGAAGACGGATATTTGTCGGGCGAGATACTCTCGGCGGAATGCGCGGGGCTTACGGGCGTCGGTTGCATAACCTACGCCAAGCATATAGGTTTTAACGATCAGGAAGGCGACCGCAACGGCGTAACCCTCTGGGGCAACGAACAAGCGTTCCGCGAAGTATATCTCATGGCGTACGAAAAGAGCTGCTTGCTCAACACGACCAACGGACTTATGAGCGCGTTCAACCGCATAGGCGGTTTGTGGTCGGCTATCCACCCCGGACTGTTCACGGACATCGTGCGCGGCGAATGGGGATTCGGCGGACACGTGATCACCGACGCGTACTGCAATAACTATATGAGCACGTTCGGCGAGGCTGTAGTCGCGGGCAACGACCTGTGGCTGGGCGCGGGTCCCGACGGCGGTATCAAAAAGCACGCGGACAACGCAGTGGTCATAACCGCTATGCGCGAGAGCTGCCACAGAATTATGTACACTGTTATTCACAGCAACGCCATGAACGGAATGACCCCGTCCACGCGTATCATCAAGGTAACGCCGTGGTGGAAGTCGCTGCTGCTCGCCATCGAGATAATCATGGGCATAGCTGCGGGCGCGTTTATAGTTCTGTTCGTACTGACGTTCGTACTCAAAAAGAGCGTTCCCGACGCACCGCAGACCGAGTCCGCCGCGGCGGAAACGGACAGATCGGCAAACGCGGCGGATACCGTAGCGGAAACCGCCGAAAAGACCGACGGCGTTTCGGAGTAATTCGGATTCGTACGGTCCGCGGTCGGTAAACGATGTTTTGCGGCTGCGGAACGTCAAACAATATTTATGGGAGGATAAAAATGAAAAAATCTCAAATCGTTTTTACGGCTGTGCTGTCGATGCTTGTCGTGCTCTGCCTTGCCTTTACGGCGGCGGGATGCAAGTCGTCAAAGCAGGTCGAAAGTATCGAATTGAACACCGACGGCTGTAAGCTCGAGTTCTATGTCGACGACGAATTTACCGCCGCCGGACTCGAGGTCATAGCCCGCTATGCGGACGGTACGACAGGCAAGATCGACATAAAAGACTGCCGCATCACCGCGCCCAATATGAACGTCGAGGGCGAGAAATTCGTTCGCGTCAAATACGGCGAACTGATCTCGGCATACACGGTCAACGTTGTGCAGAGACCGATCGAATGGGCGGAGGACTTCAGTGTAGACCCGTCGTCCGATCAAAAGACGTATGCGCTCGGCGCTGTGAACGCGCACCTTGTAGGATCGGGCGTCAACTTCGGACCGTCCAAAGAACATCCCACGTGGTCGGTAGGCGGTATGGATGTAGGCGACCGCGTCGCGTTCCGTTTCGACGCCAAAACCGCGGGCATCGCGGACATATTCCTCGAGTACGACCACTCGGCAGTCGGCGGCAGAGCGGTGACGAGCCTGTTCGACGTGTATATCGACGACGAACCGCTCGAGATCGAAGCTACTATTGCGGGCGGCGCGGAAGGTCATGCGTGCAATACGTGGTACTGCTTCACCAAAACGTTGCTCTGCCGATTCGATATTTCGGCGGGACATCATACTATAGTATTCAAAGCCAAGGGCGGCGGTTCTAACTTCAAGGGGATCGTGCTCGATTACAAGGTGCTCGAATCGATAGAGATCAACGAGTCCGAACTTCAAAAGTCGTTTAAGGTCGACGAATATTTCGATCAGGATCAAATAGTCGTGAAAGCGCACTATCTCAACGATTATACCGAAACGCTCGAAGCGGGCGACTACAAAATAACCAAGCCCGACACCGGCGTAGTCGGCACGCAAACCGTGACGATAACGTTCGGCGACAAGACGCTCGAATACGATGTGGAAGTAAGCGAGACCACCGCCGCGCTCACGGGGATCACGGTAGATCCGTCCGAGGCGACGACCGATTACTATCTCGCCAAATCTTTGAGCAGAACGGGACTTATCGTAAAAGCGCAATACGACGACGGCAGCGAGATCCGTATCAACCATTCGGCGAAGGATGCGGAGGGTAACTACATAGGAACTATAAAGTGCGTCGAAACGGGTAAATCGACGGTCGGCACCGAGATAGGCGAAAAGACGGTCGAGTTCGGGTACAAGGGCATGACCGCTACGTACAAGATCAACGTGTCTGCGGCATGCACGGTCGACCCGACCGATACAGAAACCAAATACGAGTTTGCGGCACGCGATACCAAGCTTCCGAGCGGACCGAAGGTACATAAAACGCACAACGACGTATATTCGATAGCCAAAGACAAGACCATAACGTTCTATTTCGCTTCTACGGCGGCAGGTCAGACCAAGCTGTATATGAATTACGACCACCAAGTTCAGGGCTTGATCAAGAACCATGTGACCGTACAGGTGAACGGAACGGCAGTAAACAACGAATACAAGTTCGGCACGCCGTCGTTCTTGCACGCGCATAAAGTGAACGGGCATTGTTTCGCCGCGCCCACGTTTGTCGGTCTCATAGATTTGCAACAAGGCGTCAATAAAATAACGTTCAAGTTCAAAGAAGCCGGCACGGGATTTATGGGCTTGACATTCTTCGGCGGCGAAGAAACGATCGATCCAAATGTTCCGAGAGAGTTTATATTCGAGGCGGAAAACGGCATACTGTCGAGATGCACCGCCGAAGCGAATACACAGTTCGGCGCGTCCGGCGCGGCGAACGTCGGCAGCACCGTACTCGACGATCCCGAAACCGAGGAGTTCGACGGCTCGCTCGTAACTCTGAGAATGTACGCCGCCGCCGCGACCACCGTCAAGTTCGGTATTCGCGTGAGCAGCCCGAGCAATACCACGCTCGATACGCTCGTAGGACTTTTGAAAGTCAACGGCAAGGAATTCGATCTTTCGGTTATAGACGTTTCCGCAGGTACTCCCACCGGCTCGCAATGGTTTATTTGGACGGTTGCCGTAGTCGAGGGCGTCGAGCTTCGAGAAGGCTTGAATATCGTGGAGATCAGCCCGATAGCAAACTTCGATGCGATCGCAGTAGAATCTACGGTAGAGCTTAAGGAAAAACTCGATACCGAAATTTTCTACATGGTAGATGCCGGTACGTACGCTATGTATCCGGAGCACGCCGCGATCGATCCGAAAAACCCCGAATGGATCAAGAGCTTCGTGCAGGACGACGAGGTCAAATTCACCGTAAGCGTAGAAAAAGACGTAACGACGATATTCTCATTCTATATGGATCACGGTCCCGATAACTTCGGAAACGGCGCGTTGGATGCTCAAGCGTTCCCGTACGCGGCAGATCTTTACGATTTCACCGTAACGCACAACGGAGAAACGTCGCCGTTCGTGAGCTGGCTCAAGTTCCCGTACTGCCCGCAGAAAGGCGATTGCACGCATAAGGGCTATCACAACCTCGAAGCGCGTCTCGGCTTGCTCGATCTCAAGGCGGGCGAGACGACCGTAACCGTCAAGTTCAAAAAGGCGAGCATATCCAATCTTCACGGCATAGGTTTTTATTCGACCGAAACCGTAACTCCGATCGTGCCCGACGATAGGATCATTCCCGACGACCCGTCGAGACCGATCATGCGTCTTTACACGTTCGAGGCGGAGAACGGCTTGCGCAGTAACTGCAACGTCGAAAAGAATGTATCCGTCGCGTCGGGCGGCGCTTGCGTAGGCAACACCGACGCCGAGGACGATTCGGTAACGTTCAGAATTTACGCTTTGACCGACGTGGTCGCGCCCGAGCTGACGATCAGGATCGCAAACAACGATGCCGGTAAGCTTTCGAGCAGAATTTCCGAGCTTACTGTCAACGGCGTAGCGATCGACGTGGCGTCCGTCGATATTCCCGCAGGCTCTACGGGCAACCAATGGCATAACTATGCCGATGCGGTCATAACCGATATTCCGCTCTCCGCGGGTCTCAACGAGATAGTTTGCAAAGGTATAAGCGGCAACTTCGACTGCATTATCATCAAGTCGGACGTGAGACTGTCGGAAACCGTCGAGGGTTTGGAGACCGTCATGCTCAACGGCACGGCTGCGCAAAAGCCCGAGAACGTAACGGCGATAGCCGATCGCGAGGGTTGGGTCAACGGCATCGCCCAAAACGACGTGCTCGCTTGGACGGTAAACTCCGATGCGGACGTGTCGACCGTACTCTCGATATTTATCGACAGCGAAAATTGCTACGGCGCCGGCGGCGGCAATCCGTGGGTCAACTCCAACCAACTGTACGAGATAACCGTTTCGCACGACGGCGAGGTCGCTACGTTTGAAATATCCGCAGGCATGATCTGGTGGGGCGGCGCGCTCGGCGCGGGCTTCAACGATGCGGAGATCAAACTCGGTGTGCTCGACCTCAAAGCGGGCGAGACCACGATCTCCGTCAAGTTCATTTCCGATACCGTTCCCAATTTCCACGGTATTGGATTGACCACGGCGGGCAGCATAACCGTCGGTTCGGCGCAAGCGTAAGCTCAATTCACGGCATAATAACAATATATATAGTAAAACAGACTGCGCCCCGTTTGATCGGGGCGCTTGTCGTTTGGGCAATGAAATATAAAAAGCCATCTCCTATGGAGAGGGTGGGCGCGCGACGCGCTCGGGAGAGGCGTGCCGAAGAATCCCAACCTTAGAAAAACGTATCGCGTTCATTGCCGCTTTTCCTTTATTATATATAGTATTTGTGCACCCGTTTCGGCGCATTTTGTCGTATTATAATGCTCGAAAAAATTTTTTCAAAAAATTTCAAAAAATTTGTTAAAAACGCTTGACTTATATATTGGCGTGTGGTATCATAACAAAGCTGTCGGCAAGAGCCACAGCACACGGTCATCCATGTATCGCGAATAAGCCATACCTCTGGACATAATGAGCAATAGCGGTTAGGTGAGTCAAATCCCGAGTTGTTGTTTATTGTGTTTTTTTTGACCTAAAATGTCCGTGTCGAACATTGACAACTGCATATAACTTAAGCGAGTATACAAATATCAAATTTATTGGTGATATGTAAATTACCAATACCGCAATTTGTAAGTTTATATCTTGTAATTTCTTTTTTTAGGAATTGGACGATTAAGCTACTAAGAGCGTACGATGGATGCCTAGGCATCTGGCGCCGATGAAGGACGTGATAAGCTGCGATAAGCTGCGGTTAGCTGCACATAAGCATTTGACCCGCAGATTTCCGAATGAGGGAACTCAATTATAGGAAACTATAATTACTCGTAAATGAATTCATAGTTTGCGAGAGGGAACCCGGGGAACTGAAACATCTTAGTACCCGGAGGAAGAGAAAATAAATTAATGATTGCCTCAGTAGTGGCGAGCGAACGGGCAAGAGCCCAAACCGTATATAGCAATATGTACGGGGTAGTGGACTTGTATATGGGCACTTGGTATGGGTAACCGAAGCCGTTTGGAAAACGGAGCGAAACAAGGTGATAGCCCTGTAAGTGAAATCTATACCATAGCTCACAAGTATCCGGAGTACCACCCAACACG
>CAJUNM010000024.1 GCA_910587805.1 uncultured Christensenellaceae bacterium | reverse complement strand
CGCGCTCGTCGTTGCCGCCGCCCATGCCCGCGCCGCGTTGACGGCCGACCGCGTCGATCTCGTCTATAAACACTATGCACGGCGCGTTCTTTTTTGCTTGTTCAAACAAATCGCGCACGCGCGACGCGCCCACGCCGACGAACATTTCCACAAAGTCCGAGCCGGACTTGCTGAAAAACGGCACGTTCGCCTCGCCCGCAACGGCTTTTGCAAACAGTGTTTTACCCGTTCCGGGAGGACCTACCAACAACACGCCGTGCGGTACGCGCGCGCCCACCGCAGTGAACTTTTGCGGATTTTTGAGAAACTCGACGATCTCTTTGAGTTCCTCTTTTTCTTCTTCCGCGCCCGCGACGTCCGAAAAGCGTATCTTCAACTGATCTTGCTTTTGCGTTTTGGTCCTGCCGAAATCCATCGCTTGCTTGTTCGTATTGTTCATCGTTCTGAACATGAATATCATGAGCACCACGAGCAAGATCAGCCCGAGCGCGGGAACGATGTAGTCCGATATATTTACGGCATAGCGATTGTTCAGTACGAGTACTATCTGGTCTTCGGGGGCTTTGTCTTCGTTGAACTTGTCGATAACGTCGAGAAGTCTCGTGTCGCGAACGTAAACGATGTACTTGACCTTTTTTTCACCTTTATAAACAATACTTGCCGTGTCGTTGGAAAGATGTATCTCGCCGATCGGACAATCGCTTATTATATTTCCGTCCTTATCCTCGGTCGTCTTCTCTATTTCCTGAATCAAATACGTATATGATTTATCCGTCGGTTTCATCGATGTGTAAACTATCACGAATATTATAATACCGACCAAGAGCAAGCTCAAAACCGTTATAAGAACTTTGGTGCTTGTTTTCAAATGCAATCCTCCAATTATACCCTCATCCCAAACCCGACTCGCGTCGAGCATAGTATAGGGTACGATATAGTATATCACTAAAATCGTTTTTGTACAAGCATTTTTCGGCAATGTTTGATCATTTTAATATTCTTTTAACTTTCGGCTTTGCACGTTACACATTATATAACTTATATACACACATAATTACATATTAAATCACAAGTTTATAACTTTCGCGATCAAATCTTGAGACTGCCCATAACGACGGCGGACTTCGGTTCGAGTTCCGCCGTATCGGTCGATACCTCGCTTGTCGTTTTACCGTTCTTTACGTATATCATAAGCCCCGCGGGAGTGTTCACCGTAAAGGGTACGTCGAGCGGATTGAACGCGTAAAACAGCGTTACGCCGTCGCGCCGCCGAGTGAGCGATATCACGCCGCGCCCGTCCGTGCCCGTAAAGTCGCCGTAACAATATTCTCTTTGAATCGATCTTTCGTAAGAGAAAAAATACTCGGAATACGCGCGGCGCACGGCGATGACGCGCCGATAGTGCTCGAACATCTCATCGAACCGCTCGCGGCGCGACCATTCGATTGAATTCACCTTGCACGGCGAATTGTACGAATTGTGATTGCCGAACTTGGTTCTGCCGATCTCCTCGCCAGCAAGCATGAAAGGTATGCCGCACGAGAGCAGATATGCGGCAGACGCCGTCATGCACATGCGCATCACGCCTTCCATTGCGTCGGTATAGAACAGCGGCGACTCTTCGCCCGCGCGCTTGCCTATCATCTGATCCCATAACGTATAGTTATCGTGCGCGGACGCGTACGCGACGTTGCGCGAGCCTGCGCCGACGTTAATCCCCGCGCCGCTGTCGCCGCATCCGCCCTCGAGCATGCGCATCACGCGAACGAAGTCGCAAGGATTGCCGTTTATAAACCCGTGTCCCGGATCGTTATTGCCCCTCAGTCCGTCTCTGCCGTCGCCGTTGAAAACCCCGACGCGCAGAGGCAACCCCGACATATCGCCACTGCCGAACAACCGCTTAATAAGCTCGTTGTCGGTATTATCGGAGAGCGCGTTCGCATTTTCGACGCTTGCGGAATTTTCCGGATTTTCCGTAACGGCTTTGCGCGCGGCGAACGAATACGGCACGTAATCTGCGCCGTCCGCCGACCACGGCTCGCCGTACATGAGAATGCGCCTGCCTTCGCCGCCGTCGAGCTTGTCGAGTTCGCCCCGTATATGCTTGATCGTGTTTAGATCGGTCACGCCCATGAGATCGAATCTGAACCCGTCGATATGATATTCTTCAGCCCAATACAGCACGGCGTCGGTAATATACTTGCGAACAAACGTGCGCTCGCTCGCGGTCTCGTTGCCGCAGCCCGAGCCGTTGGTATAATTGCCGTGCGCGTCGGTGCGGTGATAGTACGCCGGCACGGTATCGTCGAACGCTTGACCGCCGACGGCGTAAGTGTGATTGAACACAACGTCGGTTATAACGCCTATTCCCGCTTCGTGCAGAGCTTTTACCGCGCGCTTGAGTTCGGTTATTCGCACGTTTCCTCTCGAACTGTCTGTTGCGTACGCGCCGTCGGGAACACAATAGTTTTGAGGATCGTAACCCCAATTGAACGCATCTTTGACGTCGTCGGCGACCGATCTGTACAGCTCGTCGACGGTGGCGAAATCGTATACGGGATTGAGCTGCACGTACGTTACGCCCAATTTTTTCAGATAGTCTATTCCCGTCTCAAGCTCCGTGCCCGGCACGGTCGTACCGCGCTCGGTAAACGCAAGATACTTGCCCGTATAGCGCATTCCGGAATCGGGCGAGCTTGAAAAGTCGCCGACGTGCGTTTCCCAAACTATCGGCGTGTCCGCCGCGGCGGGGTCGGTCGCATATAGGCGTTTATCGGTTTGCCAACCGTCGGGGTCGGTTTTTCCGAGATCGACGACCATGGCGCGAGCGCCGTTAGAGCCGCACGCTTTGGCATACGGGTCGACCGTCTCGGTCAGTACTCCGTTGTTGCGCACCGAAAAAGTGTAATACACGCCGTCGAAATCGCCGGACAGCTCCGTTTCCCAAACGCCGTGACCGCGGTTTTTAAGTCTATAGACTGCGCGGGCATGCCCGCCTTCGCCCGCGGCGTAGATATTGAGCCGCACCTCGCTCGCAAGCGGCGCCCAAAGCCTGAACACCGTGGAGTGCGGAGCGTACAGCGCGCCGTAATCGAGACCCGTCGCCTCGGCGCACTCGAACCGGTTTATAAACTCTGCGCTGTCCAAAAGTCCCGACTTGCTCACGCGCACGGCGCGCGCCGAGCCGAGAAGTTTCAACGTATACTCGCCCGCAAAATCGAAATCTCGGTCGAGCGAAAAACTCGCTTCGGATCGCCCGTTATCCGCTACGATATTGCCTGTTGCGACGCACTCGCCGCAACAGAGCAGTTCAGCCGTTTCGCCGATTATGTCGGTATTTTGCCGCGCTTGCGGCTCTACGGTAACGACTTTTCCGTCTATTCGTATAAATCTCGCGCCTGTCAGTCTTGCGTACATTGCTCACCCACAACTACGCCGTCGTTCTTTCCGACTGCGCGTTTTACTTCCGCGCCGTTCACTTTGAACGCGCCCGTATTTTTAACATCGCCCAAGCGCACAAGCCCCGCATTGTATGCGCAAACTCCGCCGTACTCCGCGCTCTGCGGCTCGACGGACACTAAATCCAACCGCCCGAACATATTGTCGCCGACGCGTCCGCCCGCACGGTTGACGGCGACTATTCCCGCCGCCGTGCGCACGTTAGGGTAATGCACGCCGCGCGCGTCCTCGGCAAACGAGCCGCGGATCGTAAGATCGAGCACGGCGTTATTCTCGACAACGCCGCCCGCACGGTTCTCGGCGACTATGCCCGCCGCCTCGTAACAAGCCTGTCCGATAAGACCCGAAAGGCTTTGAGCGAACTCGCCGGAAACGGTACAATCGCGCACCGTGCCGCTGTTATGCGAGCAGATACCGCACACCGCGCCGCCGCCCGAAAGGAACTTCGCGTTTTTGACGACAATATTGCGGATCTCGCCGTAGTTTACATGCGCCACCGCGGCTATCGACGCATCGAGCGGAGCATATGCGGATTGCAGTCTGTTTGTCACCGCCATACCCGAAAAAATCAAATTCTCTATCACCGCGCCGCGCGCCAAAAAATCGAACAGCGCCCAATACCCGCCGTCGTACCCTACGGTGACGTTGTACAGCATATGCCGTCCGCCGTCGAGAACGCCGTAAAACGGACGCGACAGCGTAAACATGTTCGATTCGCCCTCGAGCGCGGCTACGCTGTTGAAATTTATATCTCGGTCTATGATATAATGATTGCGCGCACGCGCGCCGTCCGCGTAGAGCTGCTCGTAATAATCTATCGCGCGAAGCTCGAACGGCGAGCTTATTATGAACGGACTTTCTTCGCTACCGTTCCCGTCGAGATATTTTATATGCGCGATCTCGCCGTCGCGTATAAGCTTGTTCGCAGACACGGCGCAAACGCCGTAAACTACGTTGCGGTAGTTTGCGTCGTAGTAACAGCGATCGGTATATATCACGTTTTGTTTTATATCGACGAGCTTATACCGACTCGCGCCCGACACTGCGCGCCAATGCAAAACGCCCGACTTTACTTCGACGGGCACGGTCGGCATAGACAAGGTCTTTCGGTCCGAGCTTACTACGAAATCGACTCGCGAACGCTCGTCGCGCGCGTCGCATACCGAAACGACGAGCGGTTTATTTTCAAAACGGTTCACGTCAAGCGCGCAGGCACGGTAAAGCCCGTCGCCGCCGTCCGATACGTATTCGCCGTCGACCTCGACCGAAAAAGCGCGCGCGCCTTGCGCCGCCCATCTTATGATCCCGTCGTCAAACGAGGTTATTTCGACCATTTGCATTGCAATACAATTCTATCATAAACGCACTGCAAGTGTCAAATATTTTGCAAAATCATAGTCTCAAGCACATAAAAATCGCCGTTTTCACGGCTGATTTTTGCGTATTTTACAATTACCCCCCCCCATTTGATTGCCAAAAATGTAATTTTTGTGCTAAAATTAAGAAGTATAGACGCCTATAAGCCGGCGACCGGACACGGCTCGGGCTTGAAGCTTTCGGCGTCAAACTCACGCTCGGCGGTATTTACGCCGCTTCGTTAAACTTTTCGAGCGTACCGACCATGATCCGCCTTTTTGCGCAACGGTCAAACTCGACACAAAGGATTGAAATTTATGAATATCGCCATAACCGGAGCTACCGGCAACATGGGTCAAGCGGTCGTAGCCGCGCTTCGCGACGCAGACTGCATAGATAAAATAAAAATATTGAGCCACAACAAAAAGCGTACGCGCAAGCTTCTCAAAGCAAACAAGTCGCTTAACTCTAAGATAGAACTCGTAGAGGGCGCTATCTTCGATAAGCGCGCTTGCGAACGTCTCATAGACGGCTGCGACGTTGTGATACATCTCGCGGCGGTCATCCCACCGCGTTCCGATCAAAACCCGCGCGCCGCCGTCGAGTGCAACGAATATGGAACTTACGCGCTCGTCGACGCTATAGAACGCGCCGAAAAACAGCCTATTCTCATTCACACGTCGTCGGTCGCGCTGTACGGCAACCGCGATTATCCGCATAGGCTCGGACGCGTGGGCGATCCGCTGCTTATAAGTCCGCTCGACGTTTACTCGGTAACAAAGCTGCGCAGCGAATTCCGCGTGCTCGAAAGCAAGATCGAAACGTGGGCGGTGCTGCGCCAAACCGCAATGCTCCATAAAAACATGCTGAGCGACAATATTCACGACGGACTGATGTTCCACACGTGTTTCAAAGCGCCGCTCGAATGGCTGACCGCATACGACAGCGGACTGCTTATAAAAAACATTCTGCTAAAGCTCGACGCAGGGGAGATCCCGCAGAGCTTTTGGAAAAGATGCTATAATATGGCGGGCGGCAAATCCAACCGCAAGTACGGTGCGGATACTTTTAACGAAGGTTTCGGACTGATCGGCGGTTGCGCCAAACAATACTTCAAGCCGCAATACAACGCCACGCGCAATTTTCACGGCGTGTGGTATCTCGACGGCGACGAGCTTAACGACCTTTTCGCCTATCAGACCCAATCCGTTGCCGATTATTGGAACGAAGTGATAAAAGCGCATCCCGTGTTTAAGCTCGCAAAAGCCGTACCGAGACCGCTCGTAGCACACTTTGCCGTCAAGCGTTTGCGTAAGGACAAAAACGCGCCGGCGTATTGGTACGAACACGGCGACGATGCGCGCATAACCGCGCATTTCGGCAGCCGCGCAAACTACGAGCAGCTCGCAAACAAAACGATCGACGAAGTTTTGCCCGACGAGAACGACAGAAAAATACAGCAGCTCGACGAAAACCCCGAGCCGATATTCTACGGCTACGACATAAGCAAAACCGACGCAGAAATAACGCTCGACGATCTTAAAAGCGTTGCGGAAGCGCACGGCGGCAAGCTCATATCGACTGAGTTCGACAACGGAGATATGTACAGAACGCTCGAATGGGAAACTCAAGACGGCGAACGGTTTTTTGCCAAGCCGTATACCGTGCTCCGCGCGGGGCATTGGATGAACCCTATATATAAAGAATACGTTTGGGACTTTGACAGACTGAGTAAAAAAGACAAGATCTTTGCGGGAATATGGTACGACTCGCACGCCGAGGACGAAAACATGCGTTACAGTTTCGACGAGAACTTCGAGGCGCACGCGGAGAAAATATCGTGAGTTCCGCATCGATCGTATACTTTTCGGGCACGGGCAACACGAAAATCATAGCGGAGCTTTTCCGCGAATCGTTCGAGCAAAACGGTTATGCCGCGCGCACGTTTTCGCTGTCGGTATTCGACGGTCAAAACGAAATCGATTACGACGCGGACTTTATAGGCATAGGCTACCCTATCCATGCGTTCAACGCGCCCGAGATAGTACTCAAAGCGGCAAAACTGTTCCCTAAACGCGATAAACGCTTGCCTAAAAAAAAGGTGTTCGTTTTCAAAACCTCGGGCGAGCCGGTGCGCATGAGCGACGTATCGTCGCTTAAGCTGAGATCCATACTCAAGCGGCGCGGCTACGAGATAAGCTGCGAGTTTCAATACGTAATGCCGTACAATATAATATTCAGACATACCCAAGCGCGCGCGCACCGCATGCTCGAAACAGCGAAAAAGCTTGTGCCGATAGATTGCAAAACCGTGTTAAACGGCGGACGCGAACTGCCGCGCTACCCCGCTTTCGGCGGATTGGTGTCTTGGGTATTGCGCATAGAACACCCCGGCGCGCACACCATAGGCAAATATTTCAAAACCGCCGATACTTGCACCGCGTGCGGATATTGCGCAAAGACCTGCCCCGTCGGTAACATCGAACTTACAGAGGACGGCGACGGAAACAAAAAAATAAAGTTCGGCAAGAAGTGCATCATATGTATGCATTGCGCGTTCGCCTGTCCGCACGACGCCGTTATCCCGGGCATACTGAAAAATTGGAAGGTCAACGGCGCGTACTCGTTTGAAAAACCGGACAGAGAAGAACACGACGATCACGCCGACTATTGCAAAAAAGCGTACGATCGATATTACGTCAACGCCGAAAAGAAAATATCGAATGCGAGAAAATCGGAAACCGACGAGAACGGCGCGGAATAGAAACAAGTTTTCGCGTTTCCTCTGTCGCTTCCGTTGTAACGCTTCCATCGTTACGAACTTTTCCGTATAAAATTTTGCTTCAAGGTTTGTTTTTGACCGGAGTTATTTATTTAATTGCGACCTTCATTTCGCACGCAATGTTTCTATTGATAAACACGATCGATCTGAACGATATATATTCGCTTGCTATCACGTACGTGCCGCTTACTCGCCACGTGATACCCGAACCGTTATCGGCGCTTATTACGCTCGGGATTACGGCATGGCTCGTTTTGACTACGGTCGCGCCGAAAAAACCTAAAAGAAAAAAGCGGAACGAACCGAGCAAAACAAAGTGACAGCCGAAATATAAAAAGCGCTTAAATAAAACGTGCAAGTATAATTCGGCTTGCACGTTTTACGGTTGAATTTTTAATCTTATTTCTCGCCTTCGGAAACAACGAAGAAGCGACGCGAGCAATACGTTTATTCCTCGCCCTTGGCTTCCTTTATCTGTTCCTCGGTGGGATAGTCCGCCGAACGGTCGCCTACGAAAACGCTTTCAAACTTGACAACGCCGTCTTCGATATTCTGCGCTCCGTCCACCTTGCAGAAGTACGTGTAGTTATCCGCCCACTGATCCAATGTATCGTAATACATAAAGTAGCCGGCGGCAAGATCGCACTCGAGAGTAGCCGCGCCCGCGCCCGAAATGAGCGTTTGCACTTCTTTATCAGCGAAACCTTCCATGTTTTCAAACAGAGGCACGCGCACGAAATCGCTCGAATCTTTGATATAAGCATAACCGTCTTTTACGAACTTGACCGTACCCGTCTTTCCGAATATTTTCGTGAACGAGCCGTCCTGCTTATACAGATTGATTGCCGAGCTTGTAACGCCCAAGAACATAACTTCGTTGGATTGCGAATCGGGTCTGAACGCATAAGTCGCGGTTATGTCGCTCGAGATCGTCGTGCCGAACTCGCCGTCGAACTGGAGATTGCGCGCATACTCGTCCTTTGCGGTCTGCGCGGCTTTATACGTAGGCGAAAAATCTCCGTTCTCGTCGCCGCTCATCAAGATATCGTGCAGTGACGTATACGCTATTTTCGTATTTTTCGCATTGTCGGTTGTACGGTAGAACAAAACTCCGTCGCGCACGGCTTCAAAAGTTTCCGTTCTGCCGCGCATACCGATCTTGATGTTTTCCGATCCGTCGGGGCGCATCATTTCTATCACGCTGCCCGTGTTGGTTTCGTCGTCGTCGGTCGCACTGCGCACGAAGTATATAAAGTCCTCGAGCGTATCGGTTTCGATTCCGTTGTAATACGTGTCGCGCACGGGGAAATACACGCCCGTCGCATTGACCTCGAACTTGACCGTATCGTCGATCTTGCCCTTTTCGCTTATGCCGATCGAAACGATAGTGCCGCCTTCATTGACCACGAGATACACCTTTTTGCCGTACTTGTAAAACGCATACGCGCTCGAACTCGTATCTACGCCAGACGCCGTGGTATATATCTTTTTAGGCGAACCGCCGTTGAGCGGCATCATAAAAAAGTCGGTAAGCGTGGTCTGAACGTTGCCTTTTCTGTCCTTTTGGTTATTGGGCGACGCATAGAACACATAGTTATCGTAGATAAATATTCCGCCGTCGGCATATCCGGTAGTACCCACGGTTTTCGCGGATATTTTATCGGTAGTGACTACTTTGATCTCCTCGTCGAGCGGATCGTAACCGTCGGTATACACAAAGCCGAGCGCTTCGCCCTGCTCCGTCGCGGGAACAAAATCGCTGTGCGCCCCGCCCGTGACCTTTTCGCCCAAAAGCTCGGCGCGGTAAAGCCCGCCTTTGATCGCCTTATCCCAAACGTTGTTCTTTCCGTCGGAATCCTCGTAGCCGCGAGTGCCGTTGATAAAATATACGTAATTACCGTACGAAACGGCGCTGCCTCCCTGACTCGTAACGGCATAAGTCGTATCTTGCGCATCGAAGCTCAGTTTGCTATAGTGGTCGCCCGAGCACCCAACGGCGAACGGCGTTGCCGCCAAAACCGTAGCGAGTGCCAAAGCCGTAGCTATGTTTTTCTTTTTCATTTACGAATGTCTCCTCGGCGTTTTACCGCTCTCTTGCGATAATTATTGCCGCTTATATACGATTTAATAAGTTGGTGTACGTAACCGCGCAACGCGTCACTTGTCAGTTTTGATCTTGAACGTTATCTTTGCCGCCAACAGTCCGTCGCCGGTTACCTTGACAAGCGTTTTGCCTTCACCGTCCGGCTTGATCGCGGCGAGCGCTCTGCCGCCGTATGCGGGGCATGTGTCGAACGAATTTTTACGCAGCATCGGATCGGCGTTGATAAAGCTAACGAGCGTTCCGCCCGTGACCGTTATGCCGAGCTGACGCATTGCGTACGGAACGAGATTGCCGTCTTTATCGCACACTTCCACGTGTACGAAACCTACGTCGCCTCGCGTTGCGTCGAGGCTTTTGCACGGCGACGTAAGCCGTATCGCGCGCGGCGAGCTTGCGCTCGCAAGCGACGTTCTCGCGCACTCGACGCCCTTGAAGTAGCAAACGGCTTCGAGCTTGCCGGGGTAATAATCCACATTGAACGTGGCGACGTGCTTATTTACTTTGCCTGCGAGTTTTCTGCCCAAAAGCCGTCCGTCCAAGTACAGTGCGGCGACGTCGCCAGAAGTATAAACGCACACCGTCACGCGTTGACCGAGATGCCGCGGCCAGTTCCACATGGGCGTCGGCTCGTCCGTTTCGGGATCGAGCACCGTTATATACGCAACGCCGCGCTCGCCCATGATTATACGCTTGTACACGCCTTGCGGCTTTTCGTCGCCTATGGCGTCGAGATCGCCTTTGGTACAGTAAATCTCGTTAAGCTTTCCGCCGCCCGGGTAATCCATGCCGCAATCGCAAAAATCGCCTATAACGTGCGGGTACTTTTCGGTTTCGTCTATGCTCTCGAACGCGCGTTCCGCCGACGTGCGGCTGCCGAGAATAAATCTTTCGTGCTTGAGCCTATCCGTGCTGTACAGCGGGTACAGATAATTGAATCCGCACACGTCGACGCTGTCGAACGCGCCCGAAGTGAGAGTATCGAACAGATCGTGCTCTCGTCCCGCATTGATAGCCGCGCTGTCGCTGTCCACAGCTCTCCGTACGCCCGCATGCTCGAGTTCGCGCCGCGTGGGAACGAACTCGCGCGCCGATACGGTAACGGGGCGCGAATCGTCGAGATTTTTTATATACTCCGCAAAATACTTGATGTCTCGGTGTCCGCCGTTGCGGTCGTAACACTCGGGAACGTCGTCCGCTATACCGTAGATAGTCACGCTCGGGTGATTGCGCAACGCGATAATGCTCGTTGCGACTACCGCGTCGGCATACGGCATATCGCTGCCGTCGAAAAATATGTGCCCGTCGATGGGCGTTTTGCCCGACTTGAGATGCGAGAATATATCGACGAACGCGTACATACCAACGTCGTCGCATGCGGAAAGCGCGGCTTCCGTAGGACACTTGACAAAATGCACCGCGTTATAACCCAAAGCTTTGAGCGCCGAAAGCCTGCGCTTTTCGTTGCAATACAACGACGCGCAACCGAGCGCGGCGTCCGCATTGGAAAGGTACGCGCCGAATAGTTTGGTCTGTTTGCGGTTGATATACAAACCGCGCGTTTGATTGATCGAACGCGTTATTATTCCGAACCGTGTTTTTACGCTCTTGTCGCTGCCGTCGGGGAAAATGATGCGCGCCGTCATATTGTACATATACGGGTCGGAAGGAGTCCACTCGTATGCGCGCGCTATGCGCACGCGAGCCGTATACGTTTTTTCGGTATGTGCGCGAACATAGAGCTTGCGCTGTTTTTTGCCGCAACGCTTGTCCCGCGCGTTCGTGACCGCGCAATCCAAAACGAGCTTCATAGGCTCGTCGGTATCGTTTACTATATTGACCGACGCTTCGGCATATACCTTGTCGCCAGACGTTTCCGTGCGAACGAACAGAGTATCCGCCTGAATGTCCACGTCGTCTTCTTGGATCAGCCGCACTCCGCCGGCAATACCCAATCCCTCGTACTTATCCGCAAGCGCGGGCGACGAGTATAATTCTATGCGCAAAATATTGGTAGTACAATCGAAATAATCGCTCACGTCGAACGCGCACGGCGCGTAAGAATTGAGCGTGCCCACGCGCTCGTCGTTTATAAATACGTCGCCTAATCCGCACGTTCCGTTAATTATAAGAAATATCTTACGTCCTTTGACCGCAGGCAACTTTTTAACGAGCGACGCGCTCGCGGACGGGATATACCCGTTAAGCCCGCCGAACGAACAGGAATAATCGCGTATCGATCCGTTCAACGCATCATAAGGCAGATCGACGGTACTCTCGACCCCATCCTTTACTATTCTCCATTCGGCGTTCAAGTCAAAACTTTTCATATTGTCATTATAACAATACGCCGACAAAATAGCAAGTAAAATAAGGCATTTTTTGTTTTTATTGTGCCTTTTCGACGAAAAACCGTACTTTTTTGTTCGTTTTTGTATTTATCGACTGTTTTTACTCGGTACGTATTATATCGCCCGTGGCAAGGCTTTGGAATATGAGCCAATAGCCCCGACCGGTCGGAGAATCGGCTTGCGCAGGCAGCCATTGCGCCTCTTCGCCGAACGGATTGATCGCATAAGTGCCGCCTACCGCATAACATAGAAACGAGTCGCCGCCGCGCCCGACCGTCACCGTGCCGCCCGCAAGCTCCACGCTTACCCAATTCACGTCGGGCAAGAGTTTACCGAGATTTTCATCCTTGGGCGCGGATGCGAACAGTTTGTCTATATCCGCGCGCGACCGCTCGAAAAACATCAAGTCGCGCAGTTTCTTGATCTGTGCGGTCCGGCGCACAGGCTCTACGCGCGCGGTGCGCTTTACCACCTTGCGCCCGCCGCGCATCGATAAAAATTTCGACTCCATTTCCCAAGGCATTGCGCGCGACACTTCCGGCTCCGCCGTCGCGGCTGCCTCGCGCTCCGCACCCGTCTCCGCGCCGTTCTCGGCGTTCGCTTGAGCGGCAGGCTCGGCATTTTCGATATTTTCGTTTGCGCTCTTTATTCCCTCGGTATTTTCGGGCTGCGTCACGTCCGAAATCTCTGCGTCGGGCACGCTCGCGACTTGCGCGGCGGCATCCGTTTCGGCGGCAGAGACTTCGGAGAACTCCGATATTTCCGCTACATCGTTCGTTTCATCCGTTGCTTCGTCGGTTGCGACCGCGCCGTCCGTTGCAACGACGTTATCGGCGTTATCCGTGTTTGCCGACGCCGACGGCGTTACCGTAGGCGCAAGCCCGTCGAGTATCGAACCCGTTACACGCTCGCCGTTAAGCACGCGCGGTGCATCCAAAAACGCGTCGACTTCGGACAGTCGGGCCAAATAGTCGAACGGCGTGTAAAAATCATCGCGCGGCATCGTCTCATCGAGGTACGCGGCACGTACGGCGGGTTCGGGCGGGGGCAAACGCGTGTATTCCTTGCCGTCGCTCGGCGGGAGTTTTTGCGGCGTCGGCGTAGGCGAGGTCATTCGGTCGCGGCGCAAAAGAATATCGGTGAGATTAGACTCCCACATGCGCTCACCCGTCGCGCCGTAAAGAATTATCTCGTCGTCGAACACGGCAAAGTGCAGTTTGTCGAGATCGAGATCGTCCGTGACGAACATAGCCGACGGATCTGCGATCGGCGGAAGATCGCGTATTATAACGGTGCGCGGAGTGACGATACCCGCTTTTAACTGCGGCATCGGCGCAAGCCCGAACGTGCGCAAATTAAATCTCACTCCCGCGCCGCTGCGCTCTATCATGACAACGCCCTTGCCCTTGCCCGATAATATCAACATCTTTTTTTCGTACCGCATAACCGACGCACCTCTGCAATAAATTACAATATCAAAATACCATATAATATATGTCGGCTTTTGTATTATTTATGTGCTCGCATGAATATTATTGCGAAACGCAAAAGAGAAAGTTCTACGTCCAAACACAACAGACGCTACTCAACCTCTCCCGAGCGCGCAAGCGAAGAATCTCAACTTTATTAAAAAGAGTAAGCGCTATTTCCAACGCTTACTCCATAAAGAACAGTATCTCGATTAAACCGAAAAATTTTTAATTCCGAATTCTTAATTCTTAAATTATTTACACCACTTCCGCTTGATACAGCGCGGGATACTCGCCAAGCTCGAGCGTGCCGAATGCGGACAGCATCGCGTACTTCGTTTTCAGCTTTTCAAAGTCGTCTTTTATTTCGTCGTACCGCGATTTCAGATCCGCGTTTGCCTTTTGAATATCGGACGCGTCGGCGGGCGGATTGTTTTTGAGCGCGACGTACTTTTCATTATATGCCGCTATTTTTACGAGCACGCCTTTCCACACATCGGTTATATTCTCCGAGCTGTCGTATATAGCGTCTATATACACGCCGAGCATATCGTCGCCGACGCTTTGCATAGTAGTTTTGAAATTCGCGACGGCATTGTTGTTATAATCCATTATTGCTTTGACCGTAACGTCGAAACCGCAATCGGCAAAGCCCGCCGTGCTGCGCAAGTACGCATCTTTACCCTCGAGCTTTTCTTTGTCCAAAAGCTTGGTTGTTTCGTCCTCTACGTACACGTCCTGCGAATAATTGAGGTTGCCTATGCCGCAATATATTTTGAGTCTGTCGCCGGAAAGATCGTCGGGATCGTTACGATCGTCGGGATCTACTTGGAACTCAGACTTATTCACTATTCTGTCGAACATATCGGCGTTAGGCAAAAAGCACGTATCTTTTATTCCGTAAGCCGCTACGTTCAAATATTTGCCGAGCACAGATTTTTCGTATTCCGTTTCTACGGTATTGAACGCGTCTATGAACGTAAATCCGCCGTATACCGACATAACCACGGTAAGCGCAAGCGCGATAAGTCCGCCTTGAGCAACGCCCACGAAGAACCCGCCCGCGCGACTGCCAGCAGATTTCTTTTTGGGTATAAACGATTTGACGATCATCGTGACTATGCTCAAAAGCAGTCTGATCACCACGAACAAGCACACGCCTATTATCGACGAGAACACGGTAAACGACAAATACAGAGCCATAGCGTCCTGCGGCTGCATGCCCGTCGCCGCTTCCTCTATGATAGCCGCCACGGGGCGGTAGAAATTGACGTCTATGAACGATTCGGACGCGCCGGCAGTTCCGGGGATATTGTCGCGCAGCCATGTAAACAGCGAAAACCCTTCGGGCGCCATTACGAATTTGCGCACCGCCTCAAGTCCCAAGAACCCTTCGGCAACCGTGTTAGCCAAAAAGAACGCCACCAAGAACGCCACGAGAAACGCGCCGAGAGACAACGCGGACTTTTGCACTCCGCGCAACACTCCTATCGTGCCGAACAGCACTGCCAGCGCTATTATGACAATATCGACCCATGACATAAATAAGTTTGCCTCCGTTTACTTATCGACAGTTAGAACTTTTTTTATACGCGCTCGGCGCCGTATATCCGCCGCCGCTTTTGGCAACAATCGCTTTTATGTACGAATTACTGCCCGAACGAATAGAAGAATTGAATCTCGACTGCGCGCTCGTCACGCTCGGCAAGCGCCCCGTCATACTCTGCATAGGCTCCGACCGCGTGACCGGCGACTGTCTCGGTCCGATAGTCGGGCAAATGCTCGTCGAACGCAATGTGAACGCGTTTGTTTACGGCACGCTTTCGCATCCCGTGACCGCGCTCAACCTCAAGGAATCGGTGCGCCACATCAAACGCGTGCACTCCGATAAAAAGGTGCTTGCCATAGACTCGTCGGTCGGAAAAGCCTCCGACATAGGCAAGGTGCGCATTTCCTTCGGGTCTATCGCTCCCGGCAGCGCCGACGGCAAAAAGCTTCCGAAGGTTGGCGACGTGTCCATAACCGCGACGGTCACCGACTTGAGCAAGACCCCGCTTTCCGCGGTGCGGCTCGGGATCGTTTACGACCTCGCCCGCGAAGTGACCGACAGAATTATGCGTCACGTAAAGTAACGACCGAACCGTGCGATACCGATATGATATAGGTATAAATCTCGCTTCGGCGTTTCTTCAACTATATTATAGTACATCTCGCGTAATAAAGCCATTACATTCACATTAAAATTTGATTAAAGATTTAGAGCGGAACTAAACCGTCAAGCTCTTTCACTTGATTTTAACGTCGTACAATGCGTTATTGACGAAAGAATATAAATACGTGTTTTTCACGTTATACCCCGTGCTTTTTTCCACGGCTCGAGCATATAGTTCGAGCTGTTTTTTATATGCGTCGGTGAACAGGCTCTTCGGCTTTGTGGTCTTGTAATCGACTACGGCGGCGCTGCCGTCGGCGTATAACACGAGCAAGTCTATAACGCCTTGCACGAGCGTGTCCGTGCTCTCAGCCGCCATGCTGCCGTCGCCGTCGGTAAAAGACTCTTCTATTGGCAGATCGGCTATAAAATACCGCTCCTTAAACACGTGAGTCGCGCCGCGCGTCACTTTTTCGAGCGTTTCCGCCGCGCGCATAAGCGTCGATCTATCCAATCGATCCATGCCGTCCGCTCCGCTCAATACGGAAAAATCGGGCGCGGCAAAATCGAGAAGTTCCATAGCTTTATGATACAGCGTGCCGAGCGTACGCTCGTCGGTATCCGACTTCGGCATTTGCACGGCGGTATCGAACCCGTCATCGAACATGACGGGAACGAATGCGCTCTCGTCTTCTCCGTGTCCCGAAAGTTCCGCTATAGACGTGACGCTTCGTTTTACCGGCGCATCGCGATAGCCGTAATGCGCGTTGCATTTTTCGGCGACGGCTTTTTCCACCTCGTCCGAACGCATATCCTCGGTCTGCGCCGTATGTTCGCGCACCTTAGGCGTCACGCGCTCTGCGGGCACGCGGTCGCGCATGAACGACAGCATGCTTTGCATGCCTTTTTGCAGTTTGTCGCGTCCGCATACAACAAGTCCGTTTTTGGCGCGGGTAAGCGCAACGTACAGCAACCGCAATTCTTCCTGCTTGAGCTTTAGCGGTATCTTGCGGTTTTCCACAAGCCACGGCACGCTCGGCTTGAGCGTTTTGGTCTCTGCGTCGGGGATCTTTACCGACACGCCGCGCTCCGACACTATCACTCTGTCGGTCGCATCGGAAAGATTGAATTTGTGCGCGGTATCGGCAACTATGCAAAAGTCGAACTCGAGGCCTTTGGATGCGTGCACCGTCATAACCGACACGGCGTCGCCCGCGCCGCTCGATGTAAGCTCGAAACCCGTATCGTCGCAACGCTTTATAAACGCATGCACGTCGAACCCGACGGCGGCGTTTATAAGCGCCTGCACGTTCCCCGCGGCGTCCGCGCCGAAATTCTCGTATACGTACGGAAAATACGCAAAATCCGCAGTTATCTTTCCGAGCGTTTCCGCGGCGTCGCGGGTTTGAGCGAACTCCGCTATCCGAGAGCGCGCGGCATAAAACGCACGCAGCCGCGGCTCGAGTTCGCCGCGGTAAGCTTCCGCTTTCTGCCAAAAGCTCACGCGCTTACCGCCGCTCGTTTTTGCGGCTATCGCGCCACCTACTCGCGCTATCTCCATCAGCTCGCAATCGGAGAAGCCGCCCATCGGCGAACGCAATGCGGTATAAAGCGCAAGATCGTCGTAACGATTGTCCGTACAGCGCAAAATATCCAAAAGACACACCGCTTCGGGACAAACATTCAGACTCGGATTTTTACCGAACCGCGCCGGTATGCCGTATTTTTCAAACAAGCGTTTCAGATCGTCGCAGAACTTCGTTCCCATTCCGCGCACAAGCACCGCTACGTTTTTATACGCTCGGGTCTTGTCTTCCGCCATATACTCGAGTATACGCTCCGCAACGAAAACCGCTTCTGCGTTTATTTCGGCGCGCTCGTCGGCGCGCATGACCGAATAAACACCGCCGTCGGTTTCTCCCTCGCTTTCGGCGTTTTGACAATCCACGTAAAACAGCCCCGCCCCGCCCGTCGGCGCGTCCGCTCTCGCTATCAGTTTCTGTTTTTCGTCGTCGTACTCGACGCCGCCGAAGTCCTCGGTCATAAGCCCCGCGAACACGTCGTTCACGAGATCGACCACGGCGCGAGACGAACGGAAATTGCGCGCGAGCGCAACGCTCGTATAGTTCTCCGCCTTGAGCTTTTGCGCGAAATGTTCGGGGCTGCATCTGCGAAAACCGTATATCGACTGCTTTATATCGCCCACCAAAAACATCTCCGCGCCGAGCGCTTCCAGCTCGTCCGCGATACTTGCTTGCAACGGATTGACGTCTTGAAACTCGTCTATAAACACGTACTCGATCTTTTGACGCAGCGCGGCTCTGCATGAGACGTCGGACAATACGCGGCGCGCGCCGTGTTCGAGATCGGAATAATCGAGCTTGCCGAGCGCGGCTTTTTTATTGGCGTACTTGTCGATCGCGTCGCGCGCGAGCGCGCACAGCGCTTCGGAATACGGCGCGCTGTCGACGAGCGACGCCGCCCGAGCGACGTCGCACTCCTCGACGAAAGTTTTACAATCGGTCTTGACCTGCTTGTATTCTTCGTTAAACGCTATAAGCGCGACGTCCGCCTTTGCACTCACCGAAGTTTTCGGCACTGCGTCCGCCGACTGTCTGCAAGAGATCACTTCGCACAGCACGCCGCATGCCGAAACGAATTTCTCGGCTTTAATCTCTCTCGCCCATTCCGCAAGCCTCTGCAATTTTTCGGCAAGCGCGGCATGTTTTTCGGCAAACATGCGTTTCAGCTCCGCAAGGTTATCCGCATCGGACACGCGACGCGACAGATAAGCGTCGGGATCGGGAGTGGACAGCGCATAATCGACTATGTTCTCGATCGTTTCTATAAACGCATCGTCGGACTTTTTCATGCGCAGCGCGTCGTACATCGTGCGCAGCGGCACATCGCCCGAACATAGCGCTTCAGCCACAGCCGCACGCACGGCAGCGCGCTTGTATATTTTCGCCTCGCCGTCTTCGCAAACGACCGCCGAAGGATCGACGCCCGCCGCATAAAAATACGTTTTTATCAGCCTCTGACAAAACCCGTGCAACGTGCCGATATCGGACACGGGCAAAGCCTCGAGCGCGGCTTGCGCCGCCGCGGGATGCGTTTTGCGCAAGTCCTTGAGCTTTTCGACGAGTTTTACCTTGATGTCCGCAGCCGCTGCGCGCGTGAACGTGACGATGAGCATATTTTCCAAGCTCTTGCCGGCTTTGAGCTTTTCGGTTATGCGCTCGATCATGACGGCTGTCTTGCCGCTGCCCGCGCCTGCCGAAACTATCGTATTGCCAACGCCGTATACGGCGGCTTGTTGTTCTTTCGTAAATTCGACTCTGCCCATCGCCGCTACCTCGACCGCTTGTCCGAGCACAGCGCGCCGTACGGACAATAAACGCATGCGCCGTCTGCTGGCGAACGCTCGATATATCCGCACGCTATCTCGTCCGCGGCAACCCCCGCCGCGGCGACGCACATATTTTTGAGCCGCTCGAAATCGGAATAGTCCATAACCGTAGCGGACGGATTTTTGAACGCCGCGCCGTTTACTGTCAACCGCGCTTTTATAACGGGCGGCTGCTCGCCGCACTCTATCCCGCTGTCGAACGCTTTTGCCAATTCCACGTCCTTGACGAACGCGCCGCTCAAAAGCTCGCCTTTGGCGTTGTATTCGGGGCGCATCGGCATATAGAAAAATCCGACTACGTCGTAATCGGGCACTGCGGCGGCATAGAGCGGCAACTGCATATCCGTACCGTCGATACAGCTTTTGACGTCGAAACGTTTGCCGCTGTTCGTCTTATAATCTATTATACGCGCTTTGTCGCCGCAAACGTCTATGCGGTCTATCTTTCCTTTGAACGGCACTTGCGCCGCGCCGAGCGCAATATCGCCCTCGAACTCGCGTTCGGCAAACTTCGGCACGAACTTCCCGCGCTCTATCACTGTTTTATTGTCGAGCGCAAACCGCCGCGCGTCCGACAGCATGCGCTCGTATAACAGCGCATCGTCATCGGTAAGTTCGATCTCGCTTTTTTCGAGCGCGGCGTTTACAAGCTCGCGCACGTGCGTTTCCGAGCAATCCATATCTCCGTCGCGTTCGTACTCGTTTACGAGCGATTCCATGAACGAGTGCATTATAATGCCGAAATCGAGCGCAGCCACTTTGTCGCGTTTGCGCTCGCCTACGCCCACAGTATACTTCAAAAACCGCTTATAAGGGCACGAAAACCACGCCGACAGTTCGCTCGCGGAAAGCGAACGCAGTGTGACCGAACCCACATTGTTCACAAAACCCGAGGCTTTCTTTATATCCCCAGCCGCCGAATCGAGCGACGCGGAATACTTCGTAGCCTTTCTTGCGGCAAGCTCGCGCGCGGCGGATTCGGCGCACGCATAGTACGCTATCTCGCTCGGGTCATCCGAACGCATCAGCAACGCGTCCGCATCCTCGGATCTATGTTCTGCGGTATCGGCGGCGGCAAGCAGCGCCGACCGTCCGCCTTCCGCGGTGCAATACGAACAATATACGCTCTCGGCATTGTTTATGACCGCCGCCAGCTCCGCGGCGTCGCGCCTGTTCTTTTCTCGCGCGGTCGGTTCTATCCTGTCGCGCACGGCGTGTATTTCCGCGTCGCCGATCAAGCCCGTATCCAAAGTCACGCACGGCAAAACACCGTCGTTGAAATCGACGACATACAGTCTTTTACACCGCGTCATTCGCAACGAGCTTGGCTGACACACAGTTACGCAATCGCCGTAACGCGGCAAAGACTTGACCTCTGCGGAACGCGCCGCCGAAAAGAACGCCTCTGCGTCTCCGTCGAACGCGCCCGTACCGTAACTGTCCAAAAGCGCGAGCAATTCGTCGATCGGCTGCAACACGTCGGTAGCATAATCCGACATGCCGAGCCGTGTTTGCACGCCCTCGAAATCCGCCTTGCCGATTACCGCCCTAACGCTCTCGGCGAATTTTGCGGTTCGCGGCTCTTTTTCGTCCGTTTCGGTTTTTTCGCCGTGAAAAAGCTCTACGAGATTCTTTGCCGTATCACGCGCTCGGCGCGCGCGCTCGTCGTCTATGCCGATATTTAACACGCCGCGCGCTATCCCGCGTTCGGACAAATAGTTTTGCAGTTTTTCGGCGTCTGCGCGGTCGCATCCCGAATACGGGTTTTTACACAACGCGATCAGATCGTCGGCATTGGGTTCGCGCAAACCGTACAGCGCGCGCAATGCGGCAGTCGGAGACGTTTCGGCAAGCGGCACGCTCGTTTCGGCATAGAACCGTATTCCGTACTCGCCGAGTATGCGCACAAGCGCGCGCGGCTCGGGGCATATCACCGATACGTCGCCGTACCTGCCCCCGTCTATAGCGTAATTCCGTATATCCGCCGCGATTTTTTTATACTGCGTTATTCTGTCGGACGCAACGAACACGTCGATTTTATCGCGGCGCGAAACGCTCGTCTGCCGCGTCGCTTCATAAAGCGTAAAGCTTTTGCATGACCGAGCGAGCGCGTCGAAAACGTCTCTGTTAAGCTTTGTCGGATCGGAATAGCCTATAGCGATCATATGCGATCTTTTAACAAGCTCGCTGTCGCTTGCCGCGGCGATCAGCTCGCGCAGTCTGTCGGTCGCGTCGCTGCAACCCGACTTCAGTCTGTCGTACTCCTCGGCAATGAGCGCAAGATCGGAAAGTTTACCGGCAGTCGCGCCCGTCGCTTCTATATCCGACGGCGTTAATCCCGACGCACCGATCTGCAACAGCGTTTCGAGCACAGACCGCGCGAAATCGTAATACCTTACGGCGTTTTTGTAAAACACAAGTTTGTCTTTAACGTTTTTGATAGCGCGCGATACGAGCATAACGCTGCCCTCGCGCGATAAAGCTTTACCTTTGGGCAATACGCGTCTGCATAAACGCGACAGCGTGAGCACCTCGCAATTTATCGAGCCGCCGCCTCGAAACAGCTTTTGCTCCACTCCGAGCGTATACCTATCGGGCGTAAGTATTATGTAATAGTCGTTCGGATCGAACGCGACGGCGGACATTTGCTCTTTAAGCCTGTCGAGCGCATCCGGATGCGAATCGCAAACGACCGTTCTTTTGTTTTTACTCTCAAGCATACGTCCATTATATAACCGATTTTTCCGAAAAGCAAGTACATTCGGCAAAACGATTGCAATTTACACGCAAATGTGCTAAACTACGAACATGAAAAATGCAACGAAAAAAGTAACCGCCGCAGTTTGCGCCGCATCGGTTGCGCTGCTCGGCGCGTGCACTCCGACCGTAAAAGTCGTTTTCGACGAAGTCAAGCCGTGGCATGATTCCGCGGCGTCGTACGAGCGGCTCGTATTCGATACCGCAATATACGATACCGCGGACGAAAACAGCCACGTAACGATCGCTACGGGCAAGCTCACTTTCGAGCTGACGGAAAACTTCGAGACCACTGCCGAAGGCGTGCCTTATACCAAGATAGAAATGACGAGTACCGTAACGTACAACGACTCCGCGCCCGAAAAAGACCGCGGACTTACGGACACGATCTCGAGCTATGTGGATTTTCAGTCGAGCGGACTTGCGGCGAGAAGATCCGAAAAAAACGTAACGCTTGCCGATCGCGCAGGCGTGGAAAATCTTTCGTACACCGTTACCGCCGACTATTTCGGCACGCATACCGCGACGCGAAAAATGCTCGCAAGCGGCGAAGAAAAATCTCTTAACATAGAACAGCGCGGCTCCGGCTACTACGATAACGAAATGCTGTTTTACCTCGCGCGCGCAACAAAGATGGGCGCAGGCTCGCAAGCGTCTTTCAGCGCCGTCAATCTGTTCGATTCGTTTATCGGCAAAAAACCCAAGCTCGTAAACTATTCGTTTGCAGTCAATACGTCAAAATCACCGTCGGTCATAGTGTTTGCCGACGACGACAAAAATTGGGTCAAAAACTTCGGTGTGGAACCTGTTACCGCCGATGACGGAACAGTCACCTATCCCGTGCCGTGCTACTTTACGAGCATTGCGTTGAGCGCGACGAAAGCGGGACAGCCTTACGTTGTGCACTTCTCGCAAAACCCGTTTAAGCAAGGCGAAGAAGGCAGCGAAAAATCACACGGCAAAATACCGATGAAAATATCGTACAGCGAATACACCGAAACGACGCGCACTCGGTTTACCGAATACACATTGACAGAACTGTCGTTTGAAAAATAAAATCCCGCATAGCAAAAGCGCGACGCTACGTCGCGCTTTTCAGTTGCATGATTCGTTATACGTAAAGCAGCAGATCGCCGTATGTAGGGAACGGCCACCTGTCTTTGGGCAAAAGCGTTTCCAGATCGTCGCAATATGCGCGCAGCTCTTGCATGAGCGCAAACACGTTATCGTGGCAGAAATCCGCCGCGCTTTGCAAGTCGTGTTCGTTCTTGATCTCGAGCTGTGCTTCGGACAGCTTTTGCTGTGCGCGGTACGCGCTCGTTACCAACCCCGAAACGGTGCGGAGCATATCCGCTTGCGCGCTCGTTTCCATGCCAAGCTCGTTGAGCGCCTTTATATTTTTCGCAAGCGCGGTGGAAAATTCCACAGCTGCGGGCAATATCTGTTTTTGCGTTATTTGGCACATAGTGAGCGCTTCTATGCTTATTACTTTGCAGTAATTCTCGAGAAGTATCTCTTTGCGCGCGCGCACCTCTTCCGCAGTATATATCTTGAGCCGTTTGAACAGTTCGACGTTTTCCTTGCGGTCATAATACGACAACGCTTCGGGCGTAGCTTTGAGATTCAACAGCCCGCGGCGCGCCGCTTCCTCTACCCATTCGTCGGCATAGTTGTTGCCGTTGAATACTATGCGCTTATGCTTGACGTATTCCGTTTTGATAAGCGTTTTGAGCGCCTTGTCGAAGTTATCCGCTTTTTCGAGCTTATCCGCAAACTCGTTGAGCGCATCGGCTACGGCGGCGTTTATCATAATGTTGGGGCAAGCAATATTGACCGACGAACCGAGCGAGCGGAACTCGAATTTATTGCCCGTGAACGCGAACGGCGAAGTTCTGTTTCTGTCGGTGGTGTCCTCGAAAATTACGGGAACGGACTCGACGCCCGTCGAAAGCTTGTTACCGCAACGGTTGCTGTATTCCTTTCCGGACGCGACGGTCTCGAGAAGATCGGTCAACTCGTCGCCGAGGAACATGGATATTATAGCGGGCGGCGCTTCGTTCGCGCCGAGACGGTGATCGTTGCCGGCAGTGGCGACGGACAGCCGCAAAAGGTCCTGATGTTCGTCGACGGCCTTTATTACGGCGGTTAAGAACAGCATGAATTGAAGATTGTGCTTTAAGTCCTTGCCGGGTTCCAAAAGATTTTCGCCGTCGGACGTGGAGATCGACCAGTTGTTATGCTTGCCCGAACCGTTCACGCCGGCAAACGGTTTTTCGTGCAGCAAGCACACGAGACCGTGCCGCTCCGCCACCTTTTGCATGACGGACATTGTGAGCTGATTGTGATCCGTCGCGATATTCACCATCGAATATATGGGCGCCAACTCGTGCTGACCGGGCGCGACCTCGTTATGCCGCGTCTTGGCGAGTATGCCGAGTTTCCATAGCTCCGCATCGAGATCTTCCATATATTCGAGAACTTTCGTTTTGATGTTACCGAAATAATGATCTTCGAGTTCCTGACCTTTCGGCGGTTTGGCGCCGAACAGCGTACGACCGGTAATGATAAGGTCGGGACGTTTTTTGTAGAGTTCCACGGGGATCAAGAAATATTCTTGTTCCGGACCGACAGACGTAGTGACGCGCTCGGGAGTCTTGCCGAACAACTTGAGTATACGCTTTGCCGAAACGCTTATGCTCTCCATCGAACGCAAAAGCGGCGTTTTTTTGTCGAGAACTTGACCCGAATACGATATGAACGCCGTGGGTATGTACAATACGGTGTCCTTGACGAACGCATAGCTCGTTGGATCCCATGCCGTGTAACCGCGCGCCTCGAAAGTGGAACGCAACCCGCCCGACGGAAAACTCGACGCGTCAGGCTCGCCCTTGATAAGCTCCTTGCCCGAGAAATTCATTATAACCGAACCGCCCTCGGTCGGCTGTATGAACCCGTCGTGCTTTTCGGCGGTTATGCCCGTCATCGGCTGGAACCAATG
>CAJUNM010000023.1 GCA_910587805.1 uncultured Christensenellaceae bacterium | reverse complement strand
AAAAATACTGTCGAATAGGGATAAATTCGAGGAAATTACAGAAAAATCCCGAAAAGTACTTGACAAATCGGGGGGGGGGTACTGTATAATGCTTTATAAGGATTCGGTGTTGAATCGACATTGATGTCGGTCGGCGTTTTTTTGTTTTACGGCAAAAGTCCTTACGGGAGACGAGTGCTTATTGCGCAAAGCTTGTGTAACGGCGATATGTTTGTTTTTCCGTAAAAAACGTTCTATACCATTTTTGGAGGTTAATAAAATGAAAAAAGGATTAAAAAGAGCTGTAGCTATAGCAAGCGCTGTATCTTTGCTCGGCGGAACGGTCGGCGCGCTCGCGGCGTGCAAACAGCCGACCGAAAACGAAGATCCGGACGCGCCGTGGATAGGTAAAGACGTTGTCGTCGATCCCGGCAATCAAAATGTAGACAGCGTCGAAGAAAGTCCGTTTGACAAATGGGACGATCCTGATTCTTACACGCCCGAGGTTTCGGAACTGCCCAAAACCACCGGCGATCCGGTGCTCGACTATAATACCGATGTAAATAAAACGGCAAGCGCAAAGCAAGGAACTTACCGCACATTCACGCCTCAAGTCCCTTCGCTTTGGAATGCGTTGGATTCGGTCGATAACAATGATACTCAAATAATGAATTACATAAGCAGCACGTTCTTTGAGTTCGATTATAAATTCGACGCGGCAAAAGGCGGCAAATTCAATGCGGACGGCACGGTCAATACCGCCGCTATAATCCCCGGCGCATACGAAGTCAAATTCTCTGCGGCTACGAAGCTCGAGGACGTTACCGATCAGGTAACGGGCAAATTGGCGTATACCGACGCGCAGAAAGCGGCGGGCGGCTATGCGTGGAAATTAACATTGCGCGACGACCTCAAGTGGGACGACGGCACGCCTATCAAAGCAGAGGACTTTGTTTATTCCATGCAGCAACAGCTCAATCCCGAGTACAGATTCCGTCGCGCCAGCTCGTATTACGGCGCGGTCAGTATCAAAGGCGCGCGCGACTATGCTTATCAAGGACAGACGGTCTGGTCTTCGGCAAAGGATTTGTTCGGTGTTTATGATGCGGCAGCCGTCGACGATAAAATGTTCTTCAGCCTCGGTAATCCGAGCGAGAACAAATCCGATTTCGGCGGAGCGGTTTGCACTGTCAGAACGGCTATCGGATTCCCCGATTCGTACGCGGCGGCGGATGTTGCGGCGTATATTATAGGAAAAGGTCTTCAATCGACGGTAGACGAGATCCTCGCGTTGCAAGGGAAAACGCTTGCGCAGATCAAAGCCGATCCTGCGTTGAAAGCTACTTGGGACGCTTGCATCGGCTGGTGGCAAAGCGAGCCCAACGAAGAACTTGATTTCTTCGTAGCGAAAAAAGATTATCCTGTGATAGGTTATGACGGAAACGTCGGCGTATATCAAGACGGCGATTACGGCATTGTAGTTTGCTACACGACTTCCGAAGCGTTTTTGAAAGAAGACGGCAGCCTTTCGTATCTCGCGGCATATGAGCTGGGCGATTTGCCGTTGGTCAAGAAGAGTTTGTTCGAGAGTTGCAGAATAGGACCTGCCGAAGGACAGACGCTCGCTACCAACAAGTATCAAACGGATCTTGCTTCTTCCGCGAGTTGGGGACCGTATAAGCTCACTCAATATCAATCCGGCAAGAGCTATACGCTTTCAAAGAACGATAATTGGTACGGCTACAATCTTAAAGACAATACAAATCAATACAATGTGAACGCTATAAAGTGCGATGTTATGGCGGAAACGTCGACGCAATGGATGGCGTTTTTGAACGGCAGCGTAGATGAAGTCGGTATCGACATAACTCACGCCGACGACTACCGCAATTCCAAATATGCCAAGTTTACGCCCGGAACGTACACATTCTCGTGGCATATGTACGGCGGTTTGGAAACTCTTAAACAGAGCGGAAGAAACAACACCATATTAGCTATCGACGATTTCCGTAAAGCGCTTTCGCTCGCTATAGATCGCGAAGCTTATGCTCAGGCAAACAGCACGGCATATAGAGGCGCGTACGGATACCTTAACGATATGTACTATTACGACGTGGAAAACGGCGGGGTGTACAGACAAACCGACGAAGCCAAGAGCGGCTTGTTGCGCGCATACGGTTACGAGGAATCGAACGGCAAGTGGTCGTTGCCCAATAACCCGCTGATCAAGGATATGACGCTTGACGAGGCGTATGAAACGTTGAGCGGCTACAATCTCGAATTGGCAAAAGAGTATGTTCAGAAAGCGTACGATCGCTTGACGCAGTATTGGGTATACTATCAATATAACAGCAAAAAGCCCATTCAAATCAAGTTCGGTACCTCCACCGATAACGATACCACGAGACGCGAATACAATTACATAAGAGACAATGTTTTGGCTCCGCTCTTTAAGGATACGCCGCTCGAGGGCAAAGTCGAACTCGTGTTCGACGCGTCCTACGGCAACGATTGGGACAGCAAGTTCTTGGCGGGCGAATACGAGCTTTGCACGAGCGCTTGGGGTTCTGCGGCTTTCAACCCTCACTACTTTATCGGCGCATATGTCGATCCCGCAAATGCTTACACCGCGTCTTATTGGGATACCGAAACCGTCAATATGACGATGACGGTTCCCGGCAATGAAGGTGATTTCCCCGGCGCCGGAAAGGTTCGTACAATGTCGATCATGAACTGGTATCGCTGCCTTAACGGATACGAACATCCCCAAGGAGAGAAATATACGTACGATTGGGGCGTAGGCAAGATTCCGGCGGAAGCGAGAAACGAAATACTCGCAAAGCTTGAGGAAACCGTTTTGACTCAATATTACTCCATTCCGACCATCACGCAAAACTCGGCGACGATGCTCGGCGCGAAGTTCAGCTATGCGTCCGACGAGTACAATACGTTCTTGGGTTACGGCGGCATGAGATATCTTACGGTAAATCATACCGACTCCGAATGGACCGATTATGTGGCGAGCAAGGGCGGCAATTTGGAAGCCGAATATAAGCTTTCCGCTTAATTCCTTAAAATTGTTTTAATACGGACTATAGAGAGACAGGTAAGCAAAATTATTTTGTCTCTCTTTGTTCGTTTAATTGCCTCGCAGCTTTTGTGATATTGAGAAAATTCAACGTGGAGAAAAAAAGCTTATATGTATATGTTTAAGTATGTGTTGAAGCGATTGGGGCTTATGCTGCTCACGTTTTGCGTCATAATGCTGATTTGCTTTACGCTTATAAAATTGCTGCCTATATCGGTGCCGAGAGAAATGGGCGTCGATGTAAACATCGGGTATTTCAGACTCGAGCAGCGCGGATACATTAAAGATTTGGTTTTTCAAAACGGCATTGTCGTAGGATTCACGCGCGTGCCGATTTTGACGCAACTGTGGTATTACATTAAGAGGATATTTACCGAAGGCGATTTCGGCATCGGGACTACTATCGCGTCGTATTCGTTAAAACCCGTCTGGGATGTTTTTATAGAAAAACTTCCTCCTACCGTATTGATCAATGTATATTCCACGATAATCGGCGTACCCATCGGTTTGGGTTTGGGGATTATAGCCGCGCTCAAAAAGAACAAGTGGCAGGATCAGTTGATCAACATTATCATCATTCTTTTGATCTCGCTGCCGTCGATCGTTTTGGGCTTGCTTATTCAGTATTTCGCCTGCTATAAGTGGGGGTGGTTCCCGATCATAATGGATTCGGGATACGATTATTTTTCATGGTCGATGTTCAAATCGATGTTGCCCGCGGTATTTGCTTTGTGTTTGGGTTCTATTGCCGGTTACGCGAGATTTACGCGCGCCGAGCTTGCCGAAGTTTTGACAAACGATTTTATGTTGCTCGCACGCACAAAAGGACTTACGCGCGGACAGGCGACTATACGGCATGCAATGCGCAACTCTATGGTCGTAATATTCCCGTCGATACTGTCCGAGTTCATATCTGTTCTTTCCGGCTCGCTCATAATCGAAAGCATGTTTTCCATACCCGGGGTAGGACGGCTGTATTTGGATTCGATAACTTATCAAGACTACGATTTCTTTATGCTGTTATCCGGTTTTTATTGCCTCGTCGGGTTGGTCGCAGGCATTGTCATAGATATAAGCTACGGTTTTATAGATCCGAGAATAAGAATGGGGGCAAAATAAGATGAACAACAATATCAATTTGCCGGAAATTCCTCGGGATAAATTCCGGTTTGTCGAAAAAAACGATCTGTCGCACGATAAAAAACTCGAAACGAAGCCCGTCGGTTATTTTAAGGGCGCGTTCTTGCGTTTCTGTAAAAATAAGGGCGCGATAGTCGCCGCATGCGTTATAATCGTTTTGATTTTGTTCGCGATAATCGTGCCGTTCTGCACGCCTTACACGGTGTCGTACTTCGACGAGCATTATAAAAGCGCGATGCCGAGAAGCGAGCTTTTCAAAAATACGAGTTTTTGGGACGGATGCGAAACGAAAGTACAAAATAAATTCGAGTTTACCGTTCAATATGCTATCGGATTGGAAACCGGCGGCAAGCACAACGGAATTAAGAATCAAGAGTACGAGATCATTGAAAGCGTCGACGAGACGACGGGAGCGGTGAATACGCTTTATAAATTCCGCAGAGACAGCATAGAGACGGTCGGTTGCATTTATAAAGACTTTTCGTTCAAAGAGTATGCCGCAATACAGCAGTATCAAGACGAGCATAACGTTCAAGTTATATATCCTACGATAGATTTAGCCGATCGTCCGAACGGCGGTAACGGCTCTTACGGCGGAGATGCGAAATTCTACTTCAAAACTACGCCGATAACATCTTTGACAATATCGATCGATTACGACGAGGACGGAAACATAATCCCCGTTTATTCAAAAAGACCTGTTTCGAGCGCGTCAAACGACATGTACACGTCAAAGATGCGTATCGAAGGCGAGGACGGAGTAGAAATCGACGGAGAACGCTATTACTATACTTATGCCAAACCTAAGGGTGCGGGCGTCGAACTGCGCATAAACTATTACGAATATTTCGTTTACAATCATACGCAGGTTTTGAAAGACGGGATCGAGAGTCCGCATTTCTTGTTCGGCTGCGACACCAACGGTCGCGATATTTTAACGTGTCTTGCGTCGGGCGCGCGTTTCTCGTTTCTTTTCGCCATAGCCGTAGCGGTGGTCAACATGATAGTCGGCGCGATATACGGTTCGATAGAAGGCTATTACGGCGGTAAAACGGACTTGATAATGGAACGTCTTTCCGATATTCTTTCGGCAGTGCCGATGATGATAGTCATAACGCTGCTAAAGTATCATATGGGAACCGCAAGTCAAATTTTGGTCTTGTTTATCTCGTTCTTCTTAACGGGGTGGATAGGCATGGCGGGTACGACGCGAATGCAGTTCTATCGATTTAAGAACCAAGAATACGTGTTAGCAGCGCGAACTCTCGGCGCAAAGGACGGTAGATTGATATTCAAGCATATATTCCCTAACGCCATAGGCACGCTTGTAACGAGTTGCGCGCTTATAATCCCTTCGATGATTTATTCGGAGACTAATTTGACGTATCTCGGCATAATCAATTTAGCTTCGGGCAATATAACGAGCGTGGGCACGCTTATCGCCAACGGACAGGGCGCGTTGTCTACCTATCCGCATATAACGTTGTTCCCGTCTGTTTTCCTCGTGCTGCTGATGTTGAGTTTCAATCTGTTCGGTAACGGGTTGAGAGACGCGTTCAATCCGAGCTTGCGCGGAGCGGAGGGTTGATCATGAACAACAAAGAAGTCAAGTTATCTGTCAAGAATCTAAAGATATCCTTCCGCACCGACGGCGGCAAAGTGCAAGCGGTGCGCAATATCAACTTCGATCTCTACAAGGGCGAAACGCTCGCCATTGTGGGAGAATCCGGTTCGGGCAAGTCCGTTACTTCGCGCGCGATACTCGGAATACTCGCCAACAACGCGATCAAAGAGGGCGGCGAGATCTTGTACGACGGGCAGGATTTAATGAAGATCTCCGAGGAGGAGTTTTGCAAGATCCGCGGCGACAAGATCGCCATGATATTCCAAGACCCGTTGTCCAGTCTTAACCCTATTATGCGCGTCGGCAAGCAAATGACCGAGGCGATGATTATAAACGGCAGGCTCAATCAAAAGAACTGCCGCAAGGACTTTAACGGCATGCTCGCCGAGCTGAATCGTTGCATGAACAGCTCGTTCGGCGACGACAATATCGCGCGCGATCACAACAAACGGATGTGCCGCAATTTCGATAAATTCGAGTATAAACATCTCGAACTCGAAAATGCGTACGTCGCGGCGAAAGAGGCGGCGAGCGAGGGCGTCGACATAATCGACGACGTGTTGTTCCATATCGAAAAGAACGCTTTGAGCGGATTGCAAGCCGAGATCAAAGAGATTGTCGCGCGTGCCAACAAGAGCGTCAACGCTTACGTGGTGAACTCTCGCGCAGACGAGCTTAAAGCCGAGATCGAAACGCTCAAAAAGCTGATCGCAAGTTCGTTCGGCGTAAAACTGAAAAACGCCGTAGCGCCCGTTTTCAACAGCAATTATCAATATGTCGACAAAACGGACTACGCGTCGGTTGCGGTTTCGCTCGGCAAGGTCAGAGATATTCTTTCCGAGGCGACGGCGTATCCCGAACCCAACTTTTTCTCGATGGGCTATTTTATGACGTTTGCCGAACGTCCTTTGCCCGATATGCCGATCGACGAGCTGAACGCGTATTTGCACGAGTATCTCGACAATAATTTCATGCTCGAGTTCATACGCACGGCTAAACAAGGCATAATATACTCGGCAAACCGTTCGACGGAGCTTAAAAAAGAAGCGTTAAAGGTTATCGAAGACAAGCTTACCGTATTCGACCCCGACGCGAAACTCGACCGTAAGAGTGCGGTCGCCGCGGCACGCGCTATAGTAGAGGCGGTAGAAGCGGCTATAAACAAGCTCGACACCGTTAAGGACAATATAGCTTATACGTTCCGCTCGAGCATCAAAGCCGCGATAGAAACGTATTTCGGCGGCATAGTTCGCAATAAAAAAGAAGAAAAGCGTTTCGCGCGTCAGAGCGCTAGCTACGAACGCAAGGCGGCAAGCGGCAAAACCCCGTCGTGGAAGGTTGCGGATAAGAGTTTGGTCGATCTGTCCGCCGTATGCGGCGATATTCGCACGCTCATTTTGCGCATAAAAGACAGGTTCGAGCGCGATATAGCCAACGCCGCTGCGGTCGATTTCGACGCGAAAGCCGTTGATATGATAGATTATCTCAAACTCAAAGCGTCGGGCGTTGCGCACAAAGTGACGCAAGCCATGGCGAAAGCGCGCGCGCTCAAGCTCATGGCGGAAGTGGGGATACCCGAACCGCGCAAGCGTTACCGTCAATATCCGTTCGAGTTTTCGGGCGGTATGCGTCAGCGCATAGTTATAGCGATCGCGCTGTCGGCAAGCCCCGATATTCTCATTTGCGACGAGCCGACCACCGCGCTCGACGTGACCATTCAGTCGCAGATACTCGAACTTATAAACAAAGTAAAGACCGAGCGCAAGCTTTCCGTCATATTCATTACGCACGACCTCGGCGTCGTGGCGAACATGGCGGACAGAGTTGCGGTCATGTACGCAGGCAAGATCGTGGAGATCGGAACGTCCGACGATATTTTCTATGCGCCCGCGCATCCGTATACATGGGCGTTGCTCTCGTCCATGCCCGACCTCGATACAAAAGAAAAGCTCGAGGCTATCCCCGGCACTCCGCCGAACATGATCTATCCGCCGCGCGGCGACGCTTTTGCGGAACGCAACAAGTACGCCATGCAGATAGACTTCGAGGAGCAGCCGCCCATGTTCGCTATTTCGGAAACGCACTCGGCTGCAACGTGGCTGTTGCATCCGAACGCGCCCAAGATCGATCCGCCGAAGATCATAACCGATCGCATAGCGCGCATGAAAAAAGCTATGAACACTGCGGAAAGCGTTACCGAAAAACTCGACGATCTCGACGGCACGACGGACGCGGTCACTAAAACCGAAAAAACAAAGAAAGCGGCAAAACGCCGGAAAGACGATATAGCCGAAAGCGAATCCGACGTCGTTTCTCTCGACGCGAAGGACGGCGGCGTTATAGCCGACGCCGATGACGAGACGGTAGCGGCTGCGGACAACCCCGATAAATCGGTAAAATCGGCAAAAGCGGATAAATCCGAAACGGAGAGAAAGCCCGCGCTCAAAAAACCGCCCGCGCGCAAGACTGCGCCGAAAACCGCGGCTAAGAGCGCGCCGAAAAATTCGTCGGGCGCGGCCAAAAAGCCGAACGCTTCGGCTAAGACTTCGACCGCGAAAAAAAGCGGAACTGCGAAAAACGGCAAGAAGGAGGGTTAAGACATGGATAATAACGACGAAATTTTGCTATCGGTAAAAAGTCTGTGTCAATACTTTCCGATGGGCGCGGGGCGCGAGCTTAAAGCGGTGGACGACGTAAGTTTCGACATTAAAAAAGGCGAAGTGTTCGGGCTTGTCGGCGAGTCGGGTTGCGGAAAGACCACTACGGGGCGGTCGATAATCAAGCTTTACGACATCACGTCGGGCGACGTGTATTTTAAGGGTCAGCGCATTTGCGCGGGCACGCGTTCGTATAAGAACGATATAAAACAAGCGCGAGCGGACTGCCGCGCCGAGCTTACCGCACGCAAGGCGGAACATAAAAACCAAATAGAAAACGGCGCGGATAAAGACGCGCTCGAGTACAGGTTCGTCACCGACTGCGACAATATACGCGCAAAGTATTTGACCGTCATAACCGAAAAGAAACGGCAGATAAAGCTTGCCAAGCACGATCAAAAATATTGCGACAGGGATTACTCGCGTCGCGAAACGGAGCGGCTCACGGCGTTGATGAACGATAAACTCGAGACTTGCGAGACGGACGAAGCGCGTGCGGAAGTGCGCAAAAAATACAAAAACGATCTGCGCATCGCCAAGCGCGAGCGTATCGTAAATCAGATCCAAATGATATTCCAAGACCCTATAGCGTCGCTCGATCCGCGCATGACCGTTCGCGATATAATTTCCGAAGGGCTTGTTATAAAAGGCGTTCGCGATAAAAAATATATCGACGAAAAGGTGTACGGAATTTTGGAAAAAGTCGGGCTTGTCCGCGAGCATGCGGGGCGGTATCCGCACGAGTTTTCGGGCGGACAGCGTCAGCGTATAGGCATTGCGCGTTCGGTCATAATGGAACCCGATCTGATAATCGCGGACGAGCCTGTTTCCGCGCTCGACGTGTCCATTCAAGCGCAGGTGATAAATCTTTTGAACGAGCTTAAGGATCGGCTCGGGCTTACTATTATGTTCATTGCGCACGACCTTTCGGTTGTCAAGTATTTTTCCGATCGTATAGGCGTTATGTATTTCGGTAAAATGGTCGAGCTTGCGTCGAGCGACGAGCTTTTCGCGCATCCGTTGCACCCGTATACGCGCTCGTTGCTTTCGGCAATCCCGTTGCCCGATCCCGAGTACGAAAAGAACCGCAAACGTTTCGTTTACAATCCGCTTGCGGAACATGATTATTCACAAGATGCGCCCGTACTGCGCGAGGTAGCGCAAGGGCACTTCGTGTATTGCAATCAAGCCGAATTCGATAAGTACAGGGAGCAGCTCGAAGCGTGAAACGCGCGTTGCCGTATTTGATAACGACGATCGTCGGCGCGATCGTATCGGTAATAGTCATATGCGTAGGGCGCGTATGGACGATTGTCGAAACGCGCGAGATATTCGGGCTGTTGAGCAATGCGTTCTTTGTCCCCGGGGTTTTGATCGCGGGCGTAGGACTTATTATTTTCGCGAGCAACGGCGGCGCGTTCTATATGCTCGGCTACGGTATGCACGTGTTTGTAAATAAGTTCAGACGCGATCTAAGCAAGCGTAAATACAAGGATTTCTACGAGTACCAAGAGGAAAAGAAAAAGAAAAAAATCAAGTTCGGATTTTTGCTCGCCGTCGGCGGCGCGTTCATCGTGCTCGCCGTTGTCATGATAATAGTGTACTACTGCATTTAATGAGTTAATGTCGAGATTCCTCGGTACGCAGAAAATGCTCGGAATAGCCTGAGGTTGCTGCGTAGGACGAAAACAGTCGGTACGTGGATTGTTATTTGCGGCAGTCGCTATGCGATTGTTAAATTTATCTCGATACCGATACCGAAATCATTTTACATGCGCGGTTATTTTGTGTATAATAAATTAGGTATTATATTTAGGGGGGGTATTCTCCCCGGATTGCGAGCTTTGCTCGCAAGTTGTGCCCTAATGGGCGCAACATACCTAATTTGTCTTTGTCGCATTTTTGCCCTTGCAAGCAAGCAAAAATGCTCCTCGAATAATGCACAGAGGTTGCATGAAATGATTTTGTTTTGCTGATGATCAGACATTAAATAGTCATAAGCCCGCTTTATGCGGGCATTCAGTTATTGAATTTTTAGGAAAAGAAAAATGCAAAACATTAAAAGCAAACAAAAATATACAAAGTCGGGGCTGTTGCGGTATTTTCTCAAAGGCAGTGTTTTTCTGTTCGTCGTCTGTATAGCGGCGAGTCTTATTCTCACGTTCTTAAACACCGTGATCCCCAAAATCATAAGTTTTACTATAGACAGCGTGCTCGATTCCGAGCCGGTGCCTACGGTATACGCTCCGATAGTGACGGCGCTCGGCGGTATCGATAACATCAAACAGAACATTTGGATAGTCGCCGTTATTATAGCGGTCATTGCGCTCGTGATGCTCGTGTTTCGTTACTGCGGAACGTTCTTTAACGCGCACGCAAACCAAGTGCTTATGAAACGCATGCGCAACGAGCTGTTCGGGCATATACAGCGTTTGCCGATGAGTTGGCATTCGCAGAACAACACCGGCGACATTATACAGCGTTGCACGTCCGATGCGGATACGATATCCAATTTTGTATCCAACCAGCTCGTGTCGCTCGTGCGTATAATGCTCATGCTCGTGCTGTCGCTTGTTTTCATGTTTACGGCGAACGTTAAGCTTGCGGCGATCGCGTCGAGTTTTATTCCCGTGCTTGTAGGCGCGTCGCTTATTTACTTCTTCAGAGCGCATAAAGGCTTTAAGGTATGCGACGAGCAAGAAGGCGTGTTGTCCACTTACGCGCAGGAAAACCTCACGGGCGTGCGCGTGGTGCGCGCTTTCGGCAAAGAGCGTTACGAGCGCGATAAGTTTGAAAAGCAAAACGTGTATTACACAAATCTTTGGGTACGGCTCGAAAAGTTTATGGCGTTGTATTGGTCGCTGTCCGATTTTATAGCCGCCGTCCAGCTCATGTTTATAATAGTGATCGGTACGGTGTATTGCGTGCGCGGCGAACTTACCGCGGGCAAGCTTGTGGAGTTCGTTTCGTACAATGCAATGATGATAGGACCCGTGCGTCAGCTCGGTAGGATAATATCCAATCTCAGCAAAGCGAGCGTATCGCTCGGGCGTATTGCCGAAGTCATGAACGCCGAGGAGGAAACTTACGGCGAGGCCGGTCCGCTGTCCGGCGATATAGTGTTCGACAACGTGTCGTTCGAGTATGAAACGGGAAAGCCCGTGCTCGACGGAGTGAGCTTTACGGTTCCGCAAGGGAGTACGCTCGGAATAATCGGCGGTACGGGCAGCGGCAAGAGTACGGTTGCCGAGCTTATGGACGGGTTGTATTACGCAAACGGCGGAACTGTTACCGTAGGCGGCAAAGATATCCGCGATATACCGCCCGCCACGCTACGCAAGAATATCGGGTTGCTGTTGCAGGAAGGTTACGTATATTCGCGTACGATAGCGCAGAACATTGGCATGGCGGAGGAAACGCCGAGCCTCGACGAGATTAAAACGGCGGCAAAGACGGCGTGCGTCGACGGCAACATCGAAGAGTTTGCAAACGGCTACGACACTGTGGTAGGCGAGCGCGGCGTCACGCTCTCGGGCGGTCAGCGTCAGCGCGTCGCGATAGCGCGCACGCTCATACGCGATACGCCGTACATAATATTCGACGATTCGTTGTCCGCCGTAGACAGCGATACGGACTCGCAGATCCGCAAGAACTTGCGCGAACGCGAGAGCGCCGACGGCAACGGCGTTACAACCGTTATAATCTCGCATAGGATAACCACGGTCATGCATGCCGATAATATCATAGTGCTCGACGGCGGCAAGGTTATCGAGAGCGGTCCGCACGAAAAACTCGTAGCGTCAAACGGAATGTACAAGCGCATTTACGATCTGCAAATGTCTCTCCCCGACGATATAAAGGAGGAGGCGCGCATATGACGAAAAAAATCAAAAACAATAAAAAAGCGGAAAAAACGAAAGGATTGAAATTTTTCGGGCTTGGCAAGCTCAAACCGTATATAAAAACGTACAAGGGCATTTTTGCGACGATAATAATAGCCACGCTCGCCGTGGGCGTTATAAACGTAATAACTCCGCTGTTCCAACGTTACGCGATAGACAACTTTATAGCAAACCGCACGCTCGACGGGCTGGCGGTGTTTATCATGCTGTACGTGCTTGTAGTGGCTGCGTCCGTGGTGATAGACTTTTTCGGCTCGTACGGTTGCTGCAGGCTTGAAATGTTTATGCTGCGCGACATGCGCCGCACGGCGTTCAATCATTTGCAAACGCTGTCGGTGTCGTATTACAATATGCACAGCGTAGGCAAGCTTCACGCGCGCGTGATGAGCGACACGTCGGTTATAGGCTCTACCGTAGCATGGGATACCTATCAGGGCGTGTGGAATATTGTATACGCATTGGGCACGGCTGTGGTAATGTTCATACTCGACCCGATACTTGCATTGTGCGTGCTCGTAATAGTGCCGATAGTCGCGCTCGTGTCCGTGTATTTTCAACGCAAGCTGACAAAACTTCACCGCGAAACGCGCGAGATCAATTCGGAAATAACGGGCGGGTTCAACGAGGGCATAACGGGCGCGGCAACATCGAAAACGCTCGCCGTCGAAGATAAGCTCGACGCGGATTTTCGCAAAAAGACGGACGCGATGAAAAAGAAGGGAAGCAAGCTCGGACACCATCGTGCGCTGTTCTTTTCGCTGATAGCGTTTGCCGCGTCGATCGCGCTTGCGCTCGTATTGTATTACGGCGGCATTATAACGCAGAAAGGCGTTATCGAGATAGGCACGCTGTCGGTGTTCATGACGTACGCTCAAGGTATAGTCGAACCTGTGCAATGGTCGGTCGATGCGATCGCCGATCTTATTTCCGTCAAGGTCAATATCGAGCGTTTCACCGCGCTGACAGAGAGCGCGAGCGACGTAAAAGACACTCCGGAAGCGGTCGAAAAGTACGGCGATTGTTTTAACGAAAAACGCGAAAATTGGGAAAAGCTCGTAGGCGACGTGGAGTTCGACGACGTGTCGTTCAAATATCCCGACGGCGACGAATACGTGCTCGAGCATTTCGATCTCAAAGTTCCTCAAGGCACTAACGTAGCCATAGTGGGCGAGACGGGCGCGGGAAAATCCACGCTCGTAAACCTCGTGTGCAGATTTTTCGAGCCGACGAGCGGCAGACTTTTGATAGACGGCAAGGACGCGCGCGAGCGTTCGGTGCAATGGCTGCACAGCAATATCGGTTATGTGCTGCAAACCCCGCACTTGTTTTCTGGCACTGTGCGCGAAAACCTTTTGTACGGCAACGAGAACGCGACGGACGAACAGCTTTACGCCGCGCTCGACAGCGTGAACGCGCGTTCCGTGGTGGAGCGCATGGACAAGGGCTTGGACTCCGAGGTCGGCGAGGGCGGCAACACTCTGTCGACGGGCGAAAAGCAGTTGCTGTCGTTTGCGCGCGCCATACTCGTAAACCCCGCGATATTCGTGCTCGACGAGGCGACAAGCTCGATAGACACGTTGACCGAAAAACTCATTCAGAACGCGATAGAAAAACTAATGGACGGCAGAACGAGTTTTGTCATTGCGCACAGACTGTCGACGATCCGTTCGGCGGACGTTATACTCGTCGTAGACGGCGGAAAGATAGTCGAGCGCGGCTCGCACGAGGAGCTGTTAAAGTCGCGCGGCGTGTATTATAATCTTTACATCAAGCAGTTCCGCGAGGAACAGAGCATGACGTCGGGCGCGCGAGAGTGAGCGCGGAACAATGCGCCGCGGATTCGGCGCAATAACAGTGTGAGGTAACTATGATACATTCAATGAGCGGCGGCGTGATCAAGGACGCGGGGTCGTACACGTTCGTAAAGGTCAGGTTCGACGACGACGGCATCGCATGGTATATCACGGACTTCGACGTGGCGGAAGGCGACAGAGTAAAAGCGCCGCGCGGCATACAGAACGTCGGCACGCCGGCAACCGCAGTCAAAGTCGAATACAACGTGAACGGACAAGTCGCGCCCGTTCCGCTGAAGCGCGTAAAAAAGCTCATATGCAAATTATAAAAGTATTTTTTGCTTGACACGGAAAGGGAATAGCTGTATAATTCAAATATGACTTTTTTGTGTTTGGAAACCCCTGCGGTAATATCTATAATAGCGGTAGTGCTCGTACAGTACGCGCTCGCGACGTTTTGTCTTTTGAAACTCGCGTTTTTGGACGTAAGTAAAAAAGAGTACGTACTGTGGAATCTGTTTATACTCCTGATATTCTTTATAGGCGACGTTGCGTTTTTGATCTATTGGTCTAAGGTAAAAGATAAGAAACGCATACCTCCGATGCCGCCCGCGCCCGAAAAAGACGATTTGTCCGAATCGGGCGATGTACCCGAAAAAGGCGGCGAGTCCGCGTCTGAGCAAACCGAGGAACAAGAACAAGCCGATGAACAGGCGCAAACGCAGCCGACGGAAATGACGTCGGAACAAGATCGCGTCGCCGCCGCATCCGAAGAAAAGAGCGAATAAACAAAACAAGCACGGAATTATCCGTGCTTATATTTTGCGGTTTATAGAATAAACTATAATCGTGAAAAGATTGGATATAGCCGTAATAGAACTTTGCGACGAAGACGGCGGCGTCACGCCGTTATATGTTGTTAAGGACGGTAAAAACTACGCGGTCGATAAGGTTTTGCACGTGGCGCGGCACGCGCCGCAAGTGGCGTGCGTGTCGCCCATGCGCTACGACTGTGTGATCGAGGGCAGAAAGAAAACCATATACCGCGACGCGCCGCCGCATGCGAAGTGGTTTTCGGTAGTGGAAAATTGAAATGACGCATGTCGATCAACCTCTTGACAAGCGCGTTATATTGTGGTATCATAAAGCATAAACTTATAAACGGGAGAACATATCGGTCTTATGGACCCATGTAGTTTAAGTTATTTATCAGCGGCAAATTGGACTTCGACGCAAACTTGGCAGTTGGTGGCGATTATAATACTCGTCATGTTGTCTGCATTTTTCTCTGCGTCGGAAACGGCTTTCAGCACGGTCAGTCGCATACGGCTGCACACGCTCGAAGGGAACGGAGTCAAGTGGGCTAAACGCGCGGGAAAAATGATAGATCGGTACGACAGGCTCATTACCACCGTACTGATCGGCAACAATATAGTCAATATAGTGCTGTCGTCGCTTGCGACGTTATTTTTCGTGAGCGTGATGACCACGTCGCAGGACGTAGCGGTCACCGTTTCTACCGCTGTCATAACCGTAACGGTGTTGATATTCGGCGAGATAACGCCGAAAACGCTCGCAAAAGAACATCCCGAAGGGCTTGTTCGCGCGTTCTGCAACATAGTGTTTGCACTCGAAATATTGTTCTTTCCTTTCACGTGGTTATTCTCGCAGTGGCGCAAACTGCTTGTAAAGATTTTCAAGTTCAAAAAATCCCCGGGTATAACCGAGGACGAGCTTTTGACGTACGTGGAAACAGCGCACAGCGAAGGCGGAATAGACGAGCACGAGTCCGAGCTGATACGTTCGGCGATCGAGTTCGAGGACTTGGACATCGGCGACATCATGGTTCACCGTGTAGGCGTGGTCGCCGTACCCGACGACGCGACAATGGACGAAGTGGCTAAAGCGTTCCGCGACAACGGATATTCGCGTATACCCGTGTACAGCGGAACTATAGACACCGTGATAGGCACTATCCACGAAAAAGACTTTTTGATGGCGTTCCTCGACGGCGCGTCCGATTTCAAAAAGTGCATACAGAAAACGGTATGCCTTTCCGCAAACATGAAAATTTCCGCCGCGCTGCGCATGATGCAAAAGAGTAAGATACACATGGCTGTCGTAGTGGACGAGTACGGCGGCACGAGCGGCATAGTCACGATGGAAGATATACTCGAAGAGCTGGTCGGCGAGATATACGACGAACACGACGAGCCGGAGGAGTTTATCAAAAAGACCGGCGACAACGTTTTCGTAGTCAACGGCAACGCGCCGCTTTTGGATACGTTCGATTATCTCGGCGCGGACGTCAAAGAGGAATTCGAGTCGTCGTCGGTCGGCGGCTGGGTGACCGAGCAAATGGAAAAGATCCCGCTCCCCGGCGAAAGCTTCGATTATAACGGCATGCACATAGCAGTTACGCGCTCTACGCCCAAACGCGTTGCCGAGATACAAATTACGATAAATCCCGAACAGTGATAGTTTTATGGATTTTATCGTAACAAAAAACAAAAAAATAGTACAAAATATGTTGACAGCGACATATATACATGATATAATACTTTCGATGCTGTAAGCGTCAAATCTTGAAGGAGGTTAGACTTATGAAAAAGCGTAACATAGCATTGTGCATACTGTTCTCGATCATATCTTTCGGTATTTATGGTTTGTATTGGTTTGTAAAACTTACCAACGACAGTAACACGATTTGCCCCGAAAAGAAAACGGCGAGCGGTGGTATGGCGTTGTTGTTCTCCATAATAACCGGCGGTATCTATACGTTCTATTGGATGTATAAGCTCGGGCAAAAGCTTAAAGGCAGCGGCGTGTTGTACTTGGTATTGTGCTTCTTCGGCTTCGGTTGGCTTAACTTCATCTTCGCGCAAAGCGAGATCAACAACTACATAGACAGCCAAGCTGCACAAGCGGCGCAGACCACGGCGGAATAATTCCGATAAGGCAGTCATAAGTGAATAATACAAAACAAAATCCCCGAACGAAATTCGGGGATTTCTTATGCCGTTTATTTATCGGGGGGCGCTGTTACGACTTTCCGCCGTCGACGGATTCGTCCGACGGGTCGATCATTTTATAGCCCTTTTGTTTCGGACGATTCTTGCCGTTCGTTATTTTCGACGCCGTTCTTACGGCGCCGTCTCCCGCACATTCAAAAGCTTTCGATCCGCGTTTGGGCGTGCTCGGGTTTGCGCACTGTTTCGCTTTGCTTGCGCCGCAACGGCGTTTGGGGCGCGATCCGTTCCCGTTAGGGAATATTTCTTCGCGCAATACTTCTTCGGCGGAAGCTTCCGCGCAGGCTTTATTCTTTTTTGTCTTTTTGTTTTTTGCGTTGTGATTCTTTTCTGTCATGATTTTTTCCCTTGTATACAGTTTGAGCGGATATGCGGCGTTTTATACATGATGTAAAAAAATTCGCTTTACAATTCCGAAAGAAAAGTATATAATATATAAATTAAAACAAAACCGAAAAAACAGAGGTCGACATGGCTTGCAAAGCTAAGAGCAAAAAGACGTTTTACATCACTACGCCCATTTATTATGCGAGCGGCGCGTTACACATCGGGCATTGCTACACCACGGTTTGTTGCGATGCGATCGCGCGGTTCAAACGCATGGACGGGTTTGACGTGCACTATCTGACGGGCACGGACGAGCACGGGCAAAAAGTACAGCAAGCGGCTGCGGAACGCGGATTAAAGCCGCAAGCGTTTGTCGACGGGCTTGCCGACCGCATAAAAGCGCTGTGGACGCGTATGGACATAAGCAACGACGGTTTCATCCGCACGACCGATCCCGAGCACGAAAAAGCCATCGCGGATATTTTTACCGAGCTGTACGAAAAAGGCGATATTTACAAATCGGAATACGTCGGAAAGTATTGCGAGCCGTGCGAGTCGTTTTGGACGGAGTCGCAGCTTGTAGACGGCAAGTGCCCCGATTGCGGCAGAGAAGTGAAAGAGACCAAAGAGGAGTGCTATTTTTTCCGATTGAGCAAGTATGCCGACCGTTTGCGCAAACTGCTCACGGAGACCGATTTTTTACAGCCCGAATCGCGCGTCAAAGAAATGGTCAACAACTTTATCGATAAAGGGCTTTCCGATCTCGCGGTCACGCGCACGTCGTTCGATTGGGGCATAAAAGTTCCGTTCGATCCCAAGCACGTTATCTACGTGTGGATAGACGCGCTGCCCAATTATATAACCGCGCTCGGCTACGGCGAAAAGGGTAAAAAAGGCGAAAAATTCGATAAATACTGGCCGTGCGATATGCACGTAATGGCTAAGGAAATAGTGCGTTTCCACTCGATAGTGTGGCCCGCGATATTGATGGCGCTCGAACTGCCGCTGCCCAAACGCGTATACGGTCACGGCTGGATAACTCTCGACGGCGATAAGATGAGCAAGTCGAAAGGGAACGTCGTGGATCCGTTCATTCTCACCGACCGCTACGGCGTGGACGCGCTGCGGTACTATCTGCTCTCGTCTATGCCGTTCGGCGACGACAGCGTATATACCAACGAATCTCTGCTATCCGCGATAAACAACGATCTCGTAAACGATCTCGGCAACCTCGTGCGGCGTACGCTCGCCATGAGCCGTCAGTACTTCGACGGCAAGGTGACTAAGCCCGCGCTCGCGGACGAAGATAAGGATTTCGTTGCGGCTGTCGACGCGCTGCTGCCGTCGGTGCGCGCCGATATGGATAAGCCGTTGTTGGGCAAAGCGCTCGAACGCATATTCGGCGTAATAGACAAAGCGAACAAATATATAGACGCCAACAAGCCTTGGGCGCTGTTCAAATCGGGCGAGACCGTGCGGCTCAACGCCGTTATATACAATTTGTTGGAAGCGATCAGAGTGTGCGCCAACCTGTTGTTGCCGTTCCTCACCGTGTATCCGAAAAAGATATTCGACGGACTCGGAATTCCCGTTCCGATCGGGTTTGACAAGTGCGAATACGGCGCGGCGGAAAAGTATGCCACGCACGAGATCGAGCCGATACTCAATAGACTCGACATCAAAAAGGAACTCGCGGAGCTTGAAAAGATAGCCGCCGAAACAAGCGGCGGAGAAAAATCCGAAAAGCCTAACAAAGAGAAAAAAGCCGATAATAAAAAATCGGACGCTAAAGAGGAAAAAGAAACGGTGCAAGAAATAAGCATAGATAAATTTTTCGAGACGGAACTGCTCGTTGCGGATATCGAAGAATGCGTAAAAGTGGAAAAATCGAATAAACTGCTCAAGCTGACGGTGTTTGACGGAACGCGTCGGCGCACGGTCGTTTCGGGGATCGCTCACGCATACGCGCCGAGTGAACTCGTCGGGCAGAAGGCGGTTCTCGTCGCAAATCTCAAGCCCGCCAAACTGTGCGGGATCGTGTCGGAAGGCATGCTGTTGTGTTCGACCGTAGACGGACTGCCGCGGCTCGTAAAGCCCGTCGGCGACGCGGGAGAGCGGATATGCTGACGGATACGCACGCGCACATAACCGAGGAAGTTTTCGGCGGCGCGCAAAACATAATAGATACTATGACCGCCGACGGACTCGGTATTATCGTAACGATAGGGTGCGATCTGCCGACGTCGCTCGCGGCGGTGGAAGCGGCGCATCTCGATCCGCGCATTTACGCGGCGGTCGGCGTGCACCCGTATTATCCCGAAACCGTCACCGACGAAACGCTCGACGCATTGCGCAAGCTCGCGGCGGACGACAAGGTGGTCGCGGTGGGCGAGTTCGGGCTTGATTACCACCATGACGAATTCGACCGCGACGCGCAGATAAAGGCGATGTATAAACAGTACGAGCTTGCGCGCGAGGTCAAGCTCCCGATCGTATTCCACGTTCGCGAGGCGACGGGCGATTTTACCGAGTTCTTGCGCTCGGCGGAGTTTCCTCAAAGCGGAGTTATGCATTGTTTTTCAGGCTCGACCGAGACCGCCGAGATATGCTTGAAAAAGGGCTTATACTTGGCGTTCGGCGGCAAACTGACGTACAACAATTCCAAAAATCTCATTGCCGCCGCCGCGCACGCGCCGCTCGACAGACTGCTTATAGAGACCGACGCGCCGTATCTTTCCCCGTCGCACTGTATCGGTCAAACCAATTATCCCAAGAACGTAGCGTACGTTCGCGACAAGCTCGCCGAGATAAAAGGCGTATCGCCCGAGGAGATCGAGCGGATCACCGCAGATAACGCGAAACGGCTGTTTTACAAAATGAAATAGGTGCTGTGTCAATGAACAATTACGTTTATATTCTCGACGGTAAAGCATACGTCAACATTACCAATAAATGTCACAACGCATGTGCGTTCTGTATCCGCAATACGGGCGACGGCGTGGCGGGCGTTCCGCTGTGGCTGGACAAAACGCCGACTGCGGACGACGTGATGCGCGCGTTCGCCGCGCTCGAGGACAAGCTTGTATCGAGCGAGATCGTGTTTTGCGGTTACGGCGAGCCTACCGAGGAACTCGAGCTTTTGACCGAATGTGCAAAGCGTTTCAAAGCCCGCGGCTACGCGCTGCGGCTTAACACCAACGGATTGGGCAGCGCTGTCGCCGATAGGAATATCGCGCCCGAGCTTACCGTGTTCGACACGGTGTCGGTATCGCTCAACGAGGCGGATGCGCAAAGCTATTTCGCGGTTACGCGCTCGAAGCTGGGCGCGGACGCGTTCGCTCACGTGCTCGGGTTTGCCGACGATTGCAAAGCCGCGGGCATAAACACCGTATTTACGGTAGTGGATACGATAGGGAAAGAGCGCATAGAAAAATGCCGCGCGCTCGCCGAAGAACATAAGATACCGCTGCGCGTGCGGGAATACGTCGCGGATAATTACAACGGATAGGAGAATTTCGTTTGGGTATGGATTGGCTTATTTACGTCGGTTACGTCGCGTTGGTAGCTCTTGTTGTGTTCCTGTCTATCAAGCTCGGCAAGTACGTGGACGTTATGGACAAAAAGAGCAATATTTCGGGCGCGTTCATAGGCGGAGTGCTGCTCGCCGCCGTAACGAGCTTGCCCGAACTTTTTACGTCGGTCTCGTCCATTTGGATAGTCAATGAAAATTCCATGATAATCGGGAATATCCTCGGCTCGGACCTTATCAATTGCGCGTTTTTCGGCGTTATGCTGCTCGTGTTTTTTAAGGGCTTGAAGGACGCGCGTTTTCAAAAATATTATTACGTCGCGCTCATAGTGCTGCTCGGCATGTACGGTCTGGTGGCGGTAGCTTTGTATCTCGGCGACTATCTTAAAATAGCTTGGTACAGCGGCGTGTCGCTCGCCATATTCGTGCTGTACGCGCTGTACGTATACAAAATGCCCAAAGCCGCCGACGGCGGCGAGAGCGGAGAGGACAAGCTCACGCTCAAGCAAGCCGTCGTCAGGTTCGTTATATGCGCGGCAGTGCTTATCGGCGCGTCTATCGGTATGACGTATCTGACCGATATGATCGCGGAAAAGCTTCGGCTCGGCGCGTCGTTCGCGGGCGCGCTGTTCTTGGGCGTGGCTACGAGCTTGCCCGAGCTTATCTCGTCGTCGACGCTTTGCCTGCGCAAGAATTTCGACGCGGCGGCGGGGAATATAATAGGATCCAATATATTCAACTTTATGATATTGTTCGTGGCGGACATGGTATCGTTCATGCCCGGCGAAACGGATATTTACGCGCGCAATACCGATTCGGTAACGCTGCTCGTGCTCGGCGCGGCGGCTGCGCTCGCTATGCTTTCGATGATGCTCGTAAAGAACAAAAAGAAACAGTCTGTCGGCACTATGCTCGGCGTGCAAACGCTCAACCTTACAATGCCGATAATGTACGTGCTGTATTTGTTGATCGCTACGGGAGTTATAGTCATACCGTATTTGTCATAGAAAAACTTCTGACGGAGAGAACATGAGGATCGAAGGAAAAAATTTCGATGAGGAACGCGCGCTGTACGGTCTTGCCGATATAGAGATAGTAAACTGTAAAATAGCGGGCGGTGCGGACGGAGAAAGCGCGCTCAAGGAATGCGGCGCAGTAAAGGCAAAAGATTGCTTTTTCGATCTGCGCTATCCGTTGTGGCACGACGAATCGGTCGAACTCGAAAACTGCGAAATGACCGAGCGTTGCCGTGCCGCGCTGTGGTACACGCAAAACGTGACGGCAAAAAACGTAAAAATGCACGGCATAAAAGCCGTGCGCGAATGTAAAAACGTGCGGCTTTATGACTGCGATATAAATTCGCCCGAGTTCGGGTGGTCGACAGACGGGCTTGAACTTTACGATACTTGCGCGGAAAGCGTGTACTTTGCCATGCGCGCGAGCAATATCAAAGCGCGCGGACTGAAGTTCAAAGGCAAGTATTCGTTTCAGTACGTCGAAAACGCCGTGTTCGACGGCTGCGACTTCGACACGAAAGACGCGTTCTGGCACGCCGAAAACGTAACGGTCAAAAACAGTATCGTCAAGGGCGAGTATCTCGCATGGTACAGCAAAAACGTTACGTTTGAAAACTGTACGATCATAGGCACGCAGCCGTTATGCTACTGCGACGGACTTAAACTTACGGATTGCAAAATGATAGATACCGATCTCGCGTTCGAGCGGTCGATTGTGGACGCGACGCTTATCTCGCCTATAGTCAGTATCAAAAACCCGTACGGCGGAAAAATAATCGTGTCGAGCGTGGGCGAAGTAATTCGCGACGATCCTAAAGCGAAAGGCAGAATAATACTGCCGATTGCGTAAACTCGGAGTGACAAAAGAGAGTATCAACGATAAAGCCGATTTTCTTTTTGTCTTTCCGAACGAGCGGGCTTACGAGCGAAGCGAAGGATCTCAACCTTATAATAAGAGATGAGCAAAATGAAAAAGTCTCGAGATAAAATCGAAAAACCGTTTGCCGAACGAGTATACGACGCGGTATGCAATATCCCTAAAGGCAAGGTGGCAACGTACGGACAGATCGCATGGCTTTCCGGTCGAGGCGGCGCGGCGCGCGCCGTCGGCAATGCGTTGCACGTAAACCCGCGACCCGGCATCGTGCCGTGCCACAGAGTGGTCAACGCGTCGGGCTGTCTCGCGCCCGCTTTTGCGTTCGGCGGTACGGACGCGCAGAAAGAACTGCTCGAAGCCGAGGGCGTAACTGTGACCGATTTACGCGTCGACCTTGAAAAGTATCAATGGCGCGGATGAGCGCATATGCAATTTGTGTAAAATTATAATAGCAAAACGATTGACAAACGGCGCGACGTGTGTTATATTATTATTACGAGTTCAAAAGTACGGATTGGGTATAAGCCGATCTGCGGCAACTTGGCTTGAATAATATAAGGAGTAAACGCCATGACAGATAAGGTATTGACTTGCAAAGACTGCGGTAAAGAGTTCACTTTTACTGCGGGTGAGCAAGAGTTTTATGCGGAGAAAGGTTTCGAGCACGAACCTACCCGTTGCCCCGAATGCAGAAAAGCAAATAAAGCCCGCCGTAACGCGAACCGTCGCAACGCGGACTGACAAGTAAAAATCGACGCCGGATCGGCGTCGTTTTTTTGTTGTTGACAAAAGACGGCGTATTTGATATTATTGCTATATGAAAAACGTAAATCCGAAAGATAAAGGCGCGGTGCGCGCGGTCAGGACGCACAGACATTCGATAAAGCAACAGACGGTGTTCAGTTTCGTTATGTATTCGCTCATATTGCTCATCTTGTTGTGGTCGTTGTTTTTTATCGTGCTTTATGTTATGCAGCCGTTTTTCCAAAACGATTTCAAACGCAGATGTCACGCCGCATCCATGGCGTTCCCGTTCACGCTCGATGATCGCAGTCTCGATATTTACAAAGCAAAGCTCAAAGATATTGCGCTCGGCGATTCGATCGCGCTTGCCGTGTTCACTTATGACGGCAACGAGACCGAACTTGTTTTCTCGATAGATACGCTCGGCAACGTGGCGGAAGAGTCGCACGAAGCGTTCGAGTTAGTCATGAGCAGCGTCGACTTAGATAAAATATTTTTGCCCGGCGGCAACGTCGATATTATAGACACGTCGATAGGCAAGTTTTTCGCGTACGGCAGTAAGCACGAAGTTGACGATCGCGGTCGGGGAAAAGACGCGTTTTTCGTTGCTGTCACGCCTGCGAAGATTTTCGATTTCCGCACGAAAACAGTCATGATCGCCATGCTGTTCGGAACGGTGCTCGTCATCGGCGCGAGTATTATCGCGTCGTTGGTTCTATCGAAGTATCAGACCAAGCGGTTGACTAATATTTCCAAGGACGCGACCAAGCTCGCGAGCGGGGATTTTTCCGTTGTGTTTTCGGGCGGCGGTTGCGACGAGTACGACGAGCTTGCCGCCGCGCTCAACACCGCAAAAGACGAGATGAGCAAGGTGGATAGCATACAGCGCGAAATGATAGCGAACGTTTCTCACGACCTGCGCACGCCGCTCACAATGATCCGCGCATCGGCGGAGCTTTTGCGCGACTTGCCGGTGGACGATAAAAAACGCGTCAAAACGGCAACGCTCATAGTCGACGAGGCGGATAGGCTTAACGTGTTTGTAAACGACGTACTGCGGCTGTCGAAGCTTCAGGGCGGCGCGGTCGAGCTGAAGCTCGAACCCGTGGATATTTCGGCTACGGCGGAAACGGTCATCGGCAGGTTCGGCATTTTCGAGGAACGCGACGGCGTCAAGTTCGTGCGCGATATAGACGACGGCGTGACGGTAACGTGCGATTCCGAAAACATAGCGCGGTGCTTGTACAACTTTATAAACAATGCGATCAACTACAGCGGCGACGATAAGACAGTGACCGTGCGCGTAAAGCGTATCGAAAACGGTGCGCGCGTCGAAGTGTCCGATCGCGGAAAAGGCATTGCGCCCGACGAGCTTGACAAGGTTTGGGACAGATACTACCGTGCGGCGCATTCCAAGCGCACCACCGTCGGGACGGGCATAGGCTTGTCTATTTGCCGCAGTATACTCGAGCTGCACGGTGCGGAATACGGCTTGACGTCCGAGCTGGGCAAGGGTACAACGTTCTGGTTCGAGCTGAAAACACGGGGGGGGGGGGG
>CAJUNM010000022.1:7451-29740 GCA_910587805.1 uncultured Christensenellaceae bacterium | reverse complement strand
GTTGTCGCTCTTCGATACGGGTAATTACAACGTCCGCACCGAACAGCCCGCGCCCCCGCCGCAGCCTGCGCCGCAACCGCAGCAGAACAAAAGTTCCGATTCGGGCAACAGTTGGTGGAAAAAATTAAGAAAACAATGATAAAATATAACGGCGCGGCGTAATCGAACGTCGTGCCGTTCTTATAATTTCGGCAGTCCGAAAAACAATGTGAAAATCGGCAAGCGTAAAGTGCGCGCTTGCCGATTTTTCAGTGCAAAAAAACTACCGCCGATGTGCGTTACCGAATATAAAGCCGACGGAGCATAACGGCTGCGCCGTCAGAAAAAATGTGTAATAAAAAATTCGAGAAATATACTTCGTTCGCTTGACGGGGGGGGGGTAATATGATACTATATTCGTATCTTTGGTAACTCTCTCGCAAAAGACGTGCATAAGCGTCGGTGTGCATATCCGAAACGGTGAGCGACAAGAAAGAAATTCAAGGAGAAAATGATGAAATTGTCCAAAAGCAGAATTGTAGCGTGGTGCGTCTGTTTTCCCGTTATAGCTATCATTGCGGTAGCTTTGATAGTGGGGAACTGCGTGCTTTACAGCTACGAAGATACGATTACGTCGTATCTGTGCCCGCCCATAGTGGACGAGCAAGCGGCTGCCGCGGCTCGCGCGAGCGGTCAGGAGCTATCAAACCAAATAGTGCGGGAGGCGAGCGTTCTCGTAAAAAACGATAACAAGACCCTCCCGCTCGATAAAGACGCGGACGGTAAGGTCAATGTTTTCGGTTGGTCTCAAACCGATTGGGTGTTCGGCGGCTCGGGATCGGGTCGGGTTTTCGAGGAAGGTAGGGACAACTTATCTAATACGGCGGGAATACTCGAGGCGCTTACGGAGTACGGTATCGAGTATAATACCGATCTGACAGCCTTTTATAAAAAATACAGAGCACGAATGGGCGACGGCAATTCGATCGGAGTGTATCAGCGCGATTTTTATAAACTGTGCGAGCCGCCTATATCCGCGTACGGCGACGCGCTTCTGAACGGCGCCAAAAGCTATTCCGATACCGCGCTCGTCGTCATATCGCGGCGCGCGGGCGAAACGGAAGACCCGACGCGCGTTCAGTACAAGGAAAAGATAGGCACAGATAACGCCCGCACTTATCTCGAGATCTCCGCCGAGGAAGAGGAAATGCTCAGATATGTCGGGGCGAACTTTGAAAAGACGGTCGTTATCGTCAATTCCACGAACGTTATCGAGCTGGGATTTTTGGAATCCATAGCGGGGCTTGACGCATGCCTCGTCGTGGGCGCGACGGGAACGAACGGCGCGCACGGTATTCCGCCCGTGCTGTACGGCAAATATTTCGCGGTAGACGAAGACGGAAACGAGACCGAAACGTTGATATCGCCGAGCGGCAAGTTCGCCGATACGTACGCTTACGATTTTGAGTCGAACGTAAACTACAGGTATACGGGCGACGCGGGCGTCGGGCATTACACGGGCATAAGCGGCGAAAAGCTGTACCCCGAAGGCGACAGCCGAAACGCGGGCGAGCAGTATACTACAGCCACATACATAGATTATGTCGAAGGCATATACTTGGGCTATAAATGGTACGAAACCGCCGACGTTATGGGATTATGGAACGGAAAAACGCGCGCCGCGCTCGACCCGTCGGGAACGACCGTTACCAAAAACGATTACGAGGCGGTGGTGCAATATCCGTTCGGTTTCGGTATGTCGTACACGTCGTTCGATTGGGAGATCATGTCGTTCAAGCTGGACGGCGAGGAAGTCTCCTCGGGCGCGAGTTTTACGGAAAAATCCAAGATAGAGATAACCGTCAAAGTTACCAATATGGGCGAGTACAGCGGCATGGACGTTGTGGAGGTGTATCTCACTCCGCCGTATAACCCGAAAAACCTCGATTCGGGCGGAATCGAAAAATCGCACGTCATGCTTGTAGGGTTTGCAAAAACCTTCAATCTCGAAAAGGGCGGTTCGCAGGATTTGACGATAGAACTCGATCCGTACGAGTTTGCATCGTACGATTGTTACGACGCCAATCAAAACGATTTCGAGGGCTACGAGCTTGAAGCGGGCGATTATCAAATCAAGCTGATGACCGATTCGCACAACGTCAAAAAAGTCAAAAAGGGCGGCGACACTGAGGACGGCGTGTTCACTCTCAAAGTGACCGAGGATATAAAACTCCGCAAGGATAAGTACACGGGCGCGGACGTAGTAAACAGATTCACGGGCGATTCCGCCGCAGAGACCGAGCCGATCGACGGCAGCGCCGCGGCGACTCCCGTCGAGTATATCTCGCGAAAGAGTTTTCCCGATCCGTACACGTTTAAGCGCACTCCCGACCGTGCGATGACCGCCGCCGAAAAGGAATACAATCTTTACAATTCGTCGTATGCAAACGCATGGAACAACGCCGAGTTCGATATTGTCGGCAATCCCGTCGATAAGTCGCCCGTGACGTGGAATTCGGGCGGATCGCTCAAGGTGTACGAAAACGGCGCGCTTACCGAATTAGGCAATAAGCTCGCCGCGGATTACGACGCGCCGGAATGGAAAAGCGTGCTCGATCAGGTGAGCATAAGCGAGGCGCTCGCGCTTGCGGAAAACGGCGCGTTCAACAACGCCGCCGTACCGTCGATAGGCAAGCCGCGTTTGACCGACTACGACGGACCGTCGCAGGTCCGATCGTTCAACGCGGGTTCGGATAAAGGCACCGGCTTTCCGTGCTCGGGCACTATGAGCCAAACGTGGAGCAAAAGTCTCGTGTATTCGTTCGGGCTTAATTACGGCAAGGAAATGGACGCGCTCGGCGTAAACGGCGCGTACGCTTTCGGTTGCAACTTGCACCGCAGTCCGTTCGCAGGTCGCAATTACGAGTATTTATCCGAAGACGGATTTTTGACAGCCGAGCTTTTGACGCAAGAGGTAAAGGGACTGAAAAACATCGGCAAATATACGTATCTGAAGCATCTAATTCTCGGCGAGGTGGAGCACGACCGCGACGCTATGTATACGTGGCTTACCGAACAGGCGTTGCGCGAAATTTATCTCAAGCCGTTCCAAATGGCTGTAGAGCAAGGCGGATGCGTAGGTATCATGTCGTCGTACAACCGCATCGCCAACGTGTGGACGGGCGGCTGCGAAACGCTCATTACGGGCATATTGCGCAACGAATGGGGATTTAACGGTTCGATAGTAACCGACTATTCCGACAGACCGAAATACATGTGCGGCGATCATTCGGTGCGCGCGGGCGGCGATCTGTCGATGAACGCAAAGTTCCATTACGGCACGATCAACGAGTCGGCGGTCAAGGAAAATCCTCGGCTCGCGCATCAGCTTCGCGAAGTGGTGCATCACGTTACTTATGCGTTTTTGAGCGCACAGTACGCAAACGCCAACTATAACGCCGACGAGGACGTGGACGCGTTCTACAGTTCGTCGGCAACGAGTTCTTGGGTATGGTGGAAACCTCTGCTCGCGTGTATCGATATACTTGTGTTTGCGGGCGCGGCTATAGGCTTGTACTTTCTTATCATGCCGCGTTACGTAATAACGGGTAAGAGAAAAACGGCGGCTGCGTCGGGCGAGATCGATATAACCTCAGATACCGCGCCCGAGCAAAACAGCGAAACGGCGGAAACGCAGGATACTGCCGTCGCGGTGGAAACCGCTGTGCAGACCGAGCAAGTTACACGGGCGTCGGAACGAAGTCGTACGGAACGCAAAAAACGGAACGACGGACAAAACGATAACGGAGGTAAAAATGCGTAAAGCTAAAATCATAGAAACGGTCGCGGCGAGCGCCGTCGGGCTTGCGGTGATAATAGCGATAACGGCGATCATGTCGGTATCGTATACCGCATGGAAAGCCGATTACGACGCTATCGTCGCCGGTAACGTCAAACCGCCGAAACAGGTCTTGCAGTCTATAGACGCTGCGCTTGCGGACGGAAAAGTATATTACGATAATAATCTCGCCGCAGTAAGGAGCGAGGACCTCGTCGTTACCGCGCATTACAAGCTCGGCGACGAAGACGTATACGAAGTAGTCGAGCCGAAGAACTACGAAGTTCAAGTCCCGTCCGATTTCGTTACGAACGGCGGCACTGTCGTAGTCGTGTTCAAAGGTAAAAAAGCTACGCTCGACGTTGCGCTCGTCGCCGTCGCGCTCGACCGTATAGAAATAGAGCAAGCCCCGTATACGGTGTATTACAAAACGGGCGCGATGTTTTCGGACAGCGGAATGAAGGTGTGCGCTGTGTATAACGACGGATCGCGCAAACTTCTCGACAGATCCGATTATACGGTGGACGTCACCACGCCGCTTACGAGTTCGGACAGTGTGCGCACCGTCGAGTATGCCGACGGCGATACGGTAAAGACCGCGGACGTCGATATCGAGGTCTCGGACGTTTTCGCAGACGGCAGAGTGGTGTCGGTGTCGGCGGCGGACGAATGTATTGCGCTCGTCGGCACGGACATAACCGAAGTTAAGCCGTCGCTCAAGATAACGTACGAGAGCGGAAACAGCAAGCTTATAGGCAACGATTACACCGTGCTCAATCCGTCGGAGACTTTGCGGTTCGGCAAAGCCTACGCGCTCGACGTAAAGTACAACGGAAACCCGAGGATAGTTGCGAGCGTGCCCGTAGTTGTGCGCGATCATATCGAAGCGGAAGACACCGTTATAGTCGGCGGCAAAAAGAACACCGAAACTTCGTATTTGTTCGAGGGCGGCAAATTTATTGCGGACGCCGATGTGACGTTCGCCGGTGATTTTTCGCGAGAAGTAAATAAAGGCAACGAAGGATCGTTCACTACCGTAATCGAATCGTATTCCGATTGCATGGCGAGCATAACGATGCGTTGCGGCAACAGCTATACGTCTCGAGACGACAACGGATATTATTGGATGAAACCGTTGCAGATAAATTCCATTCTCGATCTTACCGTGAACGGCGAACCCGTGCAGATAGGAAACAACGTGGTGCTCAAGGGCTGCGGACCGTCCGAGAGCAACACAAGTTCTTCTTCTAACTACGCGCCGCTGTTCGGCGTTTATTACGAATTCACGTTCGGCAACGTCGCGCTGTCTGCCGGCAACAATGAAATCAAATTCAATTTCAAAACGAGCGCGCTCGGCGAAAAGAATTGCTGGGGAGAACTGTTGTCCACAATGAACGTCGATTGGTTCGACGTGGAAACGACGGGCGTAAAAGTCGATAGCGACGCCGTTCTGTCCGATATAGAGATAGGGTATATTGCTATCGACTACGGCGATACTTTGGCGGCGGCGGTCGATTCGGCGTCTGTCATCGGCAATATGTCCGACGGAAACCGCATCGTGATGGATAAGGGGTTATTCGACGTGGAAATAGTATCGGGCGACGTGTCTGATGGAACTATATTCTGCGACACGTATAAATTCCGCGCAACGCTCAAGACCGATCCGACGGTATTTGCCGAGCGCGAAGTTACGGTCGAGCATTACGAGTGCATTGTAAAAACAGCGGCGATAGAGCTTATCGACGGTAAGGTGTATTGGGTGTTTACGTTCGACAACGTGGGTTATACGCTCGAAGACTACGAATTTTTCGACGGTAACGTCACGTTCGATATAGCGGACGCCGCGTTTGACAGGCGCTCGGCGACGTTTAGGATAGATGTGACCGATTTCGCCGCAGGGCAGTTCAATCCGCACTTGCGAATCAAAGGTTCGCTTTATGTCAACGGCGCAAATTCAAACGGTGATATTCGCGGCGACGAGCTGGTGTTTGTCAACGGTCAGTCGCTCTCGGTCGGCGGCAAAACCTATACGCTCAGTAGAAAATGGGAGATGCCCGCGCTAATCATAACCGAAGCGGCGGAATAAGGAGGTTATTATGAAGATAAATAAAAAAATGCTCGCTACCGCGGCGGTGACTCTCGCCGTGCCTATTTGCGCGGGGCTTGCTGCGTGTCAGCCGTCCGATAAACCGCACACGCACGAATACGTGCATCACGCCGAGATCCCCGCAACGTGCGCGGAGCACGGCGTTGCGGAGTATTGGTCGTGCTCGGGCTGCGACATGCTGTTTGCAGACGGCAACGGCGAGAACGTCATAACCGCGCCCGACGCGATAGAAAAAACGGACCACGTAATGACAGACTTCGGATACGACGAGAACGGACACTGGCGCGTTTGCAAATGGTGTCACGACGAGACGGGCGAAGTCGTCGAACATGATAAGTACTTGATAGTGGAAAGCCCGTTGAAAAACACGTATCTCGAGAACGAAACGTTCGTGTCGGACGGCATGCGCGTGTTTGTGGTTTGCGATTGCGGTATCGAGCAAGACGTGACTGCCGATGCTGTCGTGGAAAATGCGGACGTACCGCTTGCGCTCGATCAAACGTCTTTGCCCGTGAGCTACGGAGATATGCGATCCATAGTATCGGTCACGGTGCTCGAATCGCGCATTGTAAAAATAGACGTAAAGCTCAAGCCGAACGTCGCGTATTACAACAACGGCAAAGCTCTGCCCGCCGCATCGGATTTTACGGTAACGGCAACTTACAATCACGGTGCGCAGACCGTTCTCGCCGAGGATAAGTACACGGTCACGGCGGCGTCCGGATTTTCTTCCAAAGGCGGCAAAATCACGGTGTCGGTTTCAAATAATCTCACGTTTGAAATGACGTATGAGCTTATAGCGGTGGCTATGGACTCGATAGAGATAAAGGTCAATCCGTCGAATACGGTGTTCCGAACGGACGAGACTGTCACGCTCGACGGTATGGTACTTGCGGTGATATACAACGACGGATCGAAAAAAGAAATCACCGAGGGTTATACCTGCGCCGAGGCGGGGCAAATTTTCGATACCGAAGGCGTTGTCAACGCAATGGTAAGCTATACCGAAAACGGCGTAACAAAGACCGTGCTGCTGCCCATTACAATAAGCAACGACGACGGAGACATTGTGTCTGTCAAATTCGCGGACGACGCGGTATATTCGGTTTATGCGGGCGAAGCGTTCCCTCAAGCCGATCTTACGCTGTATGCCGTGTACGAGAGCAACCGCGCGTTGCCGCTCGCCGTCGGAGAGTATTCGTTCAAACTGCCCGAAGGCACGGCGAAACTCGGCGGCAAATACGTGCTCGAAGCGACGCTTGCGGACGGTTCGGGATTGAAAGCGACATTGCCCGTCGCGGTAGTCAAAAAGATCGAGGGCGAAAACTATACGAAGATAGTCGGCGGCACGGTAAAGACCGAGACTGAATACGTGCAGAACTCCGACGGCACGATCACGCAAAAAGGTCCGGTTTCGTTTGTCGGAGATTTTGCCAAAGCCGCTATAGCGGGCGCCGACTCGTACGTGGAATGGACGGTCGATTCCGAAACGTTTTGTTCGACCGACGTAACGTTCAGAGCGGGCAACAGCAATATTCGTTCCGCAGGAAAAGAGGGCGACAAAAACAAATATATAATGGAAGCGTTACGGGTAAACACCATTGCGGATCTTTACGTAAACGGCGTAAAGATAACGCTCGGCGACGACATAGTGCTTGCCGGCTGCGGACCTTCCATCGGCACGTATGTGCCCATTTACAATATCTATAACGCTTTTACGGTGAGCGGCGTAAAACTCAACCCCGGAACTAATATAATACGCTTGGCGTTCAAGGATAGCTCCATCGGCGAAAAGAACTATTGGAACGAAAGCCCGTCCACGATGAATATAGACGCCGTCGAGTTCGCCGCGTACGGAAGTGCGGACGCGCCGTCGTCGGAAGTAACTGCGCTCGCTTTCTATTACAACGACATCAAGTACGGCGATTACGTACAACCCGCGCTGTCGGGGCTTAAGGTCATAGGCACGATGGCGGACGGAAGCAACGTTATAGTCGATCCGTCGCTGTACGATATAGCCGTTGCGCAAGGCGAAGTTTCCAAAGGTTATTTCGGGTTCGGCAGTCACAAGATCGTCGCCACGCTCAAGTCGGATAATTCCAAAACGTGCGAGATAAACCTTGAATTTGCGGAAGTGCGCAGAGTTGCGCCTTGCGCCGCCGAAGTCGCCGCGCAAGACGGGAAAGCGTACTATGTGCTTACGTTCGAGTGTATCGGGTACGAATATACCGCCGCAGACTTCAAGATATTCGACGGCAGCACCGTGCTTACAGCGGCGAAGTCCGAGCAGACCCCGACCAAGATCAAACTGTATTTGGACGTTACGGGTCTTGCAAAAGGTAATTTCTACCCGCATGCCGAGATAGGCGGAAAGAAATACGACGGCTGCGGCGATACGGGCAATACCGCGGGCGACGTGAAAAACTATGCCGCGGGCAACGTAAACATAGTGATGTCGTCCGCAAAAATAACGGTCGGCGGCAAAACGTATTCCATAGTAAAGCAGTACGATATGCCGCGGCTCACCGTGGAGTGATACCGACTGTTACCGTGTAAAAACTCAAAAATCCCGTTCCGATCTCGGAGCGGGATTTTTCCGTGCCGCTTATGGTTCGTGCGTATATTCGGCTTTGAATGTAACTGCGTTTTTTATGTCGAAAAATTTTCCGCAATGCGTTCTTTTGCGAATACGCGGAGCATACATTAAAGCGTATTCGATTTGTCGGCAAAGAACAATGTAGGTCCGGCGGGAGGTATTATGGAAGAATACGACGTTTACAAGGACATAGCGGAGCGCACGAACGGCGATATTTACATCGGGGTAGTGGGACCCGTGCGTTCCGGCAAATCTACGTTCATAACCAATTTTATGAACAAGCTTGTCATTCCGTCGGCGAGCGGATACGAGCTCGAGCGTATGCGCGACGAGCTTCCGCAGAGCGCCGAGGGCAAGACTATCATGACCACGCAGCCCAAGTTCGTACCGAGCGAAGCCGCGTCTGTCAAACTGTCGGACACCGCCGAGATCTCCGTGCGGCTCGTCGATTGCGTAGGGTACATGGTAGAAGGCGCGGCAGGCTCTACCGAGAACGGTGCGGCGCGTATGGTCAAGACCCCGTGGAACAACGATCCTATACCGTTCGAGCGCGCTGCCGAGATCGGAACTAAAAAGGTGATAACCGAGCATGCTACGATAGGCGTAGTCATGACGAGCGACGGTTCGATCAAGACCGAGCTTGCGCGCGAGAGCTATGTCGCCGCCGAAGAACGCACGGTAAACGAGCTGAAAAACCTCGGCAAGCCGTTCGTGGTAGTGCTTAATTCGTCCGTGCCCGAGTCCAAAGAGACCAAAAAGCTCGCGGCGTCGCTTTCCGAAAAGTACGGGAACGCGGTTCTGCCGCTCAACGTTGCCGCGCTCACCGATGCGGATATAGTCAAACTGTTCGAGAGCGTGCTCTATGAATTTCCCGTGCGCGACGTGTATGTGTCATCGTCGGAGTGGATACGCGCGCTCGACGCCGATAACTGCATAGTAAAAGAACTCGAGGCGCAGGCGCGTGCGCTTGCCGAAAACAAGGTGAAAATGCGCGACTGCTCGTTGCCCGTTGCCGAGACCGAGAGCGAGTTTTTCGACGGGTTCGAGCTTGGTTCGGTCGAGCTTAACAAGGGCAGAGCGATATATAAAGTCAAAGAAAAGCCCGGGCTGTTCTACCGCGCGCTGCGCGAGGTGTGCGATCTCGATATAAAAGACGAGTTCGACCTCATGTCGTCGCTCGGCGATCTCGTCAAGGCGAAACGCGCGTTCGACAAGATGAGCAAAGCGCTCGCCGAAGTTGCCGAAACGGGCTACGGCGTAGTCACTCCCACCATGGACGAAATGACGTTGCAAGACCCGCAGATCTTCAAGCAGGGCAGCAGATTCGGCGTAAAGCTCAAAGCGTCCGCGCCCAGCTTGCACATAATGCGCGTCGATATAGAAACGGAAGTATGCCCCGTCGTGGGAACGGAGCAGCAAAGCGAGGATCTTGTAAACTACTTGCTGTCCGAGTTCGAGCAGAACCCGAAGGGAATTTGGCAGACGAATATGTTCGGCAAATCGCTCGACAGTCTTGTCAACGAGGGGCTGAACAACAAGCTCAACTCGATGCCGGAAGAGACGCAAAAGAAAATGCGCAAGACGCTCTCGCGTATAATCAACGAGGGCAGAGGCGGTATAATCTGTATATTGCTTTGATGTAACAGAACAAAAACCCTCGCTATGCGAGGCGTTTTTGTTTGACAAAAATAAAAATGCGTGATAAAATAGGTGATACCCGATGCCGACTTCGGTCGAACACATCACGAACGCCTGTTTTTACATCGCAGAATGATCGACGGCAATCTACTCATAATATCAAATCGATTGTGTGCTGTTCAAGCATCGCGCCGCGTTCGGCTGCCTCGCTTGGCGTAGCGCACAGACTGCGACTTCGGACGTTTGCTTTTGTATAGCCGAAAAACTGCCGAACGGGTATGCTGCGAGTTTGTCCGCAAAGTGTGTTTACGGCAAAGCGGCATCGGATACGAAATAGCAAAGGAATAGATAAATTATGATCAAAGAGCTTTCAAGGAGTATCAGAGAATATAAGGCAGCGGCTATATTGACGCCGATTTTCGTATCGCTCGAGGTAGTGTTGGAATGTTTGATCCCGTTTGTTACCGCGAGCTTGATAGATATGATCGAGAATAATATCAGTTTGAGATCGATCCTAATCCATGGTGCGATACTTGTGGGCATGGCAGTTTTATCGCTCGTTTTCGGCGCGCTTTCGGGCGCGTTCTGCGCAAAGGCGTCGAGCGGTTTCGCCAAAAATCTGCGCAAAGACATATATTACAAAATACAGGATTTTTCGTTCGAGAACATCGATAAATTCTCCACGCCGTCGCTCGTCACGCGTATGACCACCGACGTTAACAACGTGCAGTTCTCGTTCATGATGATAATACGTATCGCGGTGCGTTGTCCGCTCATGCTCGTATTCTCGCTCGTTATGGCGTTCGTAATGGGCGGTAATCTCGGTTGGATATTCGTTGCGGTAATACCGCCGCTCACCGTCATATTGCTTTTGATAATGAAAAAGGCGATACCGCTTTTCCACCGTGTGTTCAAAAAGTACGACAATCTCAACGAATCCGTTCAAGAAAACGTGCGCGGCATGCGCGTCGTAAAATCGTTCGTGCGCGAGGATTACGAAAAGAAAAAATTCGACCGCGCGTCTACCGACGTGCAGGTTGATTTTACCAAGGCGGAAAGACTGCTCGCTTGGAGCAACCCCGTAATGCAGTTTTTCTTTTACGGCGTGCTGACGACTATACTGTTTCTCGGCTCGTATTTTATAATCAAGCAGGTAAACCCCGCGCTGTACGACGTGGGCAGCGTGTCGCAGCTTATAGTGTACGGCATGCAAATTTTGATGTCGTTGATGATGTTTTCCATGGTGTTCGCAATGATAACCATGTCGGTCGAGAGCGCGCGCCGCGTGTGCGAAGTGCTCGACGAAAAGAGCGCTCTCCACAGTCCCGAAAACGCCGTGACCGAAGTATCGGACGGTTCGGTGGACTTCGACGGCGTAAGTTTCAAGTATGCGGCGGCGGCGGAGCGCAACGTGCTCGACGGCGTCGATTTGCATATAAAATCGGGCGAAACGATAGGTATTATAGGCGGTACGGGTTCGAGTAAGACTTCGCTCGTAAATCTGATTTCGAGGCTGTACGACGTCACCGAAGGCGTTGTACGCGTCGGAGGAAGAGACGTTAAAGAATACGACCTCACCGCACTGCGCAATCAGGTTGCGGTCGTGCTGCAAAAGAACGAGCTTTTTTCGGGCACGATCAAAGAGAATTTGCGCTGGGGCAATCCCGATGCGACAGACGAGGAAATAAAAGAAGCGTGCGTGATATCCGCTGCCGACGAGTTTGTGTCTGCGTTCCCCGACGGGTACGATACATACATAGAGCAAGGCGGCGTAAACGTTTCGGGCGGGCAAAAACAGCGGCTGTGCATCGCGCGGGCGTTGCTTAAAAAACCCAAGATACTCATACTCGACGACTCGACGAGCGCGGTCGATACAAAGACCGACAAGACCATTCGCGCGGGGCTTAAAAAGTACGCGCCCGAAACCACAAAGATAATAATCGCGCAGCGCACGGCTTCCGTCGAGGACGCCGACCGCATCATAATCATGGAAGGCGGAAGGATAAACGCCGTCGGCACGCACAAGGAATTGCTCGGTAAAAACGAGATATACACCGAAGTGTACAATACTCAAAACAAGGGGGCAAGCGACGATGAAGAATAACGCTCCCGCTATGAATAAAAAAGATAAGAAAAAAGTCAATAAAGGCGTGCTCGGACGCACCGTCAAGCTGCTGTTCAAGTTCTATCCCAAGATGCTCACGGTGTCGCTTTTGTGTATCGTGTTCAACGCAGTCGTAAGTTCGTTGCCTTCCATTTTCATGGAACGCGTGTTTTCGATAGCCGGCGAGATCGTAAAAGGCACGGGCATATATGCGTGGCAAGATATAGTTTACCAAATGCTCATACTGATCGGATTGTACGTGCTCTCGCTTGTATCGGGCGCGGTCAGTCGTCAGCTTATGGCGATACTCACGCAGGGCTTTCTCAAAAAGACGCGCGAAATGATGTTCAACGGCATGCAAGATTTGCCGATCAAGTACTTCGACACCAACAGCAACGGCGACATAATGAGTTATTACACCAACGACATAGACGCTTTGCGACAGATGGTAGCCGAATCGCTGCCGCAGATGTTGACGTCCGCAATAATGGTTTTGACGCTGTTCTTTATCATGCTGTGGTACAGTTTCTGGCTTACGATTATCGTTATAGTCGGCGTGATAATAATTTTGCTTGTAACAAAATTCGTCGGCGGCGGCGCGGGCAAGTTCTTCCTCGCGCAGCAAAAGGCGGTAGGCAAAACAGAGGGATTTATCGAAGAGATGATGAACGGACAGAAGGTCGTCAAGGTATTCTGTCACGAGGAACAAGCCAAAGCCGATTTCGACAAGGTAAACGATTATCTTTGCTCGCAGTCGACCAAGGCGAACACATACGCCAACATGCTGATGCCGATACTCGGCAACATAGGGCACGTGCTGTACGTTATCGTTGCGATAGTGGGCGGAGTGTTTATACTCAACGCCGTTACAAACGTTTCGATAGGCTCGCTCATAAACCCGCTTATCGGCAGCGAAGTGAATTTAAGCGTATTTTCGATCGCGCTCGTAGTGTCGTTTCTGCAAATGACGCGGCAGTTCTGCAACAATATCAATCAGGTTTCAAACCAAGTCAACTCGGTCGTAATGGGTATAGCGGGCGCGGCGCGGCTGTTCGATCTTATCGATCAAAAGCCCGAGGTCGACGACGGGTACGTAACGCTCGTAAACGTTAAAGAGACGGACGGCGTGCTTACCGAGTGCGAGGAACGCACCAATCTCTGGGCTTGGAAACATCCGCACAGCGCGGACGGTACGGTAACTTACACGCCGCTCAAAGGCGACGTGGTGCTTACCGAGGTCGATTTCGAGTATGAGGAGGGTAAGCCCGTCCTTCACGACGTTTCGATATATGCCGAGCCGGGGCAAAAGGTTGCTTTTGTCGGCGCGACGGGCGCGGGCAAGACCACGATTACCAATCTTTTGAATAGATTTTACGACATTGCCGACGGCAAGATCCGCTACGACGGTATAAACATCAACAAGATAAAAAAAGCCGACCTGCGTCGCTCGCTCGGTATCGTGCTGCAAGATACCAATCTGTTCACGGGTACGGTCATGGAGAATATCCGATACGGCAAGCTCGACGCTACCGACGAGGAATGCGTGGCGGCGGCAAAGCTCGCGGGCGCGGACGATTTTATAACGAGACTTCCAGAGGGCTACAATACCATGCTTTCGGGCAACGGCGCAAACCTCTCGCAAGGACAGCGGCAGCTCGTGTCGATAGCGCGCGCCGCAGTCGCCGATCCGCCCGTCATGATATTGGACGAGGCGACAAGCTCGATAGATACGCGTACCGAAGCGATAGTATCGCGAGGCATGGACGCGCTCATGCACGGCAGAACGGTATTTGTGATAGCGCACAGGCTGTCCACCGTCAAAAACTCCGACGTTATAATCGTGCTCGATCACGGCAGAATAATAGAGCGAGGCAGTCACGAAAAACTCATTGCGCAAAAAGGACAGTATTACAGACTGTATACGGGCGCGTTTGAATTGGAGTGATGATCGGATAATCGTGATCGAACGTACCTAACAACCATAAACGCGCAAGCGCGGCAAAGCGTGCTTGCGCGTTTTTCGCGTGCCGAAAACATAGTACGCATAACAACGAATGTGTCGATTTTCCAAACGAATAAGAAAAGGGTATTGACATAAAAAGAATTCGGATTTATAATATATGCACGGATCGGTGTATTTTGCTCGGAGGTAGGTGTATGAGCGAGTCTGTAAATGTGGCTATCGTAGAGGACGACGAGGAAACGCGCAACAAGCTCGGCGGATATTTTGTCGAGTTCGGGCGCGAGTTCGGCGTCGACTTCCGCTGTTACGCCTACGGCGACGGCGAGAGTTTTCTCGACGACGAGGCAAAGCGTTCGCTCGATATAGTTATCATGGATATAAAACTTCCGGGTGCGGACGGTATGGAGACCGTGCGCGCTTTGCGGGAGCGCGACCGAAATGTGATAGTCATATTCGCGACGAATATGGCGCAGTTCGCCGTCAAAGGGTACGAAGTGGAAGCGTTCGATTTTATGGTCAAGCCGGTAACGTATCCGCTGTTTTCGGTCAAAATCCGCCGTGCGCTCGAGCGGTTCGACGTCAGACGCGACAAGGCGATTTGGATAAACGTTACGGGCGGCGGGCGCAAACAGATCCGCACGTCCGAACTCAAGTATATCGAGGTCATGGGACACAAGATCACGTATCATACTACGGACGGAGATTTGGTTGCGTCGGGCAGTATGATAAAAGTGCAGGAAGCGTTGCGCGGGCTGCCGTTTGAATTATGCAATCGCTGTTATCTCGTCAATCTGAAGTTTGTTACCGAAATACGCCCGTTCCAAGTTATAGTCGGCGGCGACGAATTGCAGATATCGCACTTAAAGCGCAATGATTTTCTGAGCAAACTAAATGCGTTTCTGGCAGGCTCGGGGGGGGGGACGTAAATGAGCAATATTTTCCTAAACAAAATGCTTTTTGTCGTGGAAATACTCGTTGCGGAAATCCTGTGTACGTGCTATCTGAAAAAGAAGCGGCGGTTTGTGTGGCGGTTTATCGGGTATTTGGCTATTTCGCTCGCGGCCGGCGCGGCGTTCCCCGTATTCGTAAATAATTTCCCGTACGCGTGTTTCATGTTCTTTTTTCTGTTCGCGGTCACCGTAGCGTCGCTGAAACTGTGCTATGACGAGCCGTGGATAAACGTGCTGTTTTGCGGCATAGCGGCGTATACGGTACAGCATTTTGCGTACGAGCTTGCAAACCTCGTACTCATAGCGGCTGTGCGCAATTCCGCGCCGATATTCGGTATGTACACGACCGCGCCCGTAGATATAATAAATCTCACTCACGAGCAGATAATTTACGCGCTTATATACGTGCTGTTTTATTACGCCGTATACGGCGTGTTTTTCGTAGTGTTCGGAAAACGCATAAAAAAGAGCGAGCGGCTAGTGGTCAAAAACTGGTTTTTGCTGTTGTTGACCGCAGTCGGACTGCTCGTGGATATAGTGTTGAATTCGGGCTATATATACTTGAGCGACGGTGCGGACGTTGCCGCGGAGATAATAATATACTCGTCGAATTGTCTTTGCTGCTTGTTGCTGTTATCGGTACAGTTCGGACAGATACGGCAAAAAGCGCTCGAGACCGAGCTTGGGTTCGTGCGCAAACTTTGGGAGCAAGACAAAGAGCAGTACGAACTGTTCAAAGAAAATATGGAACTGCTCAATCTCAAATGCCACGACATGAAACATCAGATACGCGAGATAGGCAAAGGCACGCACGTGCCGAGCGAGGCGCTCGCCGAAATAGAACGCACGCTTACGGTGTACGATATAGTAGTCAAAACGGGAAACGAGACGCTCGACACGGTGCTCACCGAAAAAAACCTGCGTTGCAATAAAAACAAGATCGCGTTTACTTGCGTAGCCGACGGCAATGCCGTGGCGTTTATGAGCGAAGCGGATATATATTCGCTTTTCGGTAACGCGCTCGACAACGCGATCGAAGCGGTCATGAAGATCGACGACGAACAAAACCGAATAATAGGTTTGTCGGTATATTCGTCGGGCAGTTTCGTCACGATCGAAGCGCATAATACTTACGCCGTCGATCCCGAGTTTGTAAAGGGTTTGCCAAAGACGACTAAATCCGAACCGACGCTGCACGGGTTCGGAGTAAAGAGCATAAAGCTCATAGCGGAAAAATACGGCGGCAATATGAACATATCGGCGCGCGGCGGATTGTTCAATTTGAGCGTATTATTGCCCGTGCCCGATGTCCGCCTCGGTTGAGCATATCATAAACGGGCTGTTCTTTGTTCGGTAAAAATGCGTTCGGGTTGATTCGTATCCGATGACCCGAAACGGTCAACGAATATGTCGGAATAGTTCACGAATGTGAAAACGGTATTGACATCGGCTATTATATGATTTATACTTGCCTCGAGAATGAGCCGGACAGCTTATACTGCGGCCGGTTTACTTAAAGAGGAGGCATTATGAAGAAAATACGCTGGGGCATAATCGGCGGTGCGTGCGCGATACTCGTGTTTTATCTGACTATCGCGTTTGTAGCATCGTGGATGATACTCGACAGGATCGCCGCGCAGACAAGCCATTCGGCATCGCCGTTCGGCACTTGGTGGCAGATCTTGATATTCGTGATAGATATTGCGGCGGCGCTCGGGGTCGCGGCTTGCTACACGTTGATGATTGTAAATATCAAAATGGGAAAAGCAAATGAACGACAAGCGTAAAAGAAACGGCGAACAACGCCATAGATTGCTTACAAAAATATTCGACAAAGCTATATGGGGGCTTGCGGCGGGCTTTTTCGTTATACTCACGATAATAGCGTTCGTCGGCGGCGCGTTTGCGGATAAGTACTCCGCAAATCTCAATACCATACTCAATATTCAAACGCAAGACATAGTAGGCGACGGAGAGGAGTATTACTCGACCGACTTTTACAGCAAGGACGGCTCGGGCTACGACAACGAGGCTATGCGCGCTCATTCGCTCGAGGTTTCCGCTCAAGCCGCATCGGAAGGCGCGGTCTTGCTCTGGAACAACAAGCTCGGCGACGGCTCGAAAGCGCTTCCCATAAGCGCGGGCAGCAAAGTCAGTCTTTTCGGCGTGGCTACGCAAAAATATCTCGTTGCGGGCGGCGGCTCGGGATACGTCGGTATCAATACCACGGATACCGTGCGCAGCAAGCTCGAAGACGCAGGCGTAGAGGTCAATACAAAGCTTTGGAACGCGTACAATATCCTAAAAGCGAATTACGGCTACTACGTTGTCGGCGACGAAGCGAAAAAGCGCGTCGGCGACGATAACTATTGGGAATACCGTATTCGCGAAATACCTTGGAACACGCTCGATTCGTCGACTATAGGCAACGTGACCGATACGGTGTCCGAATACGGCGACGCGGCTGTCATGACCGTTACCCGCTACACGAGCGAGGACGGGGACACAAATTTCGATACGAGCATCGACTACGGCAAGAGCATTTACGCCGATAATAACTTGGACAACAACTATATGGATCTTTCGGCGGACGAGAACGACGTTATAAAGCGGCTCGTTGCGCTCCGCGAAGCGGGCAAGGTCAAGCGCGTCGTGCTGCTCATAAACACGGCAAGCCCGCTGCAAATGAAACACATAAAAGACCTCGGCATCGATGCGTGCATATGGGTAGGCATGGGCGGCAGCGCGTCGTACGCGCAGATAGCGAACGTGCTCACGGGCGCGATCGCGCCGAGCGGACGTCTTGCCGATACGATCGCGTTCGATCATTACAGTTCGCCCGTGACCGCCAACTTCGGCGATATGAAGTTCGCGAGCAAAGGCGGCGTGCCCGAAAACAACAAAATGACGATGAACGACAGATACGTCGTTTATCAGGAAGGCATATACATGGGTTACCGCTATTACGAAACGCGGTACGAAGACGCGGTGCTCGGCAAGTATAACGCCGACGTGTACGGCAGCCGCAATGCGGCGAGCGCGGCGGGCGTGACCGCCGGAAACGCCGACTCGGGTTGGAAGTATACCGACGAGGTGGCTTATCCGTTCGGTTACGGACTCACGTATACCGATTTCAAGTACAGTGATTTTAAGGTCGAGCAGAAAGGCGACGACTACGAAGTCTCGGTAAAGATAACCAACAACGGCGATCTGGCGGGTAAAGAGGTCTTTCAAATTTATTTGCAAAAGCCATACACCGAGTACGATATCGATACGGGTATCGAAAAATCTGCTGTCGAGCTTGTAGGGTTCGACAAGACCGACGTCATTCAGCCGAAAAAAAGCCAAACGCTCACCGTCACGGTAAAGGGCGAGGATTTCAAAACGTACGACAGCTACGGCAAAAAGACGTACATACTCGAGCGGGGCGACTATTACCTTGCCGTCGGCGTTAATGCGCACGATGCGCTCAACAACATTCTCGCGCGCAAGGGCTGCACCGACGCGCACGGCATGGACTACAACGGAAAAGCCGATTTCGCAAAGCTTATACGTGTGGACGCCGACGATTTCGTTAAATACTCCAAAACCGCAAAAGGCTTTAAGATAACCAACCGCTTCGATAATGCGGATATAAACGTTTACACGGGCACTGCCGATCAGCATATCACGTATCTTTCGCGCAAGGATTACTCGGGAACGTATCCCGCGGGCGTGAGCCTTTCGTGCGTAAACGCCGAGATGGTAAAGGATATGCAGTACGGTTACGAAGTCACGGCAAAGCCTACGGATAAGCTTCCCGTTACGGGTAAAATAACCGTGTCGCAAGACCGTCTCGACAAGCTCAACGAGGGCAGAGAAGAAGATAAAAAGCAGAACAGACTGTGGCTGATAAACCTCATGGAATATAGCTTCGACGATCCGCTCTGGGACGATCTGCTCAATCAAATGACTTGGGAGGAGCAGAGCTGGCTGCTCACGTACGGCTATTGCCGCATAGCCGGAATATCTAATATCGGATCGAAAGAGATAAAGGCTAACGACGGACCTGCGGGCATCAAGGGCGACATTTGCCCGGGGCTTAAGTCGTATATGTGTTTTCCGTCGCAACAGGTTTTGGCGGCTACGTGGAATCTTCCGCTCGTAAAAAAGATAGGCGACGCGTTCGGCATGGAAATGCTGCATGCGGGCTATACCGCGGTATACGGTCCGGGCGCAGGTATACACCGCTCGGCGTTTTCGGGGCGTAACTTCGAGTATTACAGCGAGGACGGGTTTATCTCGGGCAAGATGTTCGCGGCGGAAACGAGCGGACTTCAAAGCCGCGGCGTTATCGTGTTCGCAAAGCATCTCGTGCTCAACGATCAGGAAAAGAACCGTTACGGCGGCACGGTCTGGGCTAACGAACAGACCATACGCGAAATTTATCTCAAGGCGTTCGAGGCTGGCGTTATCGAGGGCAAAGCCAACGGTATAATGACCTCGCACAACCGTATCGGCTGTATTTGGTCGGGCGGTCACAGCGGGCTTTTGACCGACGTATTGCGCAAGGAATGGGGCTTTACGGGCATTACCATCACCGACGCCGCAGTATCCGATCACGAGTTCAATCCGCGCGCAATGGCGAGCGCTGTGGTCGCGGGTCAGGATCTGTGGATGTACGGCGGAAACAACAAGGCTTGGGACGGCTATAAGAACAATGCGACCGTCGCTCTCGCCGTGCGCGAGGCGTGCCACAGAATACTGTACAATCAGCTTCATTCCAACGGTATGAACAATATAACCGCAGATACGCAATTCCGCGACGTAACGCCGTGGTGGAAAATCGCGCTCGTTGCGCTTCAGGCTGTTTCGGTGTGCTTGCTCGTCGCATGCGCGGTAATGGCAATACTCGGCGCGGTGTTCGGTTCGGGTCAGTTCAAAAAAATGTATGTGGCAAAGTGCGACGGAACTTACGTTAAACCTCCGTGCCCGTACCAAAAGGAAAAAGGATTCAAGGGCTTTTTCATAAACATAGGGCGCGGCTATGCGGCTTTGTCTAAAAAGAACAAGATCATCACGATCGTAGCTTGTTCCGTCGGGCTTGCCGCCGTACTCGCGGCGATAATCGCGCCGTGCGCGGTGTATGCGGTAAATAACCGTCCCGCACCGCCGCCGGCGCCGCCGCTGCCGCGCGAGCTGTACACGTTCGAGGCGGAGGACGGTAAGGTCGAGCTTGGCGCAGGCACGATAAAAGGTAACGTCAGTATGCCGTACGTGGCGAAGGAAGCCGGCGCGGAGCAAGCGTATATCGGCGGAATTTCCACAAACGTAGGCGCAACGATAACTTTTTACGTCAATGCGGAGAGCAGTGCGATCGCAGAGCTTATAATATCTGTCAGCCAAAACAACAGGTATGCGCCGCTTCTCGACGCGATCACCGTGTTTATCAACGGCGAAATGATCGAAAGCCGCGGCGCGGGCATAGATTTCGAGGGCGAGGAGAGTTGGGTCAAGTTCTGCGACGTCAGTCTCGGCGACATCGCGCTCGAGGAAGGACTGAACACAGTGCAGATAATGCAAATTTCCGAAAGCCGCGGCAACAATATAGACTGTATACGTCTCGACAGCACGTCTGCGCTCGAGCTTAAGGGCAAGCCTTCGCCGTTCGGCGACGACGAGTGGACAAAGACGGAAATAAACGTCGGCGACGGCGGCGCATTGAACGACGGCGTGTCGGTAGGCTCTCCCGCATTTTTCACTGCGACGGGCTACGAAAACGGATATATCGGCAATCTTTCGGGCAATAAAGGCGCGTACGTAACATTCGAGGCGAACGTCGACGCCGACTGCGAGGCGGTGCTGTATCTCGTTTCCAACAAGCGCAAAACAGTGTATAACTTCGATGACGCGTATAAGCTCACGGTCAACGGCGAACGAATAAACGTGACCGCGGCAATGCCGTCGGGGGCGGACGGTTGGACGGATTTTGTCACTACGGGTCTTTGCAAGATAAATCTCGTTTCGGCAAAGCCCAATACCGTAACTATTGAGATCGTGAGCGAGAACGGCGGTATCGGTGCGAACATAGCGGGTATAGTTATCTCCGCAGACGGACGCGCGATTTCCGTGCCGACACACGTTTGCGGGCATAAATGCGAAGTATGCGATCTCTGCCGAGATGCGGCTTGCAATAAACGTTCTTGCGCCGATAAGTGTCAAGGACACGACGAGGGCGTTGTGTTCGATTTCGATGCGGTGACCGATTCGGCGTTGAGTTCGGGCGTGTGTATCGCAAACGGCGAAGCCAAAACAGGTCCGCTCACGGTTAATAACCGCGGCTATCTCGGCGGCGTCGCAATGAATTATAACGCAAGCATAACGTTTAACGTAAACGCCGACAAAGCGGGCAAAGCCAAGCTTTACTTAACGGTAAGCGAGCGCGATCTGACAACGCAGTTCGTATTCGACGACGCGTACAGGCTGTGCATAAACGGCTTGAACGTTTCGAGCAATGCCGATATGTCGAGAAACGCCGCGGGCTGGGAAGCTTTCCGAGATTACTTTATATGCGAAGCGGAGCTGAAAGCGGGCGATAATATCATCGCGATAACCGTAGTCGATACGCGCGAACTCGGCAGTAACTTTAAGGGCATAAAGCTCAAGTCCGAAACGCTTGCGCTTACTTGGGCGAGCGAGAAATCCGACGCGAAACATAACGTTTCGTACGATCTCGACGGCGGAATAAAGTCCGATTCGGCTACGTTCGCCGACGGCGAAAAAACGTCGGGCGCTAAGTTCGTTCTGCCTTCGGCGAGCGAAGCGGTCAAAGACGGGCACACGCTCATCGGATGGACCGACGGCATAAAAACATACGACGCGGGTGCGGATTACGTTGCGCCGGCATACGGGATTACGCTCAAAGCGGTTTGGAAAACAAACGGCGAGCCTGCGCCCGTACATGAATGTGCGGACAAATGCCCGACGTGCGATAAATGCACGACGGAATGTGCCGAAACCGCATGCGCGGAAAAGTGCGAAGGACATACTCCGCCCGTACATGAATGTGCGGACAAATGTCCGACGTGCGATAAATGCACGACGGAATGTGCCGAAACCGCATGCGCGGAAAAGT
>CAJUNM010000022.1:0-7351 GCA_910587805.1 uncultured Christensenellaceae bacterium | reverse complement strand
GCGAAGGACACGATCATAACGCGGCTTTCGATCTTGACGGCGGCGACGGTGAAGTTCCCGATACGATTTACTCATTCGGCGAAAAATTCAATCTTCCGGCATCGGACGGGATCGTTAAAGAAGCGTGCGTCTTTGTCGGGTGGAGCGACGGCGAGACAACTTATAATGCGGGCGACGAATACACGATGCCCGACAACGACGTGTTGTTCACGGCGGTATGGCGCGAATATCCTGCGTATGCGTTCGACGTAGTAACCGACGGAGTGCAAAACGAAAACGTCATACTCAAGAGCGGGTCGAGCGGTTTCGTTATCAACTCCGATCATATAGGCGGCGTGGCTAAAAACGAGTATGCTTCGATGATATTCGACGTTTCGGCGGACAAATCGGGAAGTGCGCTTTTGTACTTTACCGTATGCGACAGAGCGGGCGCTTTCACGTTCGACGATGCGTATGCTCTCGAGGTAAACGGCGTCGACGTTTCGAGCGATACCGATATATCGCAAACCGATACGCGTTGGACTACTTTCAACAGTTATCTCATCGCCGAGGTAACGCTCGTTCAAGGCAAAAACAGAATAGCGATTACCGTGCTTCCGACGGGCGATCTCGATCTGGCGGGAAACGTAAAAGGTATAACGCTTAAGTCTGATTCGGCGGTTTGTACGCCTTATGTGTCGCCCGATAAATCGTGGACGTTCGAGACGGACTTGAACGCATTGACAGACGGAGTTTTGAGCGAGGGCGTAAAGACCAACGGCAACGTCAATGCCGGCGAGAACTGCTTGGGACAAATGAACGCGAAAGGCAGATTCGCAGTGTTCACCGTATCTGCCGACGCCGATTGCACAGCCGCGCTGTATCTCAACGTAAGCAATCTCAATGCCGATAAAGCGTTTTGCGATGCGTTCGATCTTTATGTAAACGGCAGATCGGTAACAAGCTATGTCGCAATGCCGAGAGGCAAAGCGCAGTGGACGGATTACGATCACATCAAACTCGAACTTGTGGAGTTCGGTGCGGGAGTATCGGAGATCGTCTTTGTCGGCAAAGGATTCGATTATAATATTCGCGGCATAAAATTCGTGACCGAAACCGAGCGATCGTTCTCGCTTACGAGCGGATCGCCGTTCGGATATGCGTCGGAATGGAACAGCGTCGATATTGCGTTCGCCGACGAAAACGGTATTGCGCAAGGAATCCGCACGAGCGGCGGGGTGTTCAAAGACGGAGCTTGCTCCGCATTGGGAAACATCGCGGGCAACACCGCCGCCGAGATAGGCTTTACCGTAAACGCGACTTCGGCGAGCCGCGCGGTGATCTTTCTCGATGCGAGCGAACACGGTAATTATTTGTTCGGTCAAGCGTTCGAGCTGAAAGTAAACGGGAAAACCGTTGATTCGTTTACACTGATGCCGAAAGGCAATTCGTGGACTACTTTCGTAAAAATCGCTATCGCCGAGATCGATCTCGAATCGGGCGACAACGAAATTACGATTAAAGTAATAAGTTCGGACGGCGGCGTTGCGTGCAATCTCGCAGGCGCAACGATCGGATCGGAAAACGCCGCCGTTACGTTAAAACAGTGATTCAAGGAGCAAAATCGCTTGTATAATTATAATAGAAACGAGTAAATGCGTTATGCGTTTACTCGTTTTGTCGTGTTCGGTCAATCGCCGAATTCTATGCTCATTTGTTTGTAATCTATATCGCAAAACCCGCAGCGTTTGTAAAGCGCTATCGCGGCGGCGTTGTCCTTTGCGACTTCCAGCCGCAAACGCGCCGCCTTACCGCCGTATTCTGTTTTTACGCGGTCTATCAACGCCTTACCGCAGCCTCTGCCTCGGTATTCGGGGCGTACGTAAAGATCTTCCATAAACACGGATACTCCGCCGTACTCGGTGGAATATCCGAGCGAAAGCATGGTGTACGCGCAAATCTCGCCGTCGCAGGTTATAACGTAACCCGTCAAATACGGCGAGCTTGTGCAGTCGTCGATCACGCGCGACAAAACCCGTTCGGGCGTGTGGTACAAGAGTGCGGGCGAGTTGTAAAACTCGACCATCATTTTCAAAAGTTCGGGCTTGTCTGTTTTTTCGATTTTGCGGATAGTCATTTTTGTTACCTCGTTTTTCTGATTTCCGAACGGATATATTCCGCGAATTTCTCCGCTATGTCAATGTCCGTGAGTTCGTACAGCATGCGCGCGCCCACTGCGTCCTCTATCTCGTTCAATACCCAATCTCCGTTGTACGGGATAAAATCGATCCCGACGTAATCGCAGCGAAGTCGCGCGCAAACGCGTCTTGCTATGTAGACTTGTTCGGCGGTAGGCGGGCATAACGCGCACTTGCCGCCGAGCGAAAAGTTGCTGCGAAAATCGGCGTCGCTCGTTCGCAATACGCTTGCAACGACTTCGCCGCCGAGCATATACAATCGCATATCTTTGTTCGGAGTCGCGAGTTTTTGCACGATATAAGTTTTGCCTACGGCGGTCAGACCGTTGCATGTTCGGGTCAAGTCCGCGGAAGTCGTCGTTAGATAGACTTCCGTGCCGCCGTGCCCGTTGCGGCTCTTTACTACGCACGGCAGCAACGGTTCGTCGGGTATTTTGTCGTATGTCGGCACGGTGGGGATACCGAGTTTGCGACACATCGAATATGTCAGCCATTTATCGTTGGCGATCTTCGACGTTTCCGAATTATTGAAAACCCGTATTCCTCGCTTTTCGAGTTCGGCGTTTAATGTGGGCGCTACGGTGCGTACCGCCGCGAAGTCGATGTCTTTATCGATTGAAAAATTCGCGTCGTATAAGCAAAGTTTCAGCTCTATACCGCATGCTTTTGCGCTTGCAGTGAGCTTTTCTATAAATTCCGCGTTGCGCTTTGCGCCGTCCGGATCGTAAACGAGCAAGCCTTTCATTTACTCACCGTGTTTACGATATGCTCGAAAATAAAGTCGCCCACATTGACTCCGGTGCACTCGTACGTGGAAACGTAGTGCGGGTTGGAATTGACCTCGCAGACTATCGGACCGTCCTTGCCGAAGAGTACGTCCACGCCCGCAAAATGCAAGCCGAGTTTTTCGCATGCGCGTACCGCAACGTCTATTTGTTCGGGCGAAGGGGAGTACGGCGAGCTTTTTCCGCCGTTCGTGATGTTCGAGCGAAAGTCGCTTTCGTTGTGCCGCAGCATGGACGATACCTCGCGACCGCCGACTATGTTTATGCGCACGTCGCGCCCGAAGCTTTCAGATATGAATTGCTGAAGCAAGCAGTCGCGACTGCCTAAATTTTCGAGTATCCGCACGGCTTGTTCGCGCGTTTGCGCAAGATAAACGTTGTATCCGAACGAGCCGTAAGCGCCTTTTACAACGAGCGGCAGTCCCAATATTTCTATCGCCTTGTCGAGGAACGAAAAATCCGTATAGCCCACGCCGTCGAATGTTTTGGGCACGAGGATCGTTTTGGGCGTCGGCACCACGCCGTCGAGCGCTATCGCAGTCAGGTTTTTGCTGTCGCACGAAAGTATCGCGCCTGCCGAATTGAATACGGGCACGCCCGTGCTCTCGAGCCTCGAACATAGATTTACGTCCTTATCCCAGAACAGTATGAAGTCGGGACGATCGCCGTTTGCGAAAAAGTCGTCGCCCAATGCGTAAGCGAGCGCGGTAGTAGGAAAGTATTCAAGCTCGATCCCGTATTTTGTTGCCGAGCCGAAAATAAATTCTCTTAGTCGGTTGAACTTCGGCGTGTCCACAAACCCGTTCATAATAAGCCGTCCGCGCATGTTTACCTCCGCATGTTTCGTTTTGACGATAAATTCAAATATACGACTATAGGAACGGCTAAAACGGATAATAGCGTTTTTAGCAGTACCGAAGGGTCTTGAAATATATTGATTGAAAAAAGAGTTAAAATTATCGGAACAATTTGTTCGTTGATGCTTTTTTTGAAAATAAATCCTGTGTCTCTGTCCACTTTTACGGCAGATTTGATATTGCACAGTCCGAGTTTTTTGCGTATATGCGCGGGTATGCCTATAGCATAGTTTATATTCGTTTTTACGTTCGTTTCATAGAATGCGTTTTCATCTTTTAGCTCTAATACGCGACATTTTACAGAATTGCCTTTGTATTTGATTATTACCTTGTCCATTTCATTTACACCGAGCAAATTCATGTTTGATAACGACATACGTACAATGTCGGACCCTTCGTCACTGTCGTATGGTCTGCGGCTCAAAAGCGAAATTGTGCTTTTGCCTACGAAAAAATCCGTTAATGCCTTTATGCCTTGGAAATTGTGTTGATGAAATGATTCTATTATGGGAACAAAACAAACATGCGGCTTGCAATACTCATTGAATATTGATTTTGCTTGAATTTTCGCTTCGTGAGTTAAATCGTCTTTGAGAAACATATCGTTTTCCGTGTAACAGTTCATTAACAAGTTTAGTTTGTTCGAGTCCGTTATTTTATTCATAAGCTCGTCTCGCAGACGAGGTTCAATATACCGAGGCAGCTCCAATCCTAAAAAAGTACGTTGTTTACGATTTAGCTGAATAGCGCCTTGTGGCAAGTCGTTGTTAATTTTGATGTGATTGCGTTTTACAATAATTGTTTCACCCGTATAGAAGTTGTACAACTTAAAGAAAGTGAATTTATCGAGAGCTACGGATAATCCGCAAGCATCTTTATTAGATATAGTCACATAGTCTTCTTTGATGTTATCTATTCGCTGAATTATTATACGAGAAAAGGTCAGGGTTTTATTAGCCAACAAAGCAAGCTTGTCGCCTTCGTCAAACTCTATAGTGTCTTTAATATATTTAGTCAGTTTAATTTGATCGTTTTGTAATTTGTCGGGAGCAAGTTCGATATTCACGTATAAGCCGTTATCGCGATTATATAAGATAATATCAGTGCCGCGAAGACGGCAATACATTGCATGCGGAACTTTGACCGTATTTATGGTTTCGGATATTATATCCCCGCAGTATTCAACCGATTCGCACAGTGATAATTGAGAAACATCGGTATGTCTTTTGTATGCTATCGTTGTGGAAATATCCGACGCAGTGATTTTAACTTTTGTACGAATCATTTTTTTCTCCGAAGATTTTATTGATTTTTACTATGCTGTTTCGCAATGCTTTATAGACTAAATTAAAATAACGGTCGGACAACTCTCCGAATAGCAGTTTGGAATTGATTTCTATTTGTAAACTGTCTATTCCGCATTTACGATGTATGTAAGAACTTATCGTATTCGGCTGCGCTGCCGCAAAAGGCGAATCGATTTGGATAATTCCTAATAACTGTTCCGAAAATGCATTGAGAAAAATATTGGTAAATTTCAAATTTGTGTTTTTGAAATAACCTGTTCCTAAATTTATTTGGGTTTTACGTGTAGGGGATAATTGATGTAAGTCAACCAAAAACTTAACATTTGACGTATTTATATATTCGTATAAAGCGGTTTTATATGGCGATCGGCTGTCGAAGTTTGCGTCGTCATTGCAAAAATTCGTTTTATAGATTATGGGACACCCAAGTTCTTTGTGTAACATGATTGCAAGCGTGCCTGTTTGAGGTTCGGCTTTTTTAAGCTTCCCTTGTCGTAATTGCTTGACATTGTGCGGAGCGGAAATCATAACGTGTCCGCTTCCGCTGTTCAAACAGAAATCATTAATTTCAATATTCGCATTATTGAGCGACATTGAAAGCTCCTCCATTAAAAAAATTCGTTTGATTTGCAAACGAATTTTGGTGCCGCCGACAGGAGTCGAACCTGCACGGTCGCCCACCGGATCCTAAGTCCGGCGCGTCTGCCAATTCCGCCACGGCGGCAATCGATTATATTATAGCATTGCCGAGCCGTTTTTGCAAGCGATTTGATCGCGTTCGGACGGCGGTAGGGCGTTTGTGTCGAAAAACGTGCAATTTGCGCACAAAGGATTGCTTTTTGTTTTTGGATATAGTATAATACCGTTATGAAAAGAATTGTGCTTGCTACAGGAAATAAGGCAAAACTCAACGAGTTTAGGCAAATGCTCACGGACTACGATGTGGTTTGTCCGCGCGATCTCGGGATAGCGTTCGACGTTGACGAGACGGGCGAAACGTTTTATGAAAACGCGCTTATAAAAGCGCGAGCGCTCAACGAGCTTGTCGGCGAACCGACGATCGCGGATGACAGCGGACTGTGCGTCGACGCGCTCGACGGCGGACCGGGGGTTCGTTCGGCGCGTTACAGCGGCGGCGGAGACGACGAAAACAACGCCAAACTGCTCGCGGAACTTAAGGATAAGCCGAACCGCGCGGCGCATTTTACGAGCTGTATCGTGTATTACGACGGCGAGCGTATTATTTCCGCGGAGGGGTATACTCACGGCGTGATAGCGGATGCGCTCGACGGTGATAACGGGTTCGGATACGATCCGTTGTTTATCAGCGACGATCTGCATAAAACGTTCGGCAGAGCGTCGGAAGACGAAAAGAACGCCGTGAGCCATCGCGCGCGTGCGCTCGCGTTACTCAAGCGGAAACTCGCGGACGAGGTAGGCGGGGCGGAATGAAGATCGCGCTCGTTTCGGATATTCATTATGCAAAACGCGAGTTCGAGCGCGTTTTGCCTATAATAAATACGTGCGATTATTTCGTGTTTTGCGGCGACGGGTTAACTAACGTAAACGCTTTGCGTTACGAACTTACCGTGCCTACTGTTTGCGTCAAGGGCAATTGCGATTTCGAGTACGGCGCAGAGACGGCGAGTGCGTTTTTCGGCGGAGTAAAGGCTATCGTCACGCACGGTCATAAGTACGGCGCAAAATCGGGGCTGTCGGAGCTTGTTGCGCTTGCGGCAAGCCAAAACAGCAACCTCGTATTGTTCGGGCATACGCATATCCCGTGCGATAAGACCGAAAACGGCGTTCGTTTGATAAACCCGGGCGCGCTCATGGAAGGGTGTTTTGCCATAGTAAACGTTTTCGATAACATGGCGGAGCATATAACCGTCGAGCGTTTGACTGTTCCTAAGTAGTATTTTGGAAAACTCGATCAAAACCGTTGACAAATAGGGGAGTTTGTGCTATATTTAGATAGCACGCGCAGGTGTAGCTCAATGGTAGAGTTTCGGCCTTCCAAGCCGACCACGTGGGTTCGATTCCCATCACCTGCTCCATTCGGAGTTTTCGATATTCGGGAGACTTCGATTTTGCGCCCGTAGCTCAGCTGGATAGAGCAGCGCCCTTCTAAGGCGTTGGTCGAAGGTTCAAATCCCTCCGGGCGTGCCAAATATGGTGGGTATAGCTCAGTTGGTTAGAGCGCCAGGTTGTGGCCCTGGAGGCCA
>CAJUNM010000021.1 GCA_910587805.1 uncultured Christensenellaceae bacterium | reverse complement strand
ACAAATCTCAGGTTGTAAAAAAGGGGCTTGAACTCGGCGTTCCGTATAAATATACATGGAGCTGTTATTCGGGCGGCGGAAAACCTTGCGGCGTATGCGCTACTTGCCGTGACCGCGCCGCGGCATTTAACGCCAACGGAATAGAAGACCCTGCTATAAAAGGAGAATAATATGTCAAGAGAAAAACAGAACGAAGGTATTACCCTTCTCGGTAATAACAATACCAAATATCCGCAGTCTTACGACCCGTCCGTTTTGGAAACGTTTGCAAACAAACACCCCGGAAGGGACTATTTCGTAAAATTCAACTGTCCCGAATTTACAAGCCTTTGTCCGATTACGGGTCAGCCCGATTTTGCCACGGTCTATATTTCGTATGTACCGCGAGAAAAGATGGTTGAAAGCAAGTCCTTAAAGCTGTATCTTTTCGGGTTCAGAAACCGAGGTGATTTTCACGAAGACTGCATGAACATAATTATGAACGACCTTATTGATTTGATGGACCCCGCATACATTGAGGTATGGGGCAAGTTTTTGCCTCGCGGCGGAATTTCCATAGACCCATATTGCAACTACGGAAAAAAGGGGACCAAGTGGGAACAGGTAGCATGGGACAGGCTTTCGCACCACGATATGTACCCCGAAAAAATCGATAACAGATAAAATCAGCGCAGCGGACGACCGACCGCGAAACCCAAAAGATGGACAAAAAAACAGCTAAATCGGTTGTGAATGAGTTCGGTATTGAACCGAGCACATTCCGTTTGGAGTGAGAGGTATTCTCTCGTTGTTTCGGTAGTGTGTGCTTTTTCGGACAGCAAACTGATTCGACCGCTGTCCGAAACTTTGCGCCGTAAAACAACTTTGCTTTCATCCGCTCGGGAAGTTCCGAATTTCATTGTAAATCAATCGGTTGTCGTCGCATTGTTCATCTCGTTTTTGCGTCTGCCGCGCCGTAGGAATAGGCGGTTTAGGAAATATGTCCGCAATGGGTATTCGCACGCCGAAACACTAATATAAAAGGAAAAGTACGAACTCACTTTGGGTGTGTTCGTACAGTTCCTTTTTGGCGGAGCAGTAGTAACCTAAAACGAATTTTATCTTCCATAAAATTGAAAGAGTAATTCGATAACATCAAATAACTTTTGCGTCTGTGAAATATAGCGGACACCTTTTTTAATAACACAAACTTCATTGCCGAATTGTATTATTGTTGGCGGAGTAGTTCCCAATTCTGGGGCTTTTCCATAATGATTTAAGTCAATAGGCTCGATTATTATAGGTTTTCCTTGCTTGCTAAAAGGATATCTGAATGTTGTTGAATTGAAGTCTTTATCATTAAAGAATTTTATAACTTTATCTATTGTTTGCTCTTGTTGCGAAGAATAACAAGGGACTAAACGATTGTTTTTATTGAGTTGCTTGAAATTCTCCCATAAATAGAACAACGAATGTACTGCATTTATATTCCTGTTTGAATTGTTTTCTTGAATAGTTATAAGACTTATATCAATAGTCGGTTTAATTTTTATTGTTCGTTGATAATAAGACCTTTTAGCAATAATTCGGTTGTATGACGTAAAAGAAAAATTGTTGGATTGTAAATATATGGCGCATAAAATATTTGCCCCCACAATACAGTAGCCGACGAATGATAATCATACGCCAAATCATAATATCGTTTCACGGTTTTATTCATTGTTTCATTATTAAACCGAATAACAAAGTTGCAAATGGTCTTAACTCGGCAGAAACATTTTTTGCCGTTTCATAAAATTCGTTAAATTTTATAGCCGTTTCTTTAAGTATTTCGGCATAAGGGTTATTTATTCCAATATGTGTTGCAATAAAGTTTTCAATTTCTTTCACTTGTTTTTCCGTCATATTCGTACCTTAATTCCACTTGCAATCTATTGAGATAATTGTTGTTGGCATACCGACAATTTGTATATCAAATTTAAGACTTGTTTCGACTTTTGTCGAAGCGTTATGTATCCTAAAACTGAATTGCCAACCGCCGTCCATATACAATTCTACGGTATTTGTGCTGTTTGGCTTAAAATCTAAACTCACAATGCGAGTAGGCAAACACGCAATAGGAATTTCAATTTTGGGTTTTGATATTTTGCTCGCTTGATTTAATTTTCCGTGCAAATTATACGTTTGAATTTGTGTTAATCGTCGACTGTCTATGCTGATTACCTTATAAAAATCAAATTCGCCGAGTAGGTATTCAACCATTCTTTTAGGTACTTCGTCGTTGATTTGATTGCTACGCAAAATTTCATCTATAAACGCTTGCAATAAAGGAATATAAACTTCTTTGTCTTTATGTGATAAATCACTCCAATTTTTCTTATTGTCTTTTTGAACTTCCAAGTAATCAAAAATGGGTTTAATATTGCCCCAATATTTTTCAGAACAAGGAATATTAAACCATTTTGTACCGAAGTCTAATGATTTTGCTAACCTACTATGTTTAACAGCAAAATGATTATGCTTAATACTTAAACCGATTTCCCATTGTATATCTTTGCGACTAATAACAATATCACGAACATCACCGTCTTTACCTTGATTATCGGTTTGTATTTTCAATTTCAGTAAATCGTCGCTCGGTTCTATTATCATAGGCTCCATATCAAATATGGTAGCAACGGCAGACTTTGCACTTTCAGTCAATACATTTTGAAAAAACGGACTAACCAACGACCAAGCGTGAAAAGCGGCATTGTATGCACTGTTTTGCTCAATTTCAACACTACGAACTTTCCTTATTTCATTGTTTAAAGTAGTTAAACAGATGTATTCGTATGCTCGACCTTGATTATTGCTTTGCCCGCTCATTTCGTTTCTCCTATGTTTTCCAAAGTTTTTTTGATTGCTACTGCAACTTCATACGCTAAATTTACAGGTACGGCATTGCCAATCATTTTATATGCGTCATCAGTATTTGAATAAATAAATTTGAATGTGTCGGGAAAACCTTGTATTCTTGCAATTTCCCGTATTGTCATACGGCGGTATAAATTCTCTTTACCTTTCACAAATTCACGTTTATTTTGTTCTATAAACACCATTTTAGGGGCTTGCGGATGTAGTTGACATTGCCGCCCAGACGCTTGAACGGTAAAGGCTTGTTCATCCCATGATTTGACTCTGTTGCGACTCATAAAAATAGGTGAGTAAGCACCGACAAAATATTCGTTATTGTTTACTGCTTCGGGGTTATGATAATTTTTAGCAATAGTAGGTACTGCCGTGTATTGCAAGTCCCAAATAATATCGCGAAGCGTTAATTTATTTTTAAGTGCGGTAGAACCTTGCGGGAACTTAAAATCAACATTTAGATCTTTTCTAAAACCGATATAAAAAACTCGTTTACGCTCTTGTGCTACTCCGTAATCTTTTGCATTGACTAATGTTATTGTAACATTGTACCCGCATTCTTTGAAAGTTTCGATTATATTTTGAACAGCTTTTTTATGGCGATTGGCAAGCATGCCGCTTACGTTTTCGGCAAGAAAGAATTTCGGCTGTTTGTTTTTTAATATCCGTATGTATTCGTAAAACAACTTGCCGCGAGCGTCATCAATACCGCGTAAAGCCCCTGCTTCCGACCACGATTGACAAGGCGGACCGCCAATAATACCGTCTATGTCATTAGGAAAATCATTTTCGTTTACTCGGCGAATATCACCCTTAATTAGCTTTGCTTTAGGGTGATTTACTATATACGTTTCCCATATAGTACTATCATATTCGTTTGCGATCGGTATTTCAAAGCCTGCATTTTCAAAGCCAAGATCAAGTCCCCCGCAACCGCTGAATAAGCTAATAACTTTCAAATCACGGTACTCCATTCCTTTTTATATTAACATAAAAGTAATAAAAAGACAACCTTGTGCAAACAGGGTTGTCTTGGCGGAGCGGGTGGGATTCGAACCCACGAGCCCTTGCGGGCTACCTGATTTCGAGTCAGGCCCGTTATGACCACTTCGATACCGCTCCGAATATTTGTTTGCGCGCCGCTTTTTCGACTGCTCATATATTCTATCAATTTGCGTTGCGTTTGTCAAGTTATTTTTATCGAATTTCATACATCTTCGGTATTTTCGGAAACGCATTGACAATTCGTTATTTTGTGGTATAATAATATTATGAGCGCGGCTTGCCGCCGTACATGCGAGGTGATATATTGGACTGGAACGAATTTTGGAATACCGTCAAAAACTTTTTTACGAATAACGTATGGAACATAGTTTTGTTTTTCGCTGTATTGATTTTGGGTGTTGTCGTAATAAAGATAACGATAAATATCATTCGGCGCATATTCGCAAAGAGCCGCATGGAAAAGATCGCGCAACAGTTCATAGTCACTACGATAAAAGTGTTGTTGTATCTTGTGCTTGTGCTGGCGTTGCTCGCGATAATAGGCGTACAGATAACGGGTATCGTAACGGCGCTGAGCGCGCTTTTGCTCGCCGTCGGCATGGCGCTCGAGAGCAACATAGCGAATCTTGCAAACGGCATAGTCATAGTCGCCACGAAAATGTTCAAAAAGGGCGATTACATCTCGGTGGACGGAGTGGAAGGGAGCATTATAGACATCAACTTTTTATTCACCACGCTTTCCACGCCCGACAACAAGCGCATCACTATCCCTAACAGCACCATAGTGAACAGCTCGGTCACCAACGCCGGCGCAAACCCGCGCAGGCGCGTCGAGTTTACTTTTTCGGTCGCGTACGATACCGACGTGGAGCTTGTCAAAAAGCTCGTCACCGACGTTATGAAAAGCAACGGCAGCGTATATCTCGATCCCGCGCCGTTTTGCAGGCTCAAGACGCTCGGGTCGAGCAGTATAGATTTTTTCAGTCATTGTTGGTGCGACACAGACGATTATTGGGACGTTTACTATTACGTCGTGGAGAACGTATACAACGAGTTCAAGCGCAACGGCATATCCATTCCGTACAGTCAGCTCGAAGTGCGAAGCCGCACCGACGACGTGGTTATGCCGTATTCCGCCGCGCCGCTGCCCGAGCGCGTGGAGAAGGTTCGCGTCGAGGACAAGCGCATCGACCTCGAAAACGCGAGTTTTTCCGAAGTGTTCGGATTGGACAGAAAGAAAAGAGCCAAAACCAAAAAAGACAAGAAAACGAAGTCAAACGACAGACAAATCGAAAATGCGCCGAACGCCGGTGACACTCGGCTTGCCACGCGCGATGCGGACAAGCCCGACGCAGACAAAACAGAGCCGAATGAGTAAGAACTGCCGGCTAAGTGCGTGCGGCGAAGTTGCATGCGTCATTTATCGATGATCCGGCTTGCAATTTACGAAATAATTTTACCGAAAACGTATCGCGTGTTGACTTAACCCCGATATATGATATAATTGATTCGGAGAATTGTACCATGATACGTGTTGCTATAATCGAAGACGACGCCGATGATGCGGCGGAACTGAAGAAAAACGTCGAGGACGTGATAGGCGAGCTGGGCAAGACATGCGAGATAGCCATGTTCGGCAATCCCTTGAGGTTTTTGGACGCTTACAAGCCCGATTACGATCTGGTGTTTATGGATATAGAGATGCCTGCCATGAACGGGCTTGAAGCGGCGAAGATATTGCGGCAAAAGGACAAGAGCGTCGTGCTCATATTCGTTACGAACGTGGCGAGGTTTGCCGTCGACGGGTACACCGTGGACGCCGCCGACTTTTTGGTCAAGCCGGTAGAAGCGGGCAATCTGCGCGTCAAATTGACTCGCGCGCTAAACAAGATAGACAACGGCAAAGCCGAGCGCATAATAATCCGCTGCAAAACGGGTGCGTGCGTGGAGATAGTATCGCGGATAAAGTACGTGGAAGTAATGGATCACAAACTGTTGTTTCACACCGTGGACAAGACGATCGCGGCGACCGGCTCGCTGAACAAAGTGGAAGCGCAGCTAAAAAAATACGGGTTTTCAAAATGCAACAGCTGCTATCTCGTCAATCTCGACTATGTGACAGAAATAAACGATAAAACGGTGCATGTCGGCGGAGACAGGCTCGTAATGAGCCGCGGACGTACTAAGCCGTTCATGAAAGACTTGGCAAACAGACTTGGAGGAGTATGATGGGTTATAACATCGGAACGATGTTCTGGTATAAAGCTATATTTATGGCGGAGCTTATCGTTGCCGAGACTCTGTTGGCGTATCGGTTCAGATTTCGATCGTTATTTTGGCTGAGACTTTTGGGGGCGGTGATAGTATGTTTCGGCACGGCGTTTGCTCTGCCCGTTGCCGAGGATAATATTTTATGGGGCTTGATCACGTACGTTTTGCTGTTTTCGGTGACGGTGCTCGTGCAGTGGTTTTGCTTTAGAGAGCGGTTCGTTACCATACTTTTTTATGCCGCGGCGGCGTATACATTGCAGCACATTGCGCACGAGCTGTTCTCGCTGTGCGCGGTGACCATGAATTTCAACGTCGGCGGCGACGGCTCGGGTAACGCGCTCGGTTCGTTTTTGATTTACTGCAACAGTTCGGAAGCCGTGAACGTTAATCCGTTTACAATGATGGTGTATTTTTTCGTTTACGGCGTTACTTATTTTATAGGGTACTACACGATAAAGCGGCGCGTGCGCGACGATTACGCAATAGGCGGCGCGAATATAAAAATGTTATTGCTCGCCGGCGTAATATTGTTTTTCGATATAGCGGTAAGTTCGTTCGTAACGTATTATTCCGCGAAAGAATACAGCAAGGTATACTTGGCGTTGCTCCATGCGTTCAATATAGCGTGCTGTATTTTTGCTTTGATCTTTCAGTTCTTTATAGATAAACAAGGTAAGCTCGAAAGCGAGCTGAAGTTTATAGAGCGGCTTTGGGAAGAGAAGCGCAAGCAATACGATATATCCAAAGAGAATATAGAACTCGTCAATCAGAAATGCCACGACCTAAAGCATCAGATCAGAAAGATAGGGAAAAAGTCGTTGAATCCGCAAGCGGTAGGCGAGATAGAAGACATAGTGTCCATTTACGATTCCTCCGTCCAAACGGGCAACGAGTCGCTCGATATAATACTTACCGAAAAGAGCCTTCTCTGTAGCCGCAACGGAATTAAGCTGTGCTGCATGATCGACGGCAAGTCGCTCGCGTTTATAAGCTCGGTCGATCTCTACGCATTGTTCGGCAATATTTTGGATAACGCGATAGAGGCGGTCACTCCGCTCGCCAAACCCGATAAGATAATAAGTTTATCGGTCAAGACCAAAAATAAATTCGTAGTGGTCAACACCTATAATAAATGCGAAACGCTGCCGGAATTTGCCGACGGCTTGCCCAAAACGACTAAAAGCGATTCGAGTATCCACGGTTACGGTATGAAAAGCGTGCGCATGATATGCGACAAGTACGGCGGTGAGTTCTCCGTCACGGTCAAAGACGACTTGTTTACTCTGAATATGCTGTTCCCCATAAAAGACGGTGAGCAATAAATAAAGTTGAGATTATTCGCCGATGGCTCAGAATGACAAAATAATATGCCGAACGAATGCTTATATCTTTTGTCATTCTTCGCTGACGCTCGGAATCTCAACCGAAAAAATAAATTTTTGTAATTTACGCGAAATATCTACCGAAAACGTATTTCGTATTGCAAGCGGTGTTCATTTGTATTATCATGTCGGTACAAATACAATGACGCAAGGGAAAATGATTTGTCATGTTCGTTTGCTCGTTTGTTTGAAGAAAAAGGAGCAAACTTATGACCGAAAAAAGAAAATTCGTACTTCGCATCGTGACCGTAGCCGTAATGGCGGTTTTTGCGATCGCCATGATCGTGGCGGACGTGTTCGCAAAGAAGTACAATACCATTATTTCTCAGTTTTTGGGCGTCGGCGAACAGATCGAGGGCGACGAGACCAAGGTGAACGAAGCCGCAAAGTCGAGCGACGAGCTCGTGCGCAAAATAGCGGACGAGGGCATAGTGCTGCTCAAAAACGACGAAGTGGACGGCAAGCCCGTTTTGCCGCTTTCAAAGGATAACGCGGCGGTCAATCTTTTCGGGTTCGGCGCGACGGACAGCGGTATACTTTTGATGGGCAACGGCTCGGGCAGGTCCAATCCGCATCCCGATTTTACGGTTACGCTCACAGAGGCGTTTACCGAGTGCGGAATAACGTACAATCAGGAGATAATACGCGCGTACGAGAAGTACCGCAAGGACCAGGACAAAGATTGGGGCACGAGCGCGACGTTTAATAATCGCGGTTCGACCGCTATCAAAGAGCCCGTCACGAGCAAGGTGCTCACAAAGGGCATAATCGACCGCGCCAAAGAGTTTTCGGACACGGCGGTGGTCGTGCTTTCGCGCTACAGCGGCGAGTTTTTGGGCAGATATACACAAAAGCAGCAGATAAAATACAATCTTCCCACGGACACCTCGCGCGAGTACAATCAAATAACTACCGAGGAACAGACGCTACTCAAAATGTGCAACGAAAACTTCAAAAAGGTTATCGTCGTGTTCAACACGGGCTCGCAAATGGATATGACATTTCTCGAGGGCGTCGCGCCCGACGGCGAGAACATAGGCAAGATCCCCGCGGCGCTCGATTCGGGATATTTGGGTCAGTCGGGCGCAGCTGCGATACCGCGCATACTGTTCGGCGACGTTTCGCCGTCGGCAAAGCTCGCCGACACGATAGTATACAATCCGCGCGTCAACGAGCTTACGCGGTTTAATCCCGACACTTGGTTCACCAATATACTGTATTCCGAAAATGTTTATGTCGGTTACAAGTTCTATGAAACGGCGGATGCAGAAGGATATTTCGCCGATCCGAACGGCTATTATGCCGACAAAATGTTCGGCGGCAAAACGGGCTACGACGGCGTGGTGCAATTCCCGTTCGGGCACGGACTGTCGTACACAAAGTTCGATTGGGAAGTGGAGGAAGTGTCGCTTGCGAACGGCAGCGAGCTCAAAAAGGACAGCGAGATAGAGATAAAGGTCAAGGTCACCAACTCCGGTAATGCTGCGGGCAAAGACGTGGTGCAGCTGTATTACACGCCGCAATACTATTCGGGCGGCATAGAAAAGCCGAGCATTTCGCTTTTGGACTTTGCCAAAACGCCCACGCTAGATCCGTCTCAATCGACGACGGTCACGCTCAAGACCACCGCTTACGAAATGGCGAGTTATGACTGCTACGACAAGAACAATAACAAGTATTCCACTTGGGAGCTCGACAAGGGCAAGTACGAGCTCAAGCTCATGATCGACTCGCACAACCCTAAGTCGGGCATGGAAAGCGACAAAAATTCGACGAACGGCGTTATAACGTACACCGTCAAAAAAGAGATTATGTACACGACCGATCCCGATTCGAACGAAGAAGTCAAAAATCGCTTTACGGGCACTGACGCATATATGGGTTGCGAGATCGACGGCATAAAGATAGATTCAAATATAACATATTTGTCTCGCAGCAATTTTGCAGGCACTGTGAATACCGCGGAATTCAGCAGTGATATGCAGTTCGCAAACAGTCAAAAGGCGTATGACGGATATGACGCGCTGTATACGACCATGCCGACATTGGGTAAAGACGCGGGGTTGTATCTCGTCACCAAAGAGGACGGGAGCAAAGCGTCGGCGTCCGATTTCACCAACGGCAGCGTGCAGCTCAAATACAACGACGAGCTTATGTTTTTCCTCGGGCTTCCCGAAAATTGGGGTAGCGACAAATGGACCGAATTTCTCGATCAGCTCACCGCAAAGGATATTTGCACGATTTTGGAGGACGCGGGCTACGGCTCGAAAGCGGCGGAAAGCATAGGCAAAAATCAATGGATCGACCAGGACGGTCCGAGCGGCTTCAACACCACCAACCTGAGCCCGGACGGCAAGTACAAGCTCACGGCGTTCCCCACAGAAAATCTCGTGGGGCAGACATGGAGCAAGGAGTTGCTTTTCCAAATGGGTCAGGTCATAGGCATCGACGCCGAAAACTTCAATATGTCGGGCATATACGCGCCCGCCGTCAACATCCATAAGAATTCGTACGACGCGCGCAACTACGAGTACTACAGCGAGGACGGCGTGCTCTCCGGCAAGCTCGCCGCCGAATTGAGCCTCGGCGCAAAGAGCAACGGCGCTATTGTTTACGTTAAGCACTTTGCCACTTACGATTATCAGACGGTAGGTAATGTATGGGTGACCGAGCAGGGCTTGCGCGAAATATATCTCCGTCCGTTTGAAATTGCCGTCAAGCAAGGCGGCGCAACGGGCGTAATGACGACGTTCAACAGCTTGGGCGCGTTTTGGACGGGCGGCAATCACGCGCTCGTAAACGACATACTCCGTACCGAGTGGGGATTTAAGGGCGCGGTCATAACCGACTATCAGGACGGCAGCACCGAGCTCATGAAAATGTCGAGCGCTCTCCGCGGCAGAGCGGGCTTGCAGCTAAATCCCAACGTAGACAATGCGGGAAAATACGGGCGCATAGATACGAACGATACCGTTTCCATGAATCTTGCCAAGCTCGCCGTCAAGGACGTTGTATACAGCAAGTGCAACGTGTATTACGCCGCCAAGCACAACACGATCAAGAACGAATTCACGGTGGAAATATCCGGACCGCGCGCGGTCAAAATGGGCTTCCGTTGGTGGATAATCGTGGTCGTCATCATGAACGTAGTCGTCTTCGGCTTGCTCGCCTGGCGCGCGACCATGCTTACGCTCGCGCTCGTAAAGGGTCGCAGAGCAAAGACGTCGGACGAGAGCTCGGAAAGATCCGAAAAAGCCAAAAAACCGAAAAAAGCCAAAAGACCCAAAAGAATTAAGGGCGGCGTGGAAATATTGCGCGACGGCGATTTTTCGGATTATGCGCCCGTCGAAGCGGCGACGCAACCCGTCGCCGACAGCGAAAACATAAATGACGCCGAAAAATCCGCGGGAACCGAAAACATCGAAAACATCGAGAATACGGAAAAGGCGGAAAAGGCGGAAATCGTTTCGAGCGAAGCGTCGAGCGCGGAGTATACGGAGATCAGATCGGAGATGAGCGCGCTGCGCGGCGAGCTCGCCGAGATCAAGCAAATGCTTGCGGCGATCGTGCCGCCCGCAAAAAAGAAACCGACTACCAAACAGCAGATAGACAGTCTGTCCGACGAAATGAACGAGATCAAAAAACTTCTTTCCGATCTCGCAAATAAAAAATAAAAGGAGAAGGGAAAATGAAAAGGACTTTTTCGAAAAAGTTTGTCGCGTTGGCGCTCGCGGCGGTAGCTGCGCTGCTTGTAGCGGCGTTCGCGGTCGCCTGCAACGACAAACCGACGGAAACGCAGCCTACGCCCGTGAAATTGCTTCTCGATTACTCCGACGTAAAGGTCGACTACGAGTACGACGAGCCGTTCACGTACGCGGGGTTAAAGGTGCAAGTTGAAATGAGCGACGGCACAAAGCAAGACGTGCCGAGCGGGTACAAAGTTACGCCGCCCGATATGACGCCCGGTCAGCGCATGGTAACGGTCACTTACGGTTCGCTTTCCGCAAAGTACGCAGTTTACGTGGAAGACTTGATTAAAACTATCGACGACATCGAAATGTTCACGGTGAGCGGCGACGGCGTGTACACAATCGAAGCGGAAAATATAGATCTCGGTAGATGTATAGCCGAGCCGCTCGACGAGACGGTCGGATTTATCGGGAAAACAGGTTCGATATTCATAAGCGAAAGATCGTATTTGCGCAATTTCGGAGCAGCCGGCAATTGCGTAGGCGCGTCCTTTCTTTCTCAAAATGAATACGAAGGGGTCATGCTCGCCGTCAATGTGGGCAACCTTACGGAAAATAATATCGTCTTGTCAGACGTCGTAACGATGTACTTCGGATTTAACGGCGCGGACGATACGGGCGAGCTCGATATTACCGGCATGACGCTTGAAGCGAACAGCTGGAAAACTCTCGTGTTCGACGATCTTTCGCTCTCGTCGTACGGCAACGTTATTTTAGAGTTCATCGACGACGCGGACATAGTTTGGGATAGCGCGCGCGTTATAGTGGGCTCGAACGGAATAAACGTCAATAGCGCGGTCGATCTTTCCGCAGCGTCCGAACCCGTAAAGCTCGAAATAGAGGATATGAATACCGAAAAGCTCGTCACGACCGACAGCGTCGCGCAAGAGAACGGGCTCAAGTTCGGTCAGCCCAACCTTAAAGACGGCGTTACGGGCACGAGCGGAAAGTACGTTTCCGATCTCAAAACGGGCGCGGCTGTTTCCTCGTGGATCTATGCGGACGGTGATATGAAAGCAAATATTAAGTTTAACGCGAATGTCCCCGCCGACTATAACTTCGGCGCGAATTGGAAGTTTACTGTCGACGGATATGTTTTTAACGGCGCGTCGGCAACCGCTACCGGTTGGACGGAAGTCGATTGCGGTACTGTAGGCTTAAGAGCGGGCAGACACTTGTTTACCGCCGAGCTTATAGGGCAAACGTGCGACATAGATAATTTCGTTTTTACGCCGAGCGCACTCGCGAGCGACGACGATGTGATAATAGCGGAGGATATGCCCGATAAGGAAGCGGTCATTTATAATCCGGGAACATACCGCGTGGAAGCGGAGAACTTGTTCGATAGGTCGGGCTGGAAGCACGCTTGGGGCGAAGGTAATCCGATAGAGTATGATCCCGGAAAAAGCATGATAGACAAGTGGGAATGGAACAAAGACAATTCGAGCGGCATGGGCGTTACGCGCATCAAATGGGGCTCGGTGTTCAAAATCAATATTGCGCTCAAAACCCGTTTGAAGATAGTGTTCGATATAAGGATCCGTAAATGGAAAAGCGGCGCAACTATTCCCGCGAATGACGCGGTGGTAAAGATAGGCGAGCAAACATTGACTTGGCACAGTAACGACGATTTTACGCATACGAGTGAATTTGCGGAAGATATGCCTTGGGGCGTACTGCATTGCACTCCGATAGCTCTCGACGCCGGCAATTACGTGATAGAATTGACGTCGGGCGACGTTTGTTACGATTGGTTCGAGATAAAGGCATACGACCCTTCTACTGTTTTCCCCGACGCCGAGATCGATGATTACGGGTCGTACAGAGTGGAAGCGGAGAATTTGCTCGATAAGTCCGGCTGGAAGCACGCTTGGGGCGAAGGTAATCCGATAGAGTATGATCCCGGAAAAAGCATGATAGACAAGTGGGAATGGAACAAAGACAATTCGAGCGGCATGGGCGTTACGCGCATCAAATGGGGCTCGGTGTTCAAAATCAATATTGCGCTCAAAACCCGTTTGAAGATAGTGTTCGATATAAGGATCCGTAAATGGAAAAGCGGCGCAACTATTCCCGCGAATGACGCGGTGGTAAAGATAGGCGAGCAAACATTGACTTGGCACAGTAACGACGATTTTACGCATCCGAACGATGAATTGGGCGATATGCCTTGGGGCGTGCTGCATTGCACTCCGATAGCCCTCGACGCCGGCAGCCATCTTATAGAATTGACGTCCGGCGACGTTTGCTACGATTGGTTCGAGATAACGGCATACGACCCTTCGGAGACTATTCCGGATATAGAGATAAATAATTTCGGGTCGCACAAGGTCGAGGCGGAGAATTTGCGCGACAGGTCGGGCTGGACGCACGGACTTGACAACTCCGTAGGAGGAGAAGGTATGACCGACAGATGGAGCCGCGACGATCTTTCCGGTTATTGCGTAACAAAAATCAAAAACGGATCGACATTTGTTTTGAGCTTTACGCTTAACGAGAAGTCCGATGTGAAAATTTCGGTGTCGATCGGCAAGTGGGGGTATAAACAGACGACATACGATTCCAATTGGATGAGAGATGCCAAGATAGGCGAAACGACGTTGACATTTGCAGGCAGAGAAGACTCGAATTTTCAAGATCCTACGAATGGCAGTCTGGCGTATTACGGAATTTGCGAAAGCAATACCGTAACGCTCGAAGCGGGCAGCCATAAGTTTACTTGGACGTCCGATGACGTGAATTACGATTACTTTATTTTGGACGTGTCCGCGCCTGCGGCGTAAAGCCGAATATAAATCATATCGGCTATTATATACCCCCGAGTTTCGTATCGAACTCGGGGGTTTTGATAAGTCGTATATTTCGCTGCGTTTATATGTTGACTTATTGATGATATTGTTGTATAATATTATCATCTTTTGCGCAAAGCATGGGATTCGGAGGAAAATGACATATGAAAATCGGCAAATTCTCAAAATTTATCGCGTCGGTCGCTTCGGCGGTTTTCGTACTTGCCGCGCTCGCCGCGTGCGGCAAAAATCCGAGCGACAGACCGAACGATTCGTCGTCGGCGCTTGTTTCGATCGGGATCGGCGGTGCGGTAAAAACGCGCTACCGCATGGGCGAAACGTTCGACTCATCCGGCTTGATCGTTATCGCGCGTTACAAGGACGGCACGTCAAAGGTTTTGAATACAGGCGAGTACGAGCTTTCCGCGCCGTCGGGCAAGCTCATAAGGGACGGATCGTTCACAGTCGAGTATAGCGGCAAGACCGCCGAGCGGTCGATACGCGTCGTGCAAGGCGATGGCAAAACCGAAGCGCAGATAAAGAACGAATTTACGTCGAACAAAAAATCGCACGTATATAACGGCTATTCGGTAAAATTCGTCGAGCGCGCGCCAGATTATGGGCCGTCCGAATCCGAACCCGCGCCGCTCGTTTTGTTTTTGCACGGCTCGGGCGAACGCGGAAACGACAACGAGTCTCAGCTCAAAAATTCCATAGCTCACGCATACGATAATATAGAAAGCATGTTTTACGATTCGTACGTGATCGCGCCGCAGTGTCCGTACCGCGAGACCGAGGACGGCGAAGACAAGCCTAAAACGGACGATAATGTCGAATACACGAAGTGGGTAAACCGCGATTGGAGATCGGGCAGTTATAATCTTTCCGAAACGCCCGAGACCAAAGCCCTCGCCACCGTAGCAAACCTCGTCAAAACGTATGCCGCGCGTCCCGAGATAGACGCAAGCCGCGTTTACGTGATCGGACTTTCAATGGGCGGTTACGGTACTTGGGATATTATCGCGCGTCACGGCGAGATTTTCGCCGCGGCTGTGCCCATGTGCGGCGGCGGTCCGCTCGACATGGCGGAAGCGCTTTCCGATATGCCTATATACGCATTCCATGCGACCAACGATTCGGCTGTTCCGTACGGTACGGGCACCAAAGCTATGTACGACGCTATAAGCGCGTACGGTAAAAATAACATGATGCTCGTAACGATGGGTAACGACGGTCATGCGATATGGGATAAAGTATGGAAAGCGGGAGCTTCCGAATTTACATACAAGACAGAGGACAACAAGGACTGCCCGCGCATCATCGATTGGATGTTCGCGCAATACAAAGCCTGATCGGATCGCAACATGAAAATAACCGAACGAGAATATATTGTCGATAACCGAATATATACCGAGATTCGCATAGAAAACGACTGCGGAATGACCGTTGCTTTGTCCGACTGCGGCGCGGGTATTCGAGACGTGTACGTGCCCGACCGCGACGGCATGCCGCGGCTCGTAACACTGCGTCCCGCGGACGAGACGCTTATGCTTCGCGCCGCGCACGGAAAAACGATAGGGCGCACCGCCGGCAGGATAGCGAACGCCGAGTTCACGATTGGCGAACGTACGGCGCATCTCGAAAAGAACAACCGCGGCGTAGATAATCTGCACGGCGGTTCGGCGAGTTTCAGATACAAAAAGTTCGAGTATTCGGTGCGCGAATTTGACGATTGCGCCGAAGTCGAGTTTACGTATTTCTCGCCAGACGGCGAAGGCGGGTATTTCGGCAACGTGACGCTTTCCGTAACGTACGCATTGTATGCGCACGAGAACAAGCTCGTCATTCGTTACCGCGGCACGTGCGACGAAAAAACGCTGCTCAACGTGACAAATCACGCGTATTGGAATCTGTCGGGGAACTTGCGCGAAACGGTCGAAAATCACATCATGCGAATAAACGCGTCGCGCTTTGGGTACGTCAATGAGCGCGGTGTCACGGTTGACGAAACGGCGGTTACGCCCGAGTTCGATTTTCGGACGGCGCACGCGATAGGCGAATTTATCGATTCGCCCGAGGTGCAGCGCGTGACGTGCGGCTACGATCACCCGTTCTTTCTCGACGGGAACGCCGGCACATTCGCCGTATCGTTGTACAGTCCTGCAAGCGGGATAGAGATGCGCGTTTCCACCGATTATCCGTGCGTCGTGATATATACGAACAACAGCCCGAAGGATGCGCGGCTTTTCGGCGGCGGTACGGATGGGAAGTATATGGCGGTGTGCACCGAGTGTCAGTACCACCCCGACGGCATACACAGACAGCCGCATTCTTGCGGCGTATTCTCGCCCGAAGAACCGTACGAGAATGAAATAGTGTTTGAATTTAGAATTTAGAATTAAGAATTATTGGGCGGCTTCGCCGCATTTAGGTTGAGATTCTGAACACAGCGCGACAGCGCGTTTTCTGCGTACTGAAAATCCAACCTTATAAAATAAGCTTTTCAAGCGTAAAAATACCAACCTTAATGATTTATATTGACAATTTCGGGATCGGTGATATAATGTATATGCAGCACATATATATGCGAGGTGATGTTTATGAATATTTGGCACGATATTGACGCGTCGAGGATAACCGAAAACAGGTTCGAGACGCTTATTGAAATTCCCAAGGGCAGCAAAACAAAGTACGAACTCGACAAGGAAACGGGTCTGTTGCGGCTCGACCGCGTATTGTATACGTCGACGGTATATCCCGCAAACTACGGATTCATACCGCACACGCTTGCCGACGACGGCGACCCGCTCGACGTTTTGGTGCTGTGCAACGAGTCGATATTTCCGATGACTCTCGTCACGTGCATGCCTATCGGCGTTATAAAAATGGTCGACGGCGACGAGCTTGACGAAAAGATAATAGCGGTGCCCGTGAACGATCCCAATTACAAGCATTATTACGACATCAAAGAATTGCCGCCGCATTTGTTCGACGAAATGATGCACTTTTTCGAGGTGTACAAGGCGCTCGAGCACAAGGTTACGGCGGTCAAAGAGATATGCCACAAGTACGAGGCTATCGAGATAATCCGCAAGTGTCTTGCAAATTACGACGAAAAATTAGACAGACAGCCGCGGTGATATCCGCTGCTGTTCGGCGCATTAAAATCGCATTGTTTGCGACTAAATACAAGTAAACGTCAATAATCGCTTGACCCAAACGTTGACATTTCGTCGCATATGTGGTACAATGCTGTTATGGATACTTGCTTTGACAAGGTATACGACTGTATCGTCATAGGCGGCGGGGTGATCGGGACTTTTGCTGCGCGAGAATTATGCAAATTTCGCGGGAAGTTTTTGCTTATAGAAAGCGGAAACGACGTTGCCGTCGGCACGAGCAAAGCCAATTCCGGAATAGTGCACGCGGGTTTCGACGCGGCGCCGTGCACTCTAAAGGCAAAGTTTAACGTTGCCGGCAGCCGCATAATGTGGAAAAAGTGCGCAGAGCTTGACGTTCCGTACAAACAGAACGGCGCGCTCGTTTTGTCGTTCGACGGCAGCCGCGACGTCAACGCGTTGCGCAGACGCGCTGTCGAAAACGGCGTAGACGCGGAAGCAGTGACGGCGGAGTTCGCCCGCGCTCTCGAGCCGAACCTGTCTGACAAAGTAGTATCTGCGTTGTATGCGCCCACGTCCGCTATCGTATCGCCGTACGAGCTTAATATAGCGTGTTACGAAAACTTTACGGCAAACGGCGGCGAGGTGCGGCTCAACAGCGCGGTCACGGGCATAGAGCGCGTAGGTAAGCTTTATAGAATCACGGCAGGCGGCGGCGCGTTATTGACGCACACCGTCATAAATGCGGCGGGTTTGTACGCAGACGTAATAAATAATTTAGTGTGCTCTGTCAAGCGCAAGATAATCGCGAGGCGCGGGCAATACGTTTTGCTCGATAAAACGGCAGCGCCCGTAACGCGTACGGTGTTTCAAATTCCCACTGCGCGCGGCAAAGGCGTGCTTGTCGCGCCGACGTGCCACGGCAACACGCTTGTCGGTCCGTCGGCGGAGGACGTAAACGATAAGAGCGACGTTTCCACCACAGCGGAAATTTTGAACGACGTGTTCGATAAGGGCAGGCTTTCCGTACCGTGCTTGAATAAGCGCGATATAATAACGCAGTTTTCGGGCTTGCGTGCGGTGTGCGGCGACGATTTCGTCATAGAAGAGAGCGAGGACGGGTTTTTCAACGCGCTCGGCATTTGCTCGCCGGGGCTTGCATCAAGCCCCGCTATAGGCGAGTATCTCGCCGAGAAAGTCGCCGTAAAGTTGCGACTTTGCGAAAACGAAAAATTCGATCCGAGTAGACGCGCTATTACGTGTTTCGCATCGGCGACGGACGACGAGCGCGAAAAGCTCATTGCGGAAAACCCGCGCTACGGTAATATAGTATGCCGTTGCGAGTGCGTGACCGAGGCGGAAATAGTGCAGGCGATAGAGCGCGGCGCAGTCGATCTCGACGGAGTGAAACGCAGAGTGCGCGCAGGCATGGGCAGATGTCAGGCGGGGTTTTGCACCCCCGCTCTGATAAAGATATTGGCGCGCGAGCTTGGCGTCGACGAGGAGAAAATAACCAAAAACGGAACGGGCGCTATCGTTTCGGGGAGGCTGTCGTGAACGTGCAAAAAGCGATAGTCGTAATAGGCGCGGGACCGGCTGGGCTTGCCGCGGCGGTCGCGGCGTACGATGCGGGCGCGACCGATATCGTCGTACTCGAACGCGACGGTCACGCGGGTGGCATACTCAATCAGTGCGTGCATAACGGATTCGGCTTGCACACGTTTAATGCGGAGCTTACCGGTCCGGAGTATGCGGCGCGATTCGGCGAGCTTGCGGCGGCGCGAAATATAGAAATACTTTACGGCACTGCCGTTTTGTCCGTATCGTCCGACAGAACGGTTACTGCGGTCAACAGCCGCGGTATGATCAAATATACGGCGGGCGCGGTGATATTGGCGTGCGGGTGCAGAGAACGCCCGCGCGGCGCGATAAACATAGCCGGCACGCGGCCTGCGGGCGTGTTCTCTGCGGGCACGGCGCAACGACTCGTCAATATAGACGGCAAGCGCATAGGGCGCAAAGTATTTATTTTGGGTTCGGGCGATATAGGTCTGATAATGGCGCGGCGCATGGTATTCGAGGGCGCGGAAGTAAAAGGCGTCGCCGAACTCATGCCGTATTCGTCGGGGCTGAGACGCAATATCGCGCAGTGTCTCGACGACTTCGGCATACCGCTCATGCTGTCGACCACCGTAACGGAAATACGCGGACGCGACAGGGTATCGTCGGTTGTGGTCGCATCTGTGGACGAAAATCGCAACCCCGTTATGAGCACGGCTCGAGAGATCGAATGCGACACGCTGCTGTTGTCAGTAGGACTGCTGCCCGAAAACGAGCTTGCGCGCGGCGCGGGCGTCGAGTTTTGCACCGCAACGGGCGGCGCGGATGTGGACGACGGATTCATGACGAGCGCGGACGGGGTGTTTATGTGCGGCAATTGCTTGCACGTGCACGATCTCGTCGATTACGTCTCGCGCGAGAGCGGGGCTTGCGGCGTTGCCGCGGCTCGGTACGTAACGGGTTGCGGAATCGGCAAAAGCGACGCGGCGGTGCGCGTCAGGACTTCGGGCGGAGTAAGGTACTGCGTGCCGCAGCGGATAACTCGCGGCGGATGCGGAAACTTGACCTTGCGCATGCGCGTGAGCGGCGTTTATAAAAAATGCAAACTGCGCGTATCGGCTGACGGCGCGCCCGTAGCGGAAAGGAACAGACCGATAGTAGCGCCCGGCGAAATGGAAACACTCGAGTTGAACGCCGAGCAGTCGAGACGGCTGCGGTCGGCGGAATGCGTCGAAATAACTTTGACGAATAAGGACGGGTGAGCGCATGAAGATAGATAAATTTACATGTATACGCTGTCCGATGGGTTGCGCGCTCGAGGTGCGAAAGGACGGCGGCAAGATCACCGTTACGGGCAACGCCTGTAAGCGCGGCGAACAGTACGCGCTCGACGAGGCTACCGCGCCCAAACGAACCGTTACGTCCACAGCGGAACTCATAGGCGGCGAGCTGCCGCGTGTACCCGTCAAAACGGCGGACGCCGTTCCGAAGGAAAAAATGTTCGAGGTGCTCGAAGAGATAAAAAATGCTCGACTGACCGCGCCCGTTCGTATCGGGGATATAGCGGTAAAGAACGCGGCGGGTACGGGCGTAGACGTTGTGGTCACGCGCAATATTGAAAGGACATTCATCGCGTGATGCGGGCTACGTTTGGCGCGGAGCCTTGGTCATGTAGGAGGGGCTACACTCCCGTCGCAATCACAGATTGGTTTATAACAATCTTAACGCAATATAAGTAAAAACAATAAATCATGATCCGCGCAGCATTTGGCTGCTTGCCCACCTGACGCGCGACTGTCCTTTCAAAAACATTTTGTAACAAGGAGACATAGTTATAGCAATGAAAAAGCATAAATACATTCTTGCGCTCGATCAAGGAACAACGAGCTCGCGCGCCATAGTGTTCGACGACACGGGCGCGGTTGTTTCGTCGGCGCAAGCGGAGTTTGCGCAAGTTTATCCCGCCGAGGGCTGGGTCGAACACGATCCGCTCGAGATATACTCGTCGCAAATGGGTGTTGTGAGCGAGGCGCTCGCGCGCGGCGGGCTTGTTCGCGGCGACGTGACTGCGATAGGCATAACCAATCAGCGCGAAACTACGATCGTCTGGGAAAAGGCAACGGGCAAGCCGATATACAACGCTATAGTATGGCAGTGTCGGCGTACGGCGGAGCGATGCGACGCTTTGACTGCCAAAGGTTACGATAAGATGATCTATCGTAAAACGGGACTTACGCTCGACGCGTACTTTTCCGCGACCAAGCTCGAGTGGATCCTCGACAGCATAGACGGAGCGAGAGAACGCGCCGAGCGCGGCGAACTGCTGTTCGGCACGGTCGACACGTATCTTATGTGGAAGTTTTCGGCGGGCGAGATATTCGCCACCGACTATACTAACGCGTCGCGCACAATGCTGTTCAATATACATACCCTCGATTGGGACGACGAGCTTTTGGAACTGTTCAATATACCGCGCATAATGTTGCCGCGCGTACAGCCGTCGGGCAGTCTTTTCGGCTACACCGACGAAACGGAGTTCGGCGCAAAACTGCCCATTGCGGGCGTTGCCGGCGATCAGCAGGCTGCGCTGTTCGGACAGAGATGTTTCGAGCGCGGTCAGTGCAAAAACACGTTCGGCACGGGCTGTTTTTTACTGATGAATACGGGCGAAACCCCTATAGAGAGCAAGCGCGGACTTATAACCACGCTCGCCGCCACAGCCGACGGTTCGGTTCGGTACGCGCTCGAGGGGAGCGTGTTCATAGGCGGAGCGGTCGTGCAGTGGCTGCGCGATCAGATGCGCATGATACGTTCTGCGGAGGAAACCGAAAAGTACGCCGAAAAAGTCGACGATACGCTCGGCGTTTACATAGTGCCCGCGTTTGTCGGGTTGGGCGCGCCGCATTGGGACGCATATGCGCGCGGCACGGTGACGGGACTGACGCGCGGCACGACCAAAGAACATTTTATACGCGCCGCGCTCGAGAGCGTAGTATATCAGGTTTTCGACGTTTTGCACGCCATGGAAAAGGACAGCAAGATCAAAGTGAACAAGCTCGCCGTGGACGGCGGCGCGTCGAAGAATAATTTTATGATGCGTTTCATGGCGGACATAGCGGGAGTAGACGTAGTTCGCCCCGCGGTAGTGGAGATAACCGCGCTCGGCGCGTACCGACTCGCGGCGCTCACTATGGGCATAATAGACAAAACTTCCGTGACGGCGGCGGCTGCGGACGAGACCGTGTTCAAGCCGACCATGCCCGAAGAAAAACGCGCGCGTCTTCTCGACGGTTGGGAAGAAGCGGTACAGCGCGCAAAACGAAAATGATCGATAAACTACGGATTTGAAAAAGTGCAAAATGCGCGATACGCAATTAAGATAAAAACCGCGGTCTCGACAGAAAATATAAAGTGAAGGATCATATGTCGGAAAATCTCATTCAAATTTTATATTACTTAAATATCGGCTTGGCGTTCTTTTCGCTCTTGGAGTTTATCGCGCTGATCGTGCTGTGCGCAAAGACCGCGTATATGCGCGCGTTCGGCGGTGTGTGCGCGGGGCTGACTATAGCAGGCGCGCTGCTCGCCGTGATACAGCTCGCGCTGAAAGCGACGGGCGTTGCGGGCGCGGCGTATGCGTCGCTCATCGCTTTTGCGGTCATCGTATGCGCATATGCGTCGGTATTTATATACTTAATATTATTGCGCGTGCGGTCGAACGAAAAGCTGTGCTTGGCTGCGGGCGTATTGCAGTTGATTCCGCCTGTCGGCGCGATAGTCGCGATAGTCCTATGCAAAAAGTTAAAAACGGACACTCGCGCACAGCGTTTGATATTTACGGGTTATGCGTATACCTATGCGGCGTGCGAGGAGTATTGCGATGTAAATAAGTTCGACTATATGGACGCCGCCGGCGACGACGCGCCCGAAAAACTCGGAAAGGCAGAAGTAAAAACGCGCTTGAAAGAGCTTAAAAAGAATACGCTCACGCCGCAAGGCATGTACGAGTACGGCGTTGCGCTCGCGCAATACGCGCCGAATAAGGCGTCTAAAGCATATAAATATCTGTCGCGCGCGGCGCGGAGCAACTATGCGCCCGCACTGTTCAATCTCGGCTATTGTTTGGAGACGGGCACGCTCGTAAAGCCCGATCACAGAGCGGCGCGGGCGTACTATAAGCGCGCAGCGGCGGCGGGCGATAAGGACGCGCCCATGCGGCTCGCCATTCTCGAGGTATCGTCGCAGGATAAAAAAGCGGATAAATCCGCCGGCGTCAAGTATTTTGCGGACAACGCGCAAAACGACAATTGCGCGCGGTTTAATTACGCGCTCGCGCTCGAACGCGGCTCGGGAGTGCAAAAGGACGAGGATAAAGCTATAGAGCTTTATCGTGAATGTTTGGAATACGGCATGGACGTCGCGCGTACGAGATTATTCGAGATAATGTGCTCATGCATAAATACGTCGGAACACGACGCCGCGTTCAAAACGCTCGCTCTCGTCGAGTTCGACGGTGCGTTCGGTCTTTTGATGAAAGCGATGGTCGCGCTGAAGGAAAAGCGCACCTCGGACGCCGCGGATATATTGCTGGATACGGTAAAACAGCGCGGCGAGTGGGAGGGTATAGCTCGGCTGCTCGTAGGCACGCTTTACGTCGATTGCGGCAAGACAGAGACCGACAAGCGCAACGGCGCGGCATATATAAAGACGGCTGCGCCTTTTACCGCGATAGCGAAGAATATAGAGGATACGCTCGCATGCACGTTTAATAAACGTTGCAAGACGAGCGCGGGCGCGGGTACGCAGAGCGGCATCGCGGCAAAAACGCCCGACGCCGTAAAGCGAACCGACGAAGTGACGAGCGTGGAAGATCTGCTTAAAACGGGGCTGTGATAAGCTCGAACGAAAAATAAATCGACGGTAATTTAATGAAGATCAATCTTGCTATAGTCGAGGACGACGACAAAGAATATACCGCGCTCATAGCGGCGGTGGAACGGTTCGGCTCGGAAAACGGCGTTGCGTTTTCGTACGACCGATTCAAGACCGCCGACGTTATGCTAAGCGCGTATAAGCCCGTGTACGATATTGTATTCATGGACATAGGCTTGCCTGGTACAAACGGGCTCGAGGCATCCAAGAGACTGCGCGAGCGCGATAAGAACGTTATGATAATATTCGTGACGAGTCTCGCGCAGTTCGCGGTAAACGGGTACGAGGTCGGCGCGTTCGATTTTATCTTAAAACCCGTGATGTACGGCAATATCAAGCTCAAACTTTTACGCGCTATGGAACGCATCGCCGCGTCCGTCGATCTCAAGATAAAAGTTCAGTCTTCGGACGGATTGAGGATCGTTTCGGTTTCGGATATAAAGTACGTAGAGGTAATGAACAGAAGCATAATTTACCATACGAACAGCGGCGATATTAGTTCTTACGGCGCGCTGAAAAACGTTGAAACGCAGCTTCCGAAAAAGCAGTTCGCACGCTGCAATAACTGCTACCTCGTCAACCTCGATTACGTCACGTCCGTGAAGGATTACACAGCGGTAGTGGGCGGCGAGGAACTCAAGATCAGCCATTCCAAAAAGAAAGAGTTTTTACAAGCGATAGGCGCGAGAATGGAAGGCAAATAATGTACGAGATCGACGCGTTCTTTTGGTATAAAGCGGTTTTTATGGCGGAACTTTTGCTCGCGGAAATGCTCGTGTCTTTTAGGCTCGCACGGCGCAAAAAGTTTTGGTTGCGCATAGCAGGCGCGGTGACGGTCTGTATCGGCGTTGCGTTCGCTATGCCGGTGCTCGACGACGGCGCGCTGTTCGCTACTTTTATGTACCTTGCGTTTTTCGGCGTTACGCTCGGCGCGCTGTGGCTTTGTTTCGACGTCGATTTCCGCACCGTTGCGTTTTGCGGGCTTGCGGGCTACGCTATGCAGCATATTTCGTACGAGTTATTCGATATAGCTGCGGTGGTTATGGGCGTACATAATATGTCCGATGTGATAAACGTCGGCAGCAATCCGTTCGGCGCGCTCATAACTATAGTTTACGGCAGCGGCAAAACCATATTCGCAAACGCTTTTATAGTCGCCGTGTATCTGACGATACTGTTCGTAACGTATTGGGCGGTGTGCAGAATCGTTTCCCCGTCGCTCGAGCACGGCGCGGTATCGCTTAAAAACGGCGCTATGCTCGTAATATTCGCGTTGACTATATTGTTCGGCATAGTAATAAGCGCGGTGATCACCGAGCACAGCGCGACAAAGTACGATCCCGTTTATGTTATCGTTGCGGACGTGGCAAACGTTTTTTGTTGTGCGCTGACGCTGTATATGCAGTTCGGCATGGCGAAAATTCGTAAGCTCGACCGCGAGCTCGATACGATAAATAAACTTTGGGAACAAAGCAAAGCTCAATACGACCTTACCAAAACGAATATCGATCTTATCAATTTCAAGTGCCACGATCTCAAGCATCAAATACGCACGATGGGCGCGAAAAACAGCCTAAGCCCCGATGCGCTCGACGAGATGGAAAATCTTATTTCTGTATACGACAGCGGCGTAAAAACGGGCAACGACGCGCTCGACGTTATATTGACCGAAAAAAGTTTGTATTGCAATCGTCACGGCATATTGCTTTCATGCGTTGCAGACGGCAAGCAGTTGGCGTTTATAGGTGAGAGCGATCTTTACGCTATATTCGGCAATATCCTCGACAACGCGATAGAAGCGGTTTCCACGCTCGATAAAGACGACAGAGTAGTCGGCATATCCGTAAAGCGCATAAACGATTTCGTGTTTGTGAACGTATATAATTTCTACGGCGGCGATCTCGAGTTCGACGGCGGCTTGCCGAGATCGACCAAGGGCGATGCGCTCAATCACGGTTTCGGTATGAAGTCCGTGCGCATGCTCGCCGAAAAATACGGCGGCGAACTGAAGGTCACCGCCGAAGACGGCATTTTTAATACCGATATTATTTTCCCGAGATGAGAGAGAATTAAGAATTATGAATTATGAATTGGAGAGGGTGGGCGCGCAATGCGCGCTCGGGAGAGGTATGCCGATAAATCTCCGCCATAAAAAACAAATTGTGTTTTTGCGCACTCGGGATAGACAGGTGGTCTTTTTACACCGTTTACAACAAAAAACGATTAAATTACAACAAAAGTATTGACGCGGAACGTCGGGGGGGGGTATACTCATTTCAATAACGGCGCAATTTTTGTCGTTAAATAAATCAGGAGAGATGAGTATGAAAAAGAACAGTGCAAGCAGATTTTTCGGAATCGCGGCGGCGGTGCTCGCGGTATTGTTCTGTTTTGTTGCGTGCGACAAAAAGCCTATCGGCGGCGGAGGAACTATACTCCCGCCCGACGACGAAGACCCGCACGTGATAGAACTTTATATCGTTACGCCGCCCGTTAAGACAAAATACAGACCCGGCGAAATGTTTGACAGTACGGGAATGACGCTTGCCGCCAAATGGAGTCACCTCGACGACGACGGCAACCATATAATAGAGGATCTGTCGCCCGACGAATGCGAAATAAATCCGGACGGCGCGCTTGATTCTAAAGATAAAAATATAATGTTTATATACGAGGGTGCGTCGGTTGCGTACCCTATAGAGATGTCGGACGTGGAAATCGAGGGCGTGACTTTTGATGCGTCGTCGCTTCCCAAGATGCTGCGTCCCGGCACGATAGATCTTGTCGCGGGCATTAAGGTCGCGGTGAATTACGGGGACGGCACGTCTTCCGCCGTTGCCGACTTCGACGTTTACGAGAGGATAGGCGGCGAGGAAACAAAGATAAGCATGCCGACGGCGTACAGTCTCGATACGAACGGAGCGCACATTTTCGTCGCAAAGTACGATAAATGGTCGAGCGACGACATTGCCGTTACCGTTCTCAAGGGGTACGACGTTCATTCTACCGACATTGTTTACAGCGAAATACTCGAAGCGGACAGATCGGCATACATAGGAAAGAGTTTTCTCGAGAATACCGCCGATGCAGTGTATGAAGACAGAGAGTGTACGAAACCGATCATAGCCAAACCCGAATCCGGTAAGGGATATCTGAAAAACGGAGAAGAGGTAAATTTTACCGAAAAATATTATAACGTAGGGCACGAGCAAGGAATACCGTGCTTGCGCGATTTGAAAAAGGGACACGTATTGCGTTATCATATATATTCCGATTCGGATACTCGAGCCGAGCTTGTACTGAATGCGGCGAGCGGATATATGCTCGTTGACGGTCCGGGTAATAATTGGGAACCTTTGGAAATGGGCGAAGTGCTTATAAACGAGCTTTTCGATATAAATATAATTAAGAGCGACCCCGAAACGGGTATTCCCGTTATCGAAAACGGTGAAGAAGTTTTGACGCCTATCGAAGTCGATGATAACGCAATACTGCCCGGAAAGAAGTCCGAAACTCCCGATTATGCGTTATGGGCGAATTTCAGCGACGTATCTTTAGGCGAAGTCGGTCTTCAAAAAGGCGACAACACGATCGAACTACGTGTGATCTCCGAATACGTTAATTGCGCATATACTCCTTGTGCGGCAAACGTGAGCGATTTGAGAGTGTTTGAACTGCCCGATTGCGCCGAACATAATTTGGAAAAAGAAAACGCCAGAGCCGCAACGTGCGCCGATTACGGCGGCGAGGAATATTGGCGCTGTGTAGATTGCTCGCGAACTTACTCGGACGCCGAAGGGCGGAACCGCATACATAATGCGCCGTTCAGAACACCGAAAACGACCGATCACACGCCCGGAGAGGAAGCGACTTGCGCCAAACCTCAAACGTGTACGACGTGCGGCAAAGTGATAACGCCGGCTACGGGCGATCACGAGCCCGGACCTGCGGCGACATGCGAGCACGGTCAAATGTGTACTAAGTGCGGCACGGAAATCGCGCCTCCGAGCGATCACACGTTCGATGCGCCGCCGGTTTGCGGATCGGAAGCAGAGTGTAAAGAGTGTCATAAGATAGTGCTCATGCCGCACTCGTCGATAAAATGGGACGGTGACGAGGCAAGGTGCGGCGTATGCCGTGAAACGGCGGGCAAGAGATATACGGTGCAAGCGGAAGACGATAGCGCGGTAACGGTGAAAAACAACGACGGAAGCCCGATAACGCGCAAGTACGAGCGTGAGACGGTGACCGATAATTGGAGTAAGCCCGTTTCCAACGGTACTTTCGGATCTTCCGCAATGGCAGGTCTCGACGGCGCCAGCGGCTGGAAAGCGGGGAATACCGTTCTTACCGTAAAATTCAATGTTGAAAATGCCGGACGATACAGGCTCAAAATGCGCGCACAGTCGAATCTTTCCGACGGCGGAAACGGCACGCAAGATCTCTCCGCGATATTCGACTGCAAGGTGAACGGAAATGCTTATTCGATTAGCGGTATTGTTCAGTCAGCTACGGACACGGGAATGTGGCATCGCACGTATAATTGGTCGATAACTACATTTGCGACCGTTGACTTTGTTGCGGGAGAAAATAGCGTTTCGCTTGAGTTCAAGGGCGAACGCGGACCGAATATAGATTACTTTGCCGCAGAACCCGTTCTCGACGTAATCGACGAAGAAGTCGAGATCGTCGTCGCTCGCGGCGAAGCGAAATACGCAATTAGCGCAACGACAAAAGAGGGCGTGCTCGAAAACGTAATGATCAGGATAGCCGTGCCTGCGGATAAACATGGCGAGATCGGCTGCGACTTCCGCGATATATGCGTGACCGACGAGATAATATCCGCAAGCGGAGCAACGTTCGATACGTCATCGGTCGGTGAGAAGTCGATGTCGCTTAAGGTAAACGTATACGGTAAGGATTACGAAATAACTTACCGCTACACGGTAACGGAGGCTTAACATATGAAATTTAAGGTTTGGAATTGGGTGGTTATCGGGATCATGGCGGTCGTGTTTGCCGCTATGATAGTTGCGGACGCTCTCTGCGGAATAAACGCCGGCGCGATAACCAATCTTTTGTGCGGTAACGGTCTTAGGTTTGACGGCGAAGAAGTGGACGCCGCGCTCGCAGAAAGCGACGCGCTCGTGCGCAAGATAGGCGACGAGAGCATCGTTCTGCTCAAAAACGAGTATGACGGAGACAGCGCGGCTCTGCCGCTTAAAGAGACCGAGCGCAAGCTGAATCTGTTCGGATGGGCGTCTTGCGACGCGGGGTTTTTGCTCACGGGCGGCGGCAGCGGTGCGGCAAATCTTCAGTGGGATAAGTGCGTTACTCTCTCGGCTGCGCTCAGAAACATTACGACCGACGAGGACGGCACGACGAGCCGCACGTTCGAGCTCAATGAATCGTTGCTTGACAAGTATTTTGCTTTTGCGAATAAGCGCGAGGATAAACAGGACGATACCGATCCCGTGAGATTGATCGAGCCGGATCGATCGTTCTATACCGATGCGGTAATGAACGAAGCCAAAGCGTTCTCGGACGTGGCTGTCATTACGATAGCGCGTTGGGGCTCGGAAAACATGGAAATACCGTACACGCAGAAAAAGAAAGGCAAGCCCGAAGACCGCGACAGAACATATCTGCAGCTTTCGACCGAGGAAGAGGCGCTTATCGATCTCGTTACCGAAAACTTTGAAAAGGTTATCGTGATAGTCAATACGGCAAACACCATGGAAATGGGGTTTTTGGATAACGATAAGATAGATGCGGTTTTGCTCGTCGGTTTGCCCGGTCAGTCGGGTGCGCACGCGATAAGACGCGTTCTCACCGGCGAAATTAACCCGTCGGGACGCACCGTCGATACGTATGCGTACGATCTGCGTTCTGCGCCGTCGTACGCCAATAACCGCAGAGACGGGGATCACATCCATTACGTAGAAGGTATTTACGTAGGCTACAAATGGTATGAAACGGCGTATGCCGACAAGATCGTTCACGAGGCTTACGGAAAGACGTTCGATTATTCGACCGATGAAGGATACAAAAACATAGTGCAGTATCCGTTCGGCTACGGACTGTCGTATACCGATTTTACTTGGGAAGTAGACTCTTCCAAAGTAGTTATAGACGAAAACGAGATCGATCTCGAGAATGCGAGCATAACGAACAAAAAAGCTAAGATCAAAATAGACGTTACCGTGACCAACTCCGCAAACGGAGTTGCGGGAATGGATGTGGTGCAGTTGTATGTAACTCCGCCGTACGATAAAAACGCCGGCGGCGGCAAAGGCGGGATCGAAAAAGCAGCAGTCAATCTCGTTGCTTTTGCAAAAACGCCGATGCTCGAACCCGGGCAGTCTTCTGCGCTCACTCTCGAATTCGATCTGTACGACGTAGCGAGCTACGACTGCTATGACCGCAACAGCAACGGCGCGGCGACATATGAACTCGATGCTGGCGAGTATGCCGTCAAGCTCATGAACAACGCGCACGAGCTTAACGCATGCGAAAACGCGCAGATAAAGTTCACTATCCCTACCGCAATAAAGTACAAACTCGATCTCGAAACGAAACAGATCGTCAAAAACCGTTTTACGGGCAACACCGCATATGCGGGCGTGCCTATCGACGGACAGACCGCGGGCAGTGAGATAACGTATCTTTCGCGCGGCGCGTTTGCGGAAACGTTCCCCGTAACCGCCGCCCCTAACCGCGGCGGCAGCAACGTTACCAAAGCGAACAATTACGTTTACGACGGTTACGATAACAACGATCGTTATAATGCGGATAGCGAACAAGGCGTCGATTACGGCGCGAATCATTTGCGCTTGTGGAGGCGAGAGGACGGCTCGGCGGCGAGTGCGGACGATCTCAAGGGCACAAGCGGCGTTAAGCTCGTGCTCAACGAAGATCTGGTTGAAAAGCTCGGCAGAAATTATAAAGCGTCCGAATACGAGCAACTGCTTAACGAGATAACCGAGAAAGAATTGTTTAATCTCGTGGAATCTTCGGGCTATCGCAACGACGAAATGACGTCGATAGGCAAAGCCAAGAATTACGACTACGACGGACCGAGCGGCTTGCAGCCCAACGTCGGCACTCCGGCGGGGCTTGATAAAAGCCGTTGGTCGGGATTCGGCGGACAGATGAATCTTGCGCAGACCTATAACGTTCGGCTTGCTTTTGCGATGGGCAGAACGTTGGGTAACGAGGCTCAGGCTACCGGTATTTCGGGCTGGTACGCGCCCGGCGTAAACTTGCATCGCACGCCGTATAACGGCAGATACTTCGAGTACTACAGCGAGGATTCGGTGCTTTCGGGCTATCTCGGCGCATACGTTATCAAAGGCGCGGCGTCGGCAAACGTGTACTGCTATCTCAAGCATTTCGCGCTTTCCGAGATGGGCAAGAATCCGCAAAATCTTAATGTGTGGCTTACCGAACAGGCGCTCAGAGAAACGTATTTGCGTCCGTTCGAGATATGCGTCAAGAAAGGTAATGCGAACGCCATGATGAGCGCATTCAACCGTATAGGCGGAACTTGGGCGGGCGGCAGTCGCGCGCTGCTTACCGATGTGCTTCGTACGGAATGGGGTTTCAGAGGCGTGGTCATAACCGACTGGTCGTCGGGCGATAAGTACATGAACCCGCATCAAGGCATACGCGCCGGCAACGACATGTGGCTCAATCCCAATAGCGCTAACGGCGCGCCGTTAGATCACAGCGACAACGTGGACGTGCACCTCGCGCGCGATGCGGCGCACAATATGATATACACCATTTGCAACACTTACTGTCAGTACAAGGACTACGATCCCGCCGACGGCGAGTTCACGGTGAGCGTGGGCATTAAAGAAAAAGATAAGGTTTTCGCATGGTGGATACCCGTACTCGTCGCGCTCAATGCGATAGTGTTCGGAGTGATAATTTTCGAGACCGTTTGGATATTGGTCAAAGCGAGAAAACGCTATCTCGCGGATCAATCCGAGACCGCATCCGAAACGGCAGATGCGAACGCGGACGGCAACGTCGAAACTGCGGAAATTAAGCAAGACGATATAATAACCGAATAACGGTAAACACAATATCGTAAATACAACACACATAATGAAAAACGGAGCACTCGGTATAAAGCGCAATTCCCATAGGGATTAAAAAACAAAAATTTTATAAGAGTTGCACT
>CAJUNM010000020.1 GCA_910587805.1 uncultured Christensenellaceae bacterium | reverse complement strand
CTTTACTTGGGATAGGTCGGGTTGGACGGCAACGCTCGACGATAAACCGTACACAAAAGGCGCGTGGATAAGAACGGAAGGAGAGCATACTATTAAGTTATCTTCAAAAACAAAGAGCGCGGTTTACCCTTATAAAATAGACCACTACTATGTTCAGAAGATGGAAAAGCCTACTTGTACAAGCGGCGGCTATTTGCAGTATGATTGCGTACAATGCGGCGATCGCTATACCGACTATTCCATAGAGGAAACGGGACATTATTACGTTGCGTCCACGACAGTAGCAACCTGTACGAACGGCGGTTATACCGTTTATACTTGTACCCGTTGCGGCGACAGTTATACCGACAACTACACCAATCCGCTCGGACATAACTATGAAGCAACGTATATGCCTGCGACTTGTACGGATTTCGGTAAAACGGTATTCACTTGTCAAGTGTGCGGTAGCGGCTATCACGAAACGGACGGAACATACCCGACGGGACATAATTATAATAACGAGGTCGTAACCGCGCCTACTTGCACGGTAGACGGACTACGCAGAAGCACTTGCGAGAGTTGCGGTCATACTTTTGATACAAAAATCTCTGCCAACGGGCATAATTATAATATAACGGAATCAAGTTCGGTTAACGGTAAGACTATAAGGACATATACTTGTACGGTTTGTCATCATAGCTACACGCAGGAACTTGGCGATCAGTACGAGGAAGTAACAAATTACGTTGAATATCTTTTTGAGCAGTACGAGCCATATATGTGGTGGGTGCTTTTAGCTTCGGCAGGAATTTGGAGTATTGTTATCGGTGTTATGATTGCCATAGCCCACAAGAACGAGGAAAAAGAGAAAGCGAAGAAAATGCTTGTCAACTATGTAATCGGCTTGGTGGTTATCGCAGTAATTGTAGTTGCGTGTCCTTTCCTTATTAGAGGAATTGCGGCACTTGTAACGTAAAAAGAATAACGGTATGTTGCGCTCGACAACGGGCGCAACTCAAACCGATAAAATTTTTTGACGATTCGCCGAGAAACTTGCGCGAAACCTATTGACAAAAGGAACAAACAAGACTATAATAAGTATACCGTCGTATTGATACGACGCGAATATAAACCGCAGGAGGTTATTATGAACAAGGCAGAGATTTTGAGAAAGGCGCAGAGCGACGAGGGTATGACCGTTGCGGAAATCAAGGCGTACCAAATGATGGTAGAGCAGAAACCGCAGGTATACGGTAAGTGGGGAACGCTGAAATTGCAATACCTTAAAGAAAAGGGTATTGATTGGACTGTCGCCAATCTTCCCGAATACTTGCACGGTATTGATAAGCAAGCAGACAGTATATACGAAACGATGTACGCAAAACTGTCCGCGTCGCCACAATTCAAAAAGACGGGCGAGTTTATGAAAGATTTGCAAATCGAAACGGAAATCAAAAACCGAATTGACGAGGAAATCTTGAACGAGCTTATTTATGTGTAAGGAGAAAAGTATGACCGATAAAAGATTTGCCATATACATACGCAAAGCAAGCAAGACAGACTCAAGCGAGTTACGAGCGTTGTCTGAAAAGCTCGAACAGTATGTTTGCGAACACGGCGGAACGGTAGCGGATAAGTATATCGACAACGGTTACAGTGGTTGCAAATTCCGTCGTCCCGAATTGAAGCGTTTGTTCAAAGATTGTAAGCTCGGTAAGGTTAATGAAGTTCTTATTTTAACGCAAAGCCACTTGGCTCGTAAGTTAAAGATTTATCGTAAAGTTTGCGACAAGTTGGAAAAGTACGGGGTATCGCTTACCGCAACGGATAGGCAAAACATTGACGAGCCTATTGAAAATATGCTATTATATTTAGCGACTAAAACAAAAGGATTTACATAATGGAACGCAAGGAAGATACACCCGAAAGAGAACGGAAGCGCACTTACGAAGCAAAGCATAAGGAAGAACGTAAATCAAAAAGCAAGGTATGGGGAACGAGTGTAAGCCGCGAGTTTGCGGACGAAATTGACGAGTTCTTAATCAAGCATAATGTAACAAAGGTCGCAGTCATAACGGCAGGTTTTGAAGCGTTGAAAGCGCAATACGAGAAATAAGCTACGGGGCAGTTGCCCCAAATAATAACAATTGAATAATTCAAGCAATGGCGAGAGCAGTTTAGCTCTCGCCATTATCTTTGTGTTCGTAAATTTAATGCGTGGGACAAGTTACACAGACAAGCAGTCCGTTCATATATTTATAGGGAGTATTATTCGCCTAAACGAAAAAGGGGGAATATGGAAGCAAATAAAAAAACAGATAAAATAAAAAATCAAACAGAAGATAATCCGACTTCCCAACGCAGATGTGAAATCAATGGGAAGCGTTTTTTAATTACAAGACATTTTGAGGGCAACCAAGATTTAAGCACTCTTATGACGGAGATTGCAATCAGTCGTGCCAATAGAGAAATGGGCTTATAATTATTCGTAAAATTCAATCAAGAGTCTTGCAAAGTCAAGTGAGTTGTGGTATAATACATATACCATAACTTAATTGCTTTGACAGAAAAGGAGGTTAAATGTCAAAGCAAAAACAACTTAATAAAACAGGTCTTTATAAACGTCTTTCAAAAGAGGACGAGAAAGCAGGCGAATCTATGTCTATCGAGCATCAAGGAATACTGTTACGACAATATGCCGAAGAACACGGATTCAATGTGGTGGACGAGTATGCGGACGACGGATATTCGGGAACAAACTTCGACCGCCCCGACGTGCAACGATTGTTAGATGATGCAAAGTCAGGTAAAATAGATACGATTATCGTAAAAGATTTATCACGGTTCGGTCGTAACTATATCGAAGTCGGACAGTACATAGACTACATATTTCCTGCTTACGGAATACGGTTTATTGCAATCAACGATAACGTAGATACCGCAGACAGAACAAGTACCGCAATGGATATGATGCCTATAATGAACGTGTTTAACGAGTGGCACGCGGCTAATACAAGCAAAAAGATAAGAGCGGTATTGGAATCGAGTCAGCGTTCGGGCAAGTACACGAATTGGAATTATCCATACGGGTACAGAGCAGGCGATGACGAAAGCCGCACGGCAGTAATTGACGAAGAAGCGGCGGCTGTTATAAGGCGCATATATGATTTGCGATTGCAGGGACATTCGGCTCGGACGATTGCGAGAATTTTAACGGACGAGGGAATACCCAATCCCGCAACGTACTATACCAAGCTCGATGGCGGTAAATGGAACAGACCTTGTAAACCGTATTGGAATCCCGAAACAATTAGGTGGATACTTTCAAATCCCACATATATCGGGCATACGATACAGCATAAGACGACGCGAGTATCTTATAAAAATCATAAGGTTGTACAGATACCCGAAAGTGAGTGGATTATAAATGAGAACGCCCACGAGCCAATCATAAGCAAAGAGATTTGGGATAAAGTACAGACGACCTATGAGGGTAAGCGCGGACGGTCTGATAAATCAAACGTGGTGCATCCGTTATCGGGGTTGGTCGTTTGTCCGAATTGCGGTAAAAAACTCAAATTCAAATCAGCCAAAGACGTTCATAATTGTTTTGTGTGCCGGACTTATGTCGATCTCGGAAAGAAGTATTGCACGTCGCATCACATCACGGAACAGCTACTTGAAGCATTGGTTTTGGACGATATTCACTCATTATTAGAAGAAGTGGAGATTGATGAAACGAAAGTTAAAGAGCGGTTTTTGAGAGAGCGTTCAAAGCATACCGAGCAGAGCCGTTATTCCGACGAAAAGCAACTCAAAGCAAACAAAAACAGACTTGTCGAATTAGACAAGTTAATACAAATCGCGTTTGAAGAAAGGGTGTTGGGAAAGATGCCTGAAAGCGTTTGTATAAGCCTTTGCGAAAAGTACCAAGCCGAAAAGGAGTCGGTACAACGAACAATCGGCGAGATTGAAAAACGCCTTGCCGAATCAAATAAAGACGACGAGGATGCAGAGGAATACATACGCAGACTGAAATGCTATGGTAAAGGCGAGAGCCTTACGCGCGAGATGTGCTTACAGCTTATCGACTACATAGCCGTAGGCGAAAAGGTCGCAGACAACGTAGAACGCGAGATCGATATTCACTATAAATTCCGAAAAGGCGAAAGTCTTGAAGAATATCAGCTAAAAAGAGTAAAAACTGTCCCTTAAAGCAAAAGAGCAACAGGCGCAGTGGGTGCGACGGGGCCTCAAGGCTTACAAGGTATACAAGGCGTAACGGGCGCGACGGGCGCGACGGGCGCAACAGGCGCAGTGGGTGCGACGGGACCTCAAGGCTTACAGGGTATCCAAGGCATTCAGGGTGCGACGGGTGCGACCGGACCGCAGGGTTTGCAGGGTATACAAGGCGCGACGGGTGCGACCGGACCCACGGGACCTGCGGGCACGATTACGCCTGCGGCAGCGGTAGCCGACGTCGGCGCAGCGCCTACGGTAGCGGATGTTGCGACAACGCTTAATGCGTTGCTTGCGTCGCTGCGCGCGGCGGGCATACTCAGCACGTAACTTATGAAACGCATAAAGCACAGTCGAAAGGCTGTGCTTTTTTTTGAGCCGATTACCGTTTACGAACTCAAAGAAGCTATTTACGGATAATGCCTTGCCGCATTAGCGAATGTCTTATATACTTCTCGATGTAAAATACGTTTTTATCTGGAGGAGTCGATGAGGAGAATATTCAATAAAAGATCGGATATAACAGTGACCGCGGTATTGGGATCTTTGGCGTTGTTATTTATGCTTATTATAATAATAGGCAATTCGCTTGCATTCGGAGTATACCGCGAGGTACTCACAAGTTTTTTCGGAATATCGGGCGGTGGGTTTGATACGAACACAAATCAATATTTCGAGCGCCGCGCTGCGGATGTGAATGAAGCGTATAGGCTTGCGCAGCAAGTGAGCATAGAAGCCGTGGGCGAAGGGGTTGTAATGCTCAAAAACGAAAACGACGCGCTGCCGCTCAAAAAAGGCGATAAAGTCAGTTGTTTTTCGCAATCTTCGGTGGATTTTTTGCGCGGAGGAAGAGGTTCCGGATCTATCGATTCTACCGTAATAGATACGTTGCAATCTTCTTTTAAGGGATTCGGTATCGAAGTAAATCCTACGTTGTGGAATTTTTACGAGAGCAAAACGTCCTATCGCAGATTGACGGGAGGACTTGCGCAAGGCACGAAAAAGTATGAACCGTCGAAGTGGGAACTGAACGAAGTTCCTTATTCGCAGTATACGCCGGAGGTAAAGAACAGTTATGTCGAGTATAATGACGCTGCGATAGTGGTTATAGCTCGCGCCGGCTGCGAAAACGGAGATTTGCCTCGCAATATGGCGCAAGCCTCGGGAGGGAAAAATAACGGTTCTATTCTCGAACTTGACTCGGACGAGAAAGACTTACTCGAAAACGTATGTGCGAATTTTGAAAAGGTCATAGTTATTTTGAACACGGCAAACGCCGTGGAGTGCGGCTTTTTAGACGAGTACGACATAGACGCGTGTTTGTGCGTAGGAGGCATAGGACAATTCGGCATGATCTCGCTCACGGCTATAATGGCGGGAAAGCTGAGCCCTAGCGGTAAGCTCGTAGATACTTTCGCATACGATGCTTTCAGTTCTCCCGCAATGCAAAATATGGGGAACTTTGAATATTTTCATAACGGTACGGAGACCGAACATCACTATCTTACATATGCCGAGGGAATTTATGTAGGCTACAAGTATTACGAAACGCGTTATGAAGATTACATTCTCGGTCAAGGTAATGCCGGTGCGTTTGATTACGATAAAACCGTTAAATATCCGTTCGGGTACGGATTATCGTACACGAGTTTCGAGTGGAGCGATTTCAAGGTAAGTAAACCCGATCGCGACGGAAATATAGAAGTGTCGTTAACCGTGCGAAACGTAGGCAGCCGTCCAGGTAAAGACGTGGTGGAGATTTATTTTCAAGCTCCGTATACGAATTACGATAAAGAGAAAAATCTCGAAAAAGCCGCAATTAATCTTGTTGGCTACGGCAAAACCGCAAAATTACAAAAAGGCGACAAAGAAGTAGTAACAATCGAGTTTAATATTCAGGACATGAAGTCGTACGACGCTTTCGGATACGGTACATACTTGCTCGAGGGCGGGGATTATTATATAACGGCAGCATCCGATGCTCACAAAGCGATAAATAATGTGCTCAAAGCCAAGAACGGGGCATTGTCCGTAAACGGCGACGTAAGCTTTGTAAAAACGCTCGCTCTATCCGAAAAGATTTATAATATTGATAACGTATCCGAAAACGAAATAAAAAATTTATTCGGCGATTGCGACGGAACGGATTATCACGGCGACATAAAATATTTGAGTCGACAAGATTGGTCCGTAATGGACGATAACGGCTTGCGCGTCGGTTCGCCCACGCCTAATAAAACCGATATTGAGGGCGAGGAATTCATGGCGCCGCTCTCCGACGAACTCAAAGCGAAATTAGAGCTGCAGGGCTATGCCGCCTCGGGGGCGCCCGACGAGGATTTTCAAACGCCCGTAACCGCGAGCGGCGGTACGCATAAGCTCATCGAAATGCAGCACAAATCGTTTGACGATCCCGCTTGGGGTCCGCTTTTGGATCAGCTCACTGTTAAAGAAATGACTCGCGTTGCTCGGCTCTCGGGATATAAGACAATGGATATGGAAAGCGTGGGCAAACCGTATGTGACGGACGTAGACGGACCGCAAGCGTTCAGCTCTTTCGTGGGCGACGGAATTAAGGCGGGCGGACTTCCGAATGAGATAGTTATAGCGTCCGCTTGGAACACCGAGCTTGCGCGGCGCATAGGCGACGTTATGGGAGAACTCAGTTTGTGGGTAAAAGCCACGACCGAAAAAGGCAGCGGGCAGTTTCTCGCCGGTTGGTATGCGCCTGCAATGAATATTCACCGCACGCCGTTCGGCGGCAGAAACTTCGAGTATTTCAGCGAAGACGGCGTTTTATCTGCGCATATCGGTGCGGCGATTGTAGACGGTGCATCGCAGCGCGGCGTTATTTGTTTTATAAAACACTTCGCCATGAACGAGCAAGAGCGCAACCGCATGACCGATAACGTTACCTGGACGCGCGAACAAGCGGCGCGCGAGCTTTATTTCCTTCCTTTTGAAAAATCGGTAAAGGCGGGCGCGCGTGCCGTTATGACTTCCTACAACCGTATAGGAACGGTATGGACAGGCGGGAATTATAATCTCATTACGCGACTTTTGCGTAATGAATGGGGTTTCGACGGATACGTGCTCACCGATTATTTAGACGGCGATTGGGAGAACGTGGATCAAATGCTTGCGGCCGGTGGCGACGCAGCGCTCAATCTTGAGGACAAGGGCGGTATGTATGCGTGTAAGAGCGATACGCCGCAAGCTCTTACATATTTGAGGCGTTCGGCGCACCATATACTGTACGCAACCGTGAACAGTCATGCAATGAACGGTATAGACGGAGGCACGGTGATCAAAGCGGGCAGACCTAAGTTTTACGATTTGATGATTGCCGTAAATGTGGTTTCGGGCGTAGGCGCAGCTCTTTGTATATTGTTTACGATGCTGAAGTTGTTCGTGTTCGGAAAGAAAAAGACGATTATCGAAAGCGTGCAAGCTGTCGAAGGCGATGTCGACGATATAGAGATCGATAAGCGCGACGGAAGCGAACCCGACAAAATCGTCGTAAATGAAATCATCGACGGGGAGAAAAAATAACGTGAACAAAACAAGTAAACATTCGTTAAAATTTGTCGCCGTTATTGCGGCATGCGCTGTGCCTTTTGCACTCACTGCATGTCAAAAGCCCAATGGAAACGACGGGAATTACGGCAGTCTCGATGAGTTTTATAGAGACTTTTTCGATGATTGGGACGATGTCGGTACGGGAGACGCTCCGGTGACCGATCCGTCGGTATTGGATTCTTACGAGCAAACCGACGACTATTACGACGCCACGGTTTACAGAACTTACAACCCCGAATACGGTACGCACATATACGAAGCGGAGTGGTCGGAGTTTTCAAGCCCGCAGGCGGATAAACCTCGCCGCGGCGCTACTCAAACGGCGTCGGGCGGCTTTGTGCTCAATTACATAAGATCTGATTCGCATATTGTGTTCAAAGTGAACTCCGCTGTCGATTGTACGGCGTTGTTCAAAATGAGTTTGGCAGTGCAGTCCGGCAAATTTGCTTCGACGCTGTTTTCGGTTTCTTATACTCCCGCGGGTAATGAAAAAATCGATATTCCGGTGGACTCGATACGCATCGGCGGCAACGGTTGGGACGATTACCGCGAGAACGTGATAAGTGAACTTAATCTGAAAGCGGGAGAAAATGTTATCGAACTTAACACTATAACCGAGTTTAATTTGGATTATATTCTGCTCGTGCCGAAAAAGGACGAGGTAAAAATTCGACCGGTCGGCACGGTTCAATCGCCCGCAAATGAATTGGTAAATCTTTACGGAGCGTACAATACCGCCGATTACCTCGACGGCGCGCTCGACGCATACGATCCCGCATTCGGTCCGCATATTTACGAAGCGGAAAAAGCGATGCTTTCGGGTAAGAATATAAACGTCGGGAATAATTCTAACGCGAGCGCAGGAAAGATTGTGGAAAGATTCCGCGACGGCGCGCACGTAGTGTTTGCTATAGAATCGGCTCGTGCGGGTACGGCTCTCGTGAAAGCCGCCGTCACGAGCAATAAGCAATTTAATACGAGTTCGGTGGATAAGCTTGTTAAAGCACGGTTCAACGGTGAACTTATCAAAAATTCCGCCGAAACTTTTGCCGGTACGGACGATTGGGGCAATAAGCCGAAAGAAAATATTATAGGAGAAGTAACGGTAAAAGAAGGACTCAATATATTCGATCTTCAATCTCTCGGTAAAGCCGACGAAAATACGGTTTTCAATCTCGATTATATCGTGCTTATCCCGCGAAAGAGCGATATAGGAAACATCGAGCTTGTGCCCGACGAGTACGAGGTTTTGCCTTCCGATTGGGAAGCCGTTTACGGGCGTTACAAAAAAGATGAATACGTAGACGGATTCAATACGGTGGGCGGCGGAATCACGATATTCGATCCGAAAAACGGCGCGCATATATATGAGGCGGAAAAAGCGAATTTGTCCGCCGGACTTGTCGAGTCGAACAAGATCGGCGCGTCAGGCGGAAAGACGGTAACGGGATTCGGCGTAGAAAAGCGCATCGTCGCTTTTGAAATTAAATCGAATTCCGACTATACCGCGCTGTTGTCCGTGTTCGCCTCGAGCGTGCCGAATAAGCCCGCAAACGAATTTATCGAGATAAAGTACAATACGAAGAATCTCGCAAAATCGACGGTCGCAAAACTTGTTTCGGATAAGGAAAGCTACGTCGCCGAAATACGACTCAAAAAGGGGGATAATAAGCTGGAGTTTGCGGTGTTCGGCGCGAGCGAAGAATTCGCCGTAGATTATATAACGCTATCGCCGCGACAGGCCGATGTAGTGGACGATTCGCCGATATTCGATTGCACTGCGTCCGAACTCCGCATCGAAGCGGAAAGCTGCAAGCTTATAAACGCCAAACAGGACGGCGAACAAAACGGCATTACTTCGGGTAAAGTGGTTGGAAACACGACGCCTGCGTCGATCGTGAAGTTTAAGATAAACGTTGCGGAAGATTGTACCGCAAAATTATCGTTTCGTGCGGCTTATAAAGATGAGGACGCAAACAGAAAAGTCGAAGGCGTGGATTATTCCAAACTCGAAAACAGAATTAAAATATGTGTCGGCGCAAATGTGTACCGTCCGCAGGCAGACTTAAGTTTCGAGCTTCCGCCGAATACGAGTTGGTACAAACATTATAAAACCCACGGGCTTGGCGATATATCGCTTGTTGCGGGAGAGAACACCGTTACTTTGTATTTTCTTGCGGGCTGTATGAATATCGACTACTTCGATTTTGAAATTATCGGTTGATTCGTAAAGCAATAACGGTTCCGGTCAAACGGAGCCGTTATTGCTTTCATTATGCAAATTAAACCGTTTGCCGTATAAGGGATTTCCGTCAAGCCTAAGAATACGGGCGTAAACAAAATCAAATAATCGATCGAAATATGTAAAACCCGTATTAAAGTACAATTTTATAAGAAAGTAAAAATACATATAATCGTAAATGAAATCAGATAATCAATCTGTGATTGTTGACAAATTCGGCTTAATATGTTAAAATTCTTTCACACTGTTTAACGGAGGCGAGTCATGAAAGCGAATAGTTCCGGCTGTAAAGAACAAACGTTGATGGAGCATGTGCTTGCTTTTTTGAGCGCGTCCGAGCGCGGCGAGGCGCTTCCGACGGAAACGATCGCGGAAAAGTTGTATTTGCAAACGGCGCGCGAGATACGCGATTTTCTGGAAGAGATCCCCGGCGGATTTTTGATATACCGTGCGGACGATAACGAGAGTTTGGTATACGCAAACAAGGCGTTGTTACATATTTTCGCATGCGATACTTTCGAGGAATTTCGCAAATATACGGGCAATTCGTTCAAAGGTTTGGTACATCCCGAAGACCTCGACGCAGTAGAACAGAGTATAGTAAACCAAATAAGCGCGAGCCACAACAATCTCGATTATGTTGAATACCGTATAAAGGATAAGAACGGAAACGTTCGTTGGATAGAAGATTACGGACATTTTGTGCACGACGATACGGTCGGCGATATTTACTATGTGTTTCTTACCGATGCGACCGAAAAAAAGCTCGGAACGTTGCGCGAGCGCGCGCGGCTCATAGATCAGAGAAACGAGCGCGAAAAAAAGATAAAAACTCTCATCGAGGAATACGACAAAGAACGGCAGATAATAAATCGCGAGCATTTGCGTCGGCTCGAGGTGATAGAGGGTTTGAGCGCAAACTACGAATCGATATTGTACGTGGATTTCGCATCGGACGATGTTTTTCCGTACCGTTTGAGCACGCGCATAGTTAAGCAGTTCGAGGGCAAGTTCGTATCGCGTCCTTACAAGTGGTTTGCCAAAGACTATGTGAAAACATGGGTGCATCCCGACGATCGAGCGGTCATTGCGGAGTTCATGGATCCCGAATACATGCGCAAGAAACTCGTCGAGGTAAATACCTACTATGCGAACTTCAGATGTATAAAAGACGGCAAAACGTTCTATTTGCAGATCCGCGCTGTCAACGTGGGAGAATCGTACGACGGACTCGCGTCGCAAGCCGTAATCGGATACCGTAACGTAGACGACGAGATAAAGCGCGAGATCGAACATACGCGAGTGCTCGAGCAGTCGCTTCGCGACGCGCGTAGGGCGGAGGCGGTGAAGAACACGTTTTTATCGAACATGTCGCACGATATGCGCACGCCGCTAAATGCCGTGTTCGGATTTGCCGAGCTTGCCAAAAAGAACTTAACGGATCCCGACGCGCTCAAAATGTACATAGAAAGGATAGAGACCGCGGGCGAGCAGATACTCGAGCTTGTAGATAAGGTACTCGAGCTTACTTATACGGAAACCAAAAGCTCGGATATACGCGAAACGCCGTGCAATATACGCGACATAGTGGACGCTACCGTGGGCGCGGTAAGTCTCGCCGCAGAGCGCAAAGGACTTGAATTGTCGGTAACGACCGATATTAAAAACGACAGCGTGACGACCGACGCCGAAAAGCTCACGCGCGCGCTGACGCACATTGTGAGCAACGCAGTAACCTATACCGATAAAGGCAAAGTTTGGGTCACCGTCACGCAGTCGGAAGGCGTAGGCGATTTTTCGGAGTATACGTTTGCGGTAAAAGACACCGGCTGCGGTATTTCGCCGGAAGCGCTCGTTCATATTTTCGAGCCGTTCGAGCGCGAGCGCAACACCACGTCGAGCGGTATATTCGGCGCGGGGCTGGGTTTGACCATAGCCAAGAATACCGTGGAGTTATTGGGCGGCACGATCACTGCAGAGAGCGAACAGGGCAAAGGCAGTCTGTTTACCGTGCGGTTGAAACTGCACACGCAAAAGACTCGCCCCGAAAAATTCGACGCACAGAAAATACTCAAATCGCTCGTCGGCGCTAAAATACTCATAGTAGAGGATAACGAGATCAATCTCGAGATAGAGACGGAGTTGTTGGAAGAACTCGGTTTCGAGGTGGACTGCGCGGAGAACGGCGCGGTTGCCGTGCAGAAGTTTTCCGATCCGGCCGAGGGAGCGTTTACAGCCGTGCTCATGGATATTCAAATGCCCGTTATGGACGGAAGGCAAGCCGCCGAAAAAATACGCGCGCTCGGTTCGGATATTCCGATCATTGCTTTGTCCGCAAACGCGCTCGAGAGCGATAAAAAACTGTCGCTCGAAGCGGGCATGGACGCGCACTTGACAAAGCCTATAGACGTTCCGTTGCTCATGCAAACTCTCGCGGGCGCGATAGCGCGCCGCAACGTCAAGTGACCATGAACGGAACGAAAAGAACGGACGTGAGAGTGGAGAGAACGAAAAGCGCCATTCGCGCGGCGTTCTTGAAATTATTATCGGACAAGCCGTATGAAACGATGACCGTAAAGGACGTTGCGGCCACAGCCGGCGTTGACAGAAAAACGGTGTATAATTATTACGGCGGAGTGTACGATATACGCGCGGACGTAGAAAGAGCGCTTGTAAATCAGCTCGAGAAAGACGCTGCCGCGCTCGATTTCAAAAACAATATGGATACGCCGCAGCGTATATTTTCGACGCTTGCTTCCATCGTTATTTCGAGACTCGAGATATACGAATACATAATAAAGATAGACGGCAGTTCGGGTATCGTACAGAAAATAGTGTCGGTGATGCAAAGCAAACTTTGCGGCGCGTTGCGGCTTGCGCATGTGGACGGCGACTGCGAAATGTTGTCGCGGTTCATTATTTCGGGTATGATATCCGCATGCGAAGACTGGATGTGTTCGGATCGCGATAAGCCGCTCGATAGCGTGCTGTGCGAGGCGGGAAAGTTTGTTGTGGGCGGGCTTGACGAGTTTACGCGAGAAAGCAAACAAAACAAATAAAGGAGCGAGTAACCGTGTTTCGAGTGGTGTTCGTATGTTTGGGGAATATATGCCGTTCGCCTATGGCGGAGTTGATTTTCAAAAAATCCATAAAAGAACGCGGGCTTGCCGATAAGTTCGACGTTGACAGCTTCGGAACTTCCGACGAGGAAGAGGGCAATCCCATTTATCCGATGATAAAGCGCGTACTCGACGCGCACGGAGTTGAAGGCGAGCACAGAGCAAAGCAGCTCAAACTTTCCGATGTGGAAAAAGCCGACCTGCTGCTCGTTATGGACAGCGCGAATCTGCGCGACGTGTTTTTGCTGACTAAAGGCGCGTATCACGAAAAAGTGAAAAAATTAGGCGATATGACGGGCACGCCGCATAATATCGTCGATCCGTGGTACACCCGCGACGCAGATACCGCGTACAATGATATATATGCGTCGTGCGAGGCGTTGATCGAATATATTTTGGCGAATTTTGCCGATAAATTGGATTGAATTCGGGGATAAGTATTGATTTTTTCTTGTCCGTATGATAGAATAGTATAAACGGCGGTATGACGCGCCGCGGCGAAAAAGGAAAAACATGTTCAAAATCTTGCTTTCAAAACTGAAAGAGGCGTTGATCTCGGTATTGCCGGTCACCGTTATTATTCTTATTTTGGCTGCAACGCCCATCGTGAATATTTCGGGGCGCGAGATCGGCATATTTTGCGCATCCGCTGTTTTGCTCATATTGGGTATAGGCTTGTTCAATATGGGCGCGGACCTTGCCATGACGCCTATGGGCGAACACATTGGCGCGGGTCTGACCAAATCGAAAAAACTCACGGTTTTGCTCGTGGTGTGCTTTATCATGGGCGTGCTTATAACCATAGCCGAACCCGATCTTTCCGTGCTCGCCGAGCAAGTGAGCACGGTTATGAACAGCACGTTGCTCATCGTGATGGTGGGAGTCGGAGTCGGGTTGTTCCTGTTGCTCGCGGTGTGTAAGATAGTGTTCAAAAAGAACTTGTCCATGCTGTTGATGTTCGCATACCTTGCATTGTTTATGGTTTGCGCGGTACTGCTCGAATTAAAGGGTGAGGACGGCAGCATGTTTTTTCCGCTCGCGTTCGATTCCGGCGGTGTGACGACCGGACCTATAACCGTTCCGTTCCTGATGGCGCTGGGTCTGGGCATATCTACAACGGTAGGCGGAAAAAACTCCAACGAAAACAGCTTCGGTCTTATCGCGCTGTGTTCGGTCGGTCCGATGATAGCGGTGCTTTTGCTCTCCGCCACGTCTAAGGGCGAACTTACATACACGCTGCCCGACTACTCGATGTCTGCGGTAACGGGTGCAAACTTCGGACCCGAAGTGCTCCGAATTTTGCTCGACGTACTCAAAGCGCTCGGACTTATTGTCGTGTTTTTCTTTATTTTGCAGTTCTCCGTGCTTAAACTCCCCAAACGCAAGATCATTCAGATAATAATAGGTATCGTTTATACGTTTTTGGGCTTGGTGCTTTTTTTGGGCGCAGCCACGGTCGGATTTATGCCAATAGGGTTCGAGATAGGCTCGCAGGTAGCAAGTTACAACAGCGGGATCATGATCGCGCTCGGGTTTGTATTCGGCGCAGTGGTCGTGCTTGCCGAGCCTGCCGTACACGTGCTCAACAAGCAAGTCGAGGACGTTACGGACGGCGCGGTCAAAAAGCGCGAGATGATGATCGCGCTCGCGCTGGGCGTGGGACTTTCGATAGGACTGTCTATGATCCGCGTTATTTTCGGGTTTTCGCTGTTATGGTATCTCGTGCCCGGCTACATAATATCATTGGGGCTTTCGTTCTTTGTGCCCGGGCTGTACACGGCTATAGCGTTCGACTCGGGCGGTGTTGCGAGCGGTCCGCTCACATCGAGTTTTATACTGCCCATGGCGATCGGCACATGTTCGGCATTGGGCGGTAACGTTTTAGGCTCGGCGTTCGGCGTGGTGTCCATGGTGGCGATGGTTCCGCTCATTACCATACAGGTGCTCGGCTTTAAGGCTATAGTGTCGCGCAGAATGCGGCAAAAGCTCACCGAGCGGCGCATATTCGCCGCAGACGACGAGCAGATAATTTATTTTGCGGGTGACGGCGATGAAGAATGATAAACCCAAGAACGAAAGCAAGCTCAAACGCGCCGTCGCGCAAAAGCGCGGTAAAGTGCTCGACGAGCTTCGCAACGTAAAGAACAAGGCGACCGAGAAGATCAAAAAATCGAAACGCGAGCATCAGGATAAAAAATCCGCCAAAAGCAAAAACACCGTTTCCATAAACAGACTCGAGTTGATGATTACCGTGGTAAACAGAAATAAGGCGGAGTTTTTCGCCGATCTTATTCAGTCGTTCTCGGTCAATATGCAGCTCTTAGCCGGCGCGCAAGGCACGGCAAACGCGCGCATGCGCGAGCTGTTCGGGTTTGCGGATAACGATAAAGCCGTTATATTCAGCGTTGTGCAAGAGAGCAAGCGCAAGGAGATTTTGGGCGCGCTCGAGGAAAAATTCAGAACGGTCAAAGGCGGCAAGGGCATTGCGCTCGTGGTGCCTTTTGCGAGCATGATCGGCGCGGCGGCGTTCGGATTTTTGTCCGATAACCGCGATTCGGTTAAAGAATCGGAGAGAAATAACGAGGAAATCAAAAAATGAGCGATTACGAACTTATTGTATGTATAGTCAACAACGGATTTTCCGAAACGGTCATGGACGTTGCGAGAGCGGCGGGCGCGGGCGGCGGCACTGTAATGCACGCGCGCGGCACTGCCAACAAGGACGCCGAAAAGTTTTTCGGCATTTCCGTTCAGCCCGAAAAAGAAATGGTGTTTATAATCGTTTCAAAGGATGTTAAAGACGGCGTACTGCACGCGATATATAAAGAAGTCGGTTTACAGACCGCAGGTCAGGGTATAGCGTTTTCTGTGCCCGTACGCGACGCCGTCGGCTTGAGCAGCCGTGAAACGCTCGCCACCGTCGCGGCGGAAATCAAACCCGCCGAAGAACTCGAAAGCGAGGCGAAAAGCGAAAGCGCCGAGGCGGCGGACGGCTCGGTTGCGGAAACGCCCGACGGAAAATAAGGCGCGTTCAACGCACTGCGACGGCGGATAAAGTTCGCGGTATTTCGGAATACTACGGTTATGAAACAGATCGGGAAAGTTTTTTGTCGTATAGCAGTAGCGGCGATCTGTATGCTTGCCGTAGTTGCGTCGCTGCGTATGCCCGTAACGGCGCGCGCCGATTCCGCGCTCGACGCCGACGCTATGGCTGCGCTCATGCAGTGCGACGAATATGTACGCGGCAATAAGTTTACGACGCACGCGAGCGGATTTATTCGCACGCGCGTATTCGGCATTCCGTGCAAGCAAACTGTCGTAAGCACGCGCGAAGTGGACGGCGAGAATTTTCATGCGGCAGACGAGAGCCGTTCCGCGTTCGTGAACGTAGCGTTCGACAGAACGGGCGACGGAAACGATTACAGCGTCGCGACGGGTGAGTATAAGAAAAAACGGTTCGTTTTCGGTGAACCCGCAACGTATACGCGCGACGAATACATTGCTCTGTACGGTCTGCCGCCCGTCGGACTATGCAAGTTCGATATTTACGATGATTGCGTTATCGAGGCGCGTCGCGTCGACGATAACACGTTTACGTATGTACTCGATCCGGCAAAGGCGAGTGCGCACTGCGTCAATCAAATACTTTCGCTCACGGAAGGAAATGCCGAATACGAGTACGCCGAAATCACACTGATCACCGACGGCATGCGTCCGCTGTCCGTTAAGATCGTGGAAAAATTCAGAGTGGAAAAATTCGGCGGTCTCAAGTGCAATTCCGAATATACCGAAAACTTCGAGTACGTAAGTTGACGGTGAAAATATAAAACCCTATATATTAGGATATATAGGGTTTTTACATAAATCTGATGTCTATATCGCCGTTGCTCGTTTTCGCGCTTATCCGTTTATGTGCGTTTACGGCGTCGGCGATTTTTTTGTATACCACTCCGTCTACAACAATTCCGCCGTTGCTCGTTTCTGCGAACATTTTATAATCGTCACGGTTGCCGATAGGCACGGCGCTTATCTTGCCGTTCGCTGTTTCGAGTTTCATTTCGTCAGCGGATACGCCGCTCGCGTCTATTGCTCCGTTGCTCGTGACGCACTCGAGTTTTTTCACCGTTACGTCCGCTGCCGAAAGCGTTGCGTTGGTGCATGAAATGGACAGCGACGGCGCGGAAACCGACTCGACTTTGATGTTGCCGTTCGCGCATTTTATATTGACAGATCCGCTCGCCGCAGCTTTTTTTACCGATACCGAGCCGTTGGACATTTTAAGCTCGAACTTGTCGCACGACATATCGCCGATATCGAACTTGCCGTTGCCCGTGGAAAGATCGACGTCGGTGAAGTTTACGCCGTCGATATAAAGTCCGCCGTTTTTATTGCGGAAACGCAGTTTACCCTTGAAGTTTTTGGGAAGAATGAGCTTGAACTCGAACTTGTGCAGAATGATCCTGTAAAATATATTGCGCGATTTTTGGCGCACCGTCAAAGTGCCGTCGTCCACTGCGAGGTCGAAGTACTTTTCGCGCGCGGAAATAAAATGCGCGGCGTAGTCGTTGCCTCGAGATATATCCACTACGCAGTCCGTTCCGTAAATCGCTATGTCTTTTACTCCATCGAATTCCATGGTTATATTGTACAATATTTCACAGACGTTTGCAAGCAATCGAACGGAGTTTGGCGATTTTGCCGAAAACGACATAATAATGCAATATCTCTCGAAACTTATATTAAAGTAGTATTAGAAAGTATTTATTCGGCGGTCGGGGCTTGACAAAGCGCGGTAAGTGGGGTATACTTAAACTGTAGATAGATTCTGCAAACCGAAAACGGACGGGCGTAATGGAAATCTGGCAAGAGATCGATAAATGGATAGATTTTACTAATGACTATATTATCCTCAATATAATCGGAGTGGCTTTTACAATACAGATAATTTATATCTTGTTTTTTTTCGTCAAGCCCAAAAAGTATAAAGTATCCGAAAAGAAACATAGATTTGCGATCGTTATTCCCGCGCGAAACGAGTCTGCGGTGATAGGCGATACGATCAAATGTTTGCTTGCGCAAAAATATCCGCGCGAGCTTTTCGATATATACGTTGTCGCGGATAATTGTACCGATAATACTGCCGAGATAGCGCGCGCCGCAGGCGCGACCGTGTACGAGCGGTTCGATCCCGATCCCAAGCATCACAAGGCGGGATATGCGCTTAAGTTTCTGTTTGAGAAGATCATGGCGGAGCATCCGAATTATTACGAGGTGTTTATCAAGTTCGATGCGGATAATCTTATGGAGCCTGATTATATATCGCGAATGAACGATGCGTATGCGGCGGGCGTTAAGTGTGCGCGCGGATTTTCCAACTCTAAAAATATCGATCAAAACATAATTACGGGCATATCGGGGATATGGTACGTCCGCGATTGCAGATTTTCGAGCAACTTCCGTTCCGCTATCGGACAGGGTACTATGCTCGGCGGCGCGGGCATGATGTTCGCCGCCGAAATTATAGAAAAGCACGGCTGGGATTGTTTGAGCGCGTCCGACGATACCGAGTTTACCATGCGTCGGCTCAACGAGGACAAGATAAAAACCATGTACGTGAGCGACGCGGTTGTGTACGAGGATCAGCCCTCCACTATTTCGGACACGTTCAAACGCTATAAGCGCATGGCGGGCGCGTTGCACTCGCTGTTTTATACGCAGGGCATAAAATCGTTTTTCTTGTTTTTTGCACGCTGGAAGTGGACGTACTTGGATATGTTTTTAACGTTGCTGTTCATTCCCGTATGCGTGATGTGCTGTATTTGGTTCCCGTTATATTACGGATACTATCTTATATATAATTGCGTTATAGGCAACTTTTTGCCCGTCATAGCGACGGCGACAAAACTCGGGTATATTCTCGCATTCGCGTTTGTAGTTGCGTTCATCCTGCAAGCGTTGCTCGCGGTCGGTTTGGAGCATAAGCGGATAAAAGCGCCCGTCAAAGAGCTTATGCCCGCGATAATCCTGTTCCCGTTCTTTATGATAATCTATGCCATCGCGATCACGCTCGGCGTGTTCAGCAAGCCGAAATGGAGTCAGGTGAAGCGCAACGTAACGGTGTCGAGCGCGCTTGCCGCCGACGTCAATGCGGACGCGCGCTCGGAAGCGGCGGCGGCAGACGGCGAATTGCGGGGGGGGGGGGATGCTTTGCATACTCATTCGGATAACGGCGAAAACAGAGCCGAGCGCGCCGAAACAGATCAAGACGAATACGACGGGTCGTGCGGGAACGCGAGCGACGGAAAGAACGAGGGAGAACAATGAAAAAATACGATTATTTGATTGTCGGCGCCGGACTTTTCGGCGCAAGCTTTGCGCGTATCATGAGCGAGCGCGGCAAAAAGTGTCTCGTCATAGAAAAGCGCGACGGCTTGGGCGGGAATATCGCAACCGAGAATATAGAGGGAATAACCGTTCATAAGTACGGCGCGCATATCTTTCATACCGACGATAAGCGCGTTTGGACGTTTGTAAACAGATTCGCGGAGTTCAATAATTTCGTAAACAGTCCGATAGCCAACTACAAAGGCAAGCTTTACAGCCTGCCGTTCAATATGTACACGTTTTACGGGCTTTGGGGGTGCAAAACGCCCGACGAGGCGCGCAAGATAATTGCAGAGCAGCGCGAAAAGCACGGTGTCGCGTCGGCAGAGCCTCAAAACCTCGAAGAAAAAGCGCTGTCGATGGTCGGCGAAGACGTTTATAAAACGCTTATAAAAGGTTATACCGAAAAGCAATGGGGCAGAGATTGCAAGCTGCTGCCGCCGTTTATCATAGGCAGACTGCCGTTGCGGTTCACGTTCGACAATAACTATTTTAACGACAGATATCAAGGTATACCGATCGGCGGATATACTTCGATGATCGAACGTATGCTCGACGACGGTAATATAGAAGTACGTACGGGCGCGGACTACTTCGACGATCGAGCGACGCTCGATGCGGTTGCGGCGACAACGCTGTATACGGGCGCGGTAGACAGATTTTTCGATTATAAATACGGAGAGCTGGAATACCGTTCGCTTAGGTTTGAGACCGAAACGCTCGATGTGCCCGATTATCAAGGCAACGCCGTGGTGAATTATACCGAGTTCGACGTACCGTATACGCGCATAATCGAGCATAAGCATTTCGACAAAACTCAGAGATCGGATAAAACCGTAATTACAAGAGAATATCCTAAATCTTATTCCGCGGGGTGCGAACCGTACTATCCCGTAAACGACGAAAAGAACAATGCGCTTTACGCAAAGTACGCCGAGCTTGCAAATAAATCGAACGTGCTTTTCGGAGGCAGATTGGCAGGATATAAGTATTACGATATGGACGATACCGTCGCCGCCGTGTTCGAGCTTACGGATAAACTGTAAAATAACGTATAATTGTCGACGACCGCGCGAATATTCGCACGGTCGTTATTTATAATGGATTATACTTTTTTTCCATTTTCGCATTTGAACAATAAATTGAATTTATTTTACCTTAAAGTTAAACATACTTTTGAACTCATTAAAGCAATCTTTGCATATCCATTGGGTTTGTCCTGTCTTTTCATACACAGTACAGTAGCCTTCCGTTTCGCTATTTTCAATGTTTAAGTCGGTTATTTTTTGCCAACAGAACACACAGTGTTCGTGGTCATTGGTTTCGGTAGATACGAATTTTTCCAAAGCAAATTTCGCATTATTCAAATATCCATCATATGTATCGAGTCGCCAATCGCTTTCTGCGTTCTTAACCATTTTTATTCTCCGCAAAATTATAGTTTGCTCTAATTTGATTATAGCAAAATCGTAATAAAAAGGCAAGTAAATTTGTCATTGCACTATTTTATCCCTGTTAATACACCGTAATGGCGGTTTATGTTTTGGTCGAAGCGGCGAGAATGCCGCAGAGTCGCGGCGGCCTTTGGGGACAAGCCCCAAGCGGCTAGCGAACTGCACGCCGAACAAGTCGAAAGTAACCGACATAAAAGTTTTTTACCGTAATTGTCGGTAATCGAATATACATCGGCGATGCTCTCGTCCGAATGCCGTTTGCCCAAAACAAAAAACCGTCTGACGACGGTTTATGTTTTGGTCGAAGCGGCGAGACTCGAACTCGCGGCCTCATGGTCCCGAACCATGCGCGCTACCAACTGCGCTACGCCTCGATATATGTGGAGCGGGAAACGGGAATCGAACCCGCAACCTTCAGCTTGGGAAGCTACTGCTCTACCATTGAGCCATTCCCGCAAGTCAGTATATTTTACCATTATTTTCGCAGGTTGTCAAATCTTTTGAGATATTTTTCGGTCGGCATGTAAAATGTCTATAAATTTTTCACAAAACGTTGATTTTTCCGACGATTTGTGCTACAATAAAATGTATATTTGTACGGAGGATATAATGGAGAACGTAAAATATAGAATACCGTTTATATTATTCGTATCGACGCTTGCGGCGGCGCTCGTGCTTATGATCGTTTCGTTAGGCGGAACGGCGTCGTTAAGCGGTACGGCTTATGCCGATGTAACGTCGCCCGACGAGATCAACGTGATACTCGACGAGGCGAAGAGCAAGGAGAGCGGCGCCGCCGTCGCGTACGCGTTGCCCGCGTCGGTAGATTACGGTTCGGGTGTTGCTTTGCCGACGCCGCGACTGAAGTACGAGGGCGAGCCTGCGGCAAAGATAATCGCGTCCGTGTCGATCGACGGCAAAGAAATAGCGGGCGGGCTCGAGTTTTCGGAAGTTTCGTATTACATAAACAAATATATGCCGAGCGGGGAATATACGCTCACACTGTCTGCGGACGGAGTAACTCAGTCGGACGGCAAAGCGGATTGGTGGACTGCCGATGCGGACGATCCCGCGGTGACTACGAGCAAAGATTACACGCCTATTTCGGTAAGCTACGAGTTCGTTGTGAACAAAGCGGCGTTCCCGAGCGAGTTCTCTTTACGCATACTCGATTCGTTCAACGGCGAGGTGCGGTATATTTACGACGGGCAAATGCACTTTTTGCCCGAGGACAACGTTATAGCCGAGGTGGAAAAAGAAGGTATTTATGATCGCGGCAAAAACAATTATTGGGCGAGTTCGGCGGCGGACGAATATTTCGGCGGTTTTACGGTCACGTACAATTTCACCGGCGGCGCGGACAGCGCGCATTATCACACGGCGGAGTATTTTTCGGGCGACGATCCCGACCCCGATTGCAAGTCCGCAGCGCCCGTGGAGCCGGGGAAGTACAGAGTGTATTACAACGTTTCGTCGCACAACTATGCGGACATCAACGCGTCGGGCGCGGAATGTATGTTCCGTGCGGCGATAGTGCGAGAGGTGGAGCTTCCCGTGCTGACAGCCGAGTATAACGGCGAGACGCAGACGGCGGCGATAGCGGAAAATCCGTATTATACGGTCGTCAAAAACGAAGGAGGAGAAAACGTCGGCACGTACGACGTGGTGCTCAGACTCAGCAATCCCGAGTTTTATATTTGGCAAGGTCAAGCCTTCGACGAAAGTACGGCGGAGATCACCGTCGGGTTCGAGATCACCAAAGCCCAAAACGGCTGGGTCGTTTTGCCCTCGGTCGATCGCTGGACGGAAGGCGAATACAATGCGGCGGAAAACGCCGTAGTCGGTTCGGCGCGGTTCGGCGAAGTCAACATAATAATCACGGACGAAAACGACAATGTTTTGTTTAACCGTTTGGCGAACGTGAACAAGCTCGCCGAAGCGAAAGCGGGCGTTTATACGCTCACGGCGTACGTATCCGAATCGGATAATTGGCACGGCATTTCGGGAGAGTACGCATATTCAAAGACGATCAGGGTTTATCCCAAACCCGGCATGGCGTGGTGGGCGATACTTCTTATAGTTATCGCTGTGGTCGCTGTGGTCGCGCTCGTGTTCTTCTTGCTCGACAGACTCGGCATTTTGCGCGTTATGAGCAAAAAGCACGTGCTTAAAATGCGGCTCGACGCAAACATGGACGCGACGCTCGCCGCAATGCGGTTTGCCAAAGGGCGCAGCGAACAGAGCGACGGTGAAAACGCAGAGCCGGACGACGGTCAAGCCGATACGACGGAGCAAGCGGACGACTCCGCGCCCGCGCCGGAGCAAGCGGAGAGCGATATAAGCGACTTCGACGCCGATGTGCGGTCTTTATCTCAAGGCGACGATTCCGACGCGACGGACGATACTGCGGAGGCAGAACAAGCGCAGCAAACGGTTGAGCAAGACTCCGCGCCGGAGACGACGTTCGAGCCTATGCGTGCAAAGGACGACGCGCAGTATTTGACCGAAGAAATGATACAGGACTATATCTACGGTATGGCGGCGTCCGAACGCGCCGCCGCCGCGTTTACCGCCGAGCAAACGAGCGACGACGGTATAATAGTTGCTACGACTTTCGACAAAAAGGGGGACAAATAGATGCTTGTCAATCTCAAACTCAACAGAGAAATTTCGGATCTCGAGGCGGAAATAGAACTGCTCGAGGAAAAGCGCACGCGCTCGCAAGCCGCGCTCTTGGACGCCGTGCTCGACGGCGTAGAACCGAACGGCGAGGATATGGACTACTTTCGGCTGTTCACTGCGCAGATCGAGGTCAAGCGCGAAAAGCTGCAAAAGCTTATTATGAAACGCGACGGGAAAATATAATTATCGGCAAGCCGCCTTCGGGCGGTTTTGTTTTGCATAAAAACATTCGTGCGGCGAAAATATATGTTTATGCGTTCGGGTATTGACAAATACGGTATTATGTTTTATAATTGACATATGGAAAGTGTCAGGATAGCTATAGTCGAAGATGATAAGAGCGCGTCGGACGCTTTGCTCGGGTATATAGAGGAGTACGGAGTATCCGAGCATGAAACGTTCGAGGTCGGCAGGTATTACACCGCGACCTCGTTTATCGATGCGTTCAAAGGGAATTACGACATAGTATTCATGGACATCGAACTGCCCGACGGCAACGGCATGGACGTAGTAAAGCGACTGCGCGAGAGCAATCGCGACGTTATAGTAATATTCGTGACGAACATGGCGCAGTATGCGGTCAAAGGCTACGAAGTGCGCGCGTTCGATTTTATAGTCAAACCCGTGTCGAGGTATAATTTTGCTTTCAAGCTCAAAGAAGCGTTGGAAACGTTTAGGCGGAGAACCGACGTTGCGGTTTGGATCTCCAACAAGGACGGGAAAATGCGCTTGAGCGCGTCGAAGATCAAATATATAGAAGTGTATAAGCACGTGCTCGTTTACCACACGGTTGACGGGGATTTTACTTCGAGCGGTTCGCTGTGCGCGCTCGAGGAGCAATTGCGTTCGGCGTTTTTCGCGTCGTGCAACCGTTGCTATCTCGTCAATTTGCGGTACGTAACATCGGTGCGGCAATTGTCGGTAACGGTTGACGGAGAGGAATTGCAGATATCGCATTTGAAACGCGCGGCGTTCATGCGCGCGCTCAATGCGTTCTTATCGGGCGGAGACTGATGCTTACAAACATCTTTTTTACCAAGATACTGTTCGCCGTCGAGATACTCGTCGCGGAGTTTTTGTTTACGTTCAGACTGAAAAAACGCAGGCTGTACGCTTTGCGGTTTGCCGCATGCGTCGTGGCGCTGCTCGCGGCTGCGGCGCTTTTTCCCGTGCCTGTCAACAATGCGTGGTACACGTCGTTCATGTTCTTCGTTCTGTTTGCGGTTACTGTGCCGATGCTCGAGTTTTGTTATTCGGAACGTTGGATAAATATGCTGTTTTGCGCGATCGCGTCGTACACGATACAGCATTTTTCGTATCAATGCGCGACGCTGCTTTTAACGTTGGTAAGTTTCGGCAGCAATCCCATAATAGGAATGTACGGCAATTCCGCCGTAGATATCATGGCGTTCGACAAGCTGTCCGTGCTGTATATGCTGATATATCTGCTTTGCTTTGTCGGGTCGTATTGGGCGTTCTTTGCGGTGTTCGGCGGAAGGATAAGAAAGGGCGCGGATATGCGCGTAAAGAGCGCGTCGCTGTTGTTTTTGATCGGCGCGGGGCTGTTGACGGATATAATCATAAATGCGTTTGCGGTGTATGCGGATAACGGATTTTCGAGCATAGTTTGCGTATGCGTGCTCAATATGCTCTGCTGCGTGCTTTTGCTGTACGCGCAGTTTTCGCTCGTGTACTCCAAAGAATTGCAAAACGATATGGAGACCGTGAATCGCTTGTACCGCGAGGAAAAGAAACAGTATGCGCTGCTAAAAGAAAGCATGGACTTGATCAATATGAAATGCCACGACATGCGGCATCAAATACGCGAGATAGGCGAAAATCAAAAATTGAGCGGCGAGCTTATATCCGAAATGGAAAAGACGATCAGCATATACGATTCGGTCGTTAAAACGGGCAACGAAACGCTCGACGTTATACTGACCGAAAAGAGTTTGAAAGCGCGCAGTAACGGCATAACGCTGTCTTGTATAGCGGACGGCGCGGCGCTCGGGTTTTTGAGCGAGTGCGAGCTTTTCAGTCTTATAGGCAACGCGCTCGACAATGCGCTCGAAGCCGCGATGTCGGTCGACGAGCCTGAAAAACGCATAGTCGGGTTCAAGCTGTACGCGACAGGCGAGCTTGTCACCGTCAACGTGCAAAACTCGTTCGGCGGCGCGGTCAGATTCGGCGACGACGGTTTGCCCGTAACGACCAAAGCGGATAAAAACTATCACGGTTACGGGATAAAAAGTATGAAATACATAACGGACAAGTACGGCGGGGATATTTTCGTGGAAGTAAGCGGCGACGTTTTCAAGCTGAACATCCTGTTGCCGTCGTTAAAAAGCGGTTCGTAAAATTCCGACGATCTACGTTTATGCGTAAAAAATGTAATTTCGTGCGGTAAGTATTGTAATAAATGTTAAGGTATAGTATGCTTTCGGTAAGTTGCGGTGCGGGATTGCCGCGGCAAAACATATCGGAGGTAAACGATGATAAAGAAAATTCCGTTCTCGATACTTGCCGGAGTGTGCGCGATGCTCGCGTTTTTCGGCATAGCCGGATTTATCGGCGCAAATATTTATTTGAACAGCGTTGCGGCGCAAACGAGCGAAACGGTGTCGATGTTTGCCAATTGGTGGCAGATATTGCTTTTTGTGTTCGACATTATTTTCGTTGCGGCGCTCATAACGACGGCGGTTTTTGCCGTTATTCAACGCGTCAAATATCCCAAGATCGACGACGAGGAGGACTTTTAGTATGTATAAGGCGTTAAAGAAAGTCTTTAAGAGGTCTTTGTGGACGATGCTCACCGTATTCTTCGGAATACTGTTTGCGATCGTGCTCGTCGGCGCAAACATCGCCGACGGTTTCCAAGCGGGCATCAACGGATTTTTCGGAATAAATCCGTATAAGCAAGTGCAGGTCGGCGAAAGCAGCGGCAAAGGCACCGATTATTATAAGTCAGATTATACCAAAAAAGACGCGGACGGCAATACAATTTACGAAAAGGACTCCGACAATATTTGGCATGCGGTCTACGACGACGAAGCGATGCGCAAAAATTCGCAAGAAGTCGCGTTGCAGGCAGCCGTAGAGGGCAGCGTTTTGTTGTGGAACAACGGCGGCGCATTGCCGCTTGCGGAAAATTCGCGAGTGAGCATGTTCGGCGTGTCGTCGGTGAATTATGTGTTTTTGGGCGACGGCTCGGGCGGCATGAGCGTCAATCCGCCGGACCCGTTCAGAAACGTTTTTCCCAAATACGGTTTGCAATACAATACCGATTTGTTTTTGGCTTATACCGGTCTTGTCGGCACGTATAAGCGCGGGTGGAGAAATCCTAATGAAGCGCCGTGGTCGGCGGTGGCGAGCGCCGTGGAATCGAGCGTGTCCGCAACCGACACCGCGGTCATGATCATATCGCGCGTAGCGGGCGAACAGAGCGATATTCTGCCTTCCGGCAACGACACGTTCCTCGACGATAAGAATTATCTCGACATCACGCAAGACGAAAAGGACGTTATCGACAATCTCGTACAGATGCGCAAAGAAAACAAGCTGTCCAAAGTCGTGTTGCTCATAAATTCCGATAACGCGATGCAGTTCGAGCATATAAAAAGTCTCGGCATAGACGCTTGCGTTTGGGTCGGACAGGCGGGAACGATGTCGTACGAGCAGATCGCGGCGGTATTGTCGGGCAGAGGCGATTATTCCGTTTCGGGCAAGCTTCCCGACACGTTCGCGTACAACAATTATTCCGCGCCCGCAAACGTTAATTTCGGCGACAACAGTTGGACGGAAAGTCCGCTTATCGACAGCAATCCGAATAACGCCGCCTACATGACCAACAACGATAAATATATCGTATATCAAGAAGGCATATACGTCGGATACCGTTATTACGAAACGCGGTACGAAGATGCGGTCATAGGTCGCGGCGCAGCGACGGGAACTGCCGGCGTAACGTCGGGGGGGGGTGCTTGGAATTACTCCGACGAAGTGGCGTATCCGTTCGGCTACGGCGGATCGTATACCGATTTTACATACGGCGATTATAACGTAGAAAAGAACAACGACGGCGATTATGAGGTTTCGCTTACCATAACCAACAGCGGAACGGAATACTCGGGCAAGGAAGCTTTGCAAGTTTATTTGCAAAAACCGTACACCGATTACGACAAAAACCCCGAACATCGCATAGAAAAATCGGCGGTGGAGCTTGTAGGGTTTGCAAAGACGAAAAACCTCGCGCCGAACGAGCGTGATACGCTCACCGTCACGGTAAAGGCGGAGGAATTCAAAGCTTACGACGCGTACGGGCAGAAAACGTACATACTCGAAGCGGGCGATTATTATCTTGCCGCCGGCACGAACGCGCACGACGCGCTCAATAACATACTCGCGGCAAAAGGCTATACCACGGCGCAGGGTATGGACTACAACGGCAAAGCCGAGCTTGCGCACAAAATACAGATAGAGAATGACGATTTCGTAAAATACAATACTTCGACGCATACCGGCGCGGAAATAACAAACCGTTTCGACGATGCGGATATAAATCTCTATGCCGGCACTGCCGACCAAAAAATAAAATATCTTACGCGCAGCGATTGGCAAGGCACCTATCCTGCGGACGGCGGCGTTAAGCTCAAGTGCGTAAACGATATAATGGTCGAGGATATGAAGTACGGTCATCCCGTCGAAGCGAAAGAGAACGACGAAATGCCCAAGTACGAACAAGTGACTTACGAAGCCGGCACGCTTACTATAGCCATGCTTATGGATCTCGAGTTCGACGATCCGCTGTGGCAGGACTTGCTCAATCAAATGACGGTCGAAGAACAGCAGTTCCTCATCTCTTACGGTTTGAACAACTTGGCGGGCGCTGCGAGCGTCGGCGCGCCGGGGCTGCTTTCACGCGACGGTCCTGCGGGATTAAAAGCTAATAACCCTACGCTCAAGAGTACGTTCAGCTTTCCGAGCGAAGTAGTGCTTGCGGCGACTTTCGACGCCGAGCTTGTCGAAAACGTAGGCAAAGCGTTCGGTATGGAAATACTTCATGCGGGCTTTACCGTTATATACGGACCGGGCGGCTGCATACACCGCAGCGCGTACAGCGGACGGAATTGGGAGTACTTCTCCGAGGACGGCGTGCTGTCGGGCAAAATGCTCGCGGCGGAAACCAAAGGATTGCAAAAATACGGCGTTATAGTGGAGACAAAACACTATGCGCTCAACGATACCGAGACCAACCGTTACGGCATAGCAACGTTTGCAAACGAGCAGACGATGCGCGACGTATATTTGCGCGCGTTCGAGATAGCCGTTACCGAAGGCAAAATGAACGGCGTTATGTCCTCGTTCAACCGCATAGGCTGCACGTGGTCGGGCGCGCATAAGGGCTTGCTTTCGGACGTATTGCGCGGCGAATGGGGATTCGATGGAATAGTGGAAACGGACTCTTGCACCGGTTCTACGGGCAAATACGTGCGTCACATGTGCTCTATCCATGCAAAAGCCGAGGGCTTGATGGCGGGCAACGACATTTGGATGTGCGCATCCGGTTCGGAAGAATTCATGATAGATCACAAGAGCGATCACGAGGACTTCGAGCAATCGCCGCCGAGCGGAAAGATCACCGCCGACGATATATTCGCCGACGTGTCGTATCTTAATAACCCGACTGTAATGCTCGCGCTGCGCGAGTCGTGCCATAGGATACTTTACGCGCAGCTTCACAGCAATGCGATGAACGGCATGGATGCGTCGACGCGCATTTATAAAGTGCGGGTATGGTGGCAGAAACTGCTCGACGCGTTCGGCATCACGTTCGGCATCCTCACGGGCATATTCGCTTTGATGGCGATAACGAGCTTTATCGTAAATACCGCGTGGTTCAAAGAAAAGTTCCGCGCGCACAGATTGGCGCGCGCCGACCGTCTCGCCAAAATAAAAGCGGGCGAGATAGAGGACGACAGATTCGGCGCGATGTTTATGAAAATGAACAAAACGAGCAAAATACTGTTCTATGTGTCGATCTCGGTCATGGTCGTAATAATAACGCTTTCCGTTGTTCTGCCCGTAACGCTTACGCGCAAACCGTCTGACAACGGCGGCGCGGGTACGCTACCCGTGATCCACGTATGCGCACATGTGTGCGAAAAGTGCGGCAAGTGCACGTCCGACTGCGAGGACGTCGTTTGCGCGGATAAGTGTCAAGGGCATCCGCACGAATGCGAGAGCATCTGCGAGATATGCGAAAAATGCTATAATCTCGATTGCATAGAAGAAGTTTGCGCGGATAAGTGCGGACACGGCAAAAAGTCATATGTGTTCGAGGCGGAAAACTCCGTACTCAAAGACGGGAAGAAAGAGCTGACTATCGGCAAAACCGGCAATGTGACGTACGTCGGCGGAATAAATGAAAACCTCGGCGCGAGCTTAACGTTTGAAATTACCGCCGATGCGGATACGGAAGCATCGCTTGTGGTGCACGTGAGCAGACGCGTTATGGATACGGTGTTTACCGACGTTCTGTACACCACGGTAAACGGCAACCCCGTTTCGTCCAAGGCTATAGTCGGAGCGACGGAAGACGGAAAAGAGGGCTGGACGAACTTTGTCGCCGTCAATCTCGGTTGCGTAAGGCTGAATAAAGGCACTAATACGATTTCGTTCGCGGTGGTAATGGCGAGCAATTACAGCGGCTACAACTTCGATAAAATAGAGCTTTTGTGCGACAGCGATCTGTCGGTCTATATTCCGCACGCATGTTCGCAAAAGTGCACGACCTGCGGCAGATGCCTCGACCTCGATTGTGAGGAAGAAGCGTGTACCGTAAACGGCAAGTGCATGGTCGAGCATGCCGCGGCGTATAAGTTCGAGGCGGAGGACGCCGAACTCAAGAACGGCATGAGCGACGTTACTACCGATACCGCAGACGGCAGAACCGTCGTGACGGGGCTTAATCGCAATAACGGTGCGGCGGTATCGTTCACGGTATTCGCGGAAAACGACATAACGGTCAATCCCGTTATATCCGTAAGCAAGCGCATGAACGACGTGCGAGTGAGCGATGTGTTCGGTATAACGGTCGGGAATACCGTGTTTACGACCAACGCAGTCGTTCCCGCCGCAGGCGCAGGCGTCGCCGATATGAGCGAGTTTGCAAACGTCAACCTCGGTTGCATGAATCTCAAGCGCGGTAAAAACATTGTCACGTTCGCCGTCAAGACGGGCAACGACATAGGATTTGATTTCGACTTCGCGGAATTCCGTGCGGCGGAGGAAGTTTCCGCGACGCCGCCCGATTGGTACGTCGAGGCGACGGAATATAAGTTCGAGGCGGAAAACGCGGCGCTCGCCGCGGGCAGCAAAGGCTTGCCCGCCAAGAACGAAAAGCAAGGCGTGTTTGTCGTGCATAACCTCGCCGGCAATATCGGCGCGAAAGTTACTTTTACAATATACGCCGAGCATAACGCAAAAGCGGTATTTACTGCGGCGTTCGCACCGCTCGCCGCGGATACCAAAATAACCGACGTGTTCGATATTAAGGTCAACGGCGCGGCGTTTACGAGCGACGCTGTGATCAAAGGCTACGGCAGCAATAAGACCGAGCTTTCGATCGAGGCGATACTCGGCGAGATCGATCTGCTCGACGGTGCCGATAACCGCTCCAACGTGATAGAATTCACAGTCAAGTCCGATACGAACGGGTTTAATATTTTCGACTATATCGTGCTCGAAACCACCGATTGCGAAACGTCGGTCGAGTACATGCCGCCCACGCCGAGCGGACATGAGCACACGTACTCGAGCGATTGGACGTTCGACGACGAAAACCACTGGCACGCGGGCAGTTGCGAACACACGTTCAAAAAGAGCGGAATTGCAAAGCACAGTTTCGATGCGAATAACGAATGTACCGATTGCGGATATGTGCGCAGCTTTAAGTTCGAGGCGGAATGGGGCAAGCTCGGTCGCGGCGATAAAGGTCAGAGCTTAGTGATCAACAACAATACGATCGTCGGCGATATAAATAACAATACGGGCGCGTCGATAAGCTTTGCGCTCTATTCGCCGGAAGCGAGCACGCAGAGACTGTTCGTAAACATCACGCGGCGCAAGGATTTGAAATTCGCCGATGGGTTCGCACTGTATGTAAACAGACAGGCTGTGAATACCGACGCATACAACAACGCTATGTTTATAGCTCCGTCCAACGGCGGAAGCGTCGATTGGGCAGAGTACGGCGAAGTCGATCTCGGCGAAATAGAACTTGCCGAAGGCGTCAACTACTTTATGCTTATTGTCAAAGACAAGGGAGAGAATCAAGGCAATATAGACTACTTCAAGTTCCAAGGCAGCGCGCTCGTTTCCATAGCGGATAAAGCGGAATACGACGGCGGCGCATTGATTTACGAAGCGGAGCTTGCGGAGCTTACGGGCGGCGCGTATATAGGCAAGCCGTGCACGACCAAAGACGGCGGATACAAATCGCCGCTCATAGACGGACTGAACGGCAACGTCGGCAGGGGTATGAAGTTTACGGTCAAGTCCGACCGCATTCAAAAAGTCAAGCTCATTGCCGCTACTACGATCCGCAATATCGATATCAAGTTCAATTCGTTCTTCAGCGTGTACTTCAATACCGAAAAAACGGGCGCGCCGATCGCGATAGATGATAGCGTGATGCTGCCCAAGGACACGAACGCATGGTTCACGTCCGCGGAAGTCGAGCTGGGCGAGATAGAACTCGTTGCGGGCGACAATACGATCGAATTTATTACGGTCGGTACGGACGGTTGCAACTTCGACTATATCAAGCTCGTTCCCGTAACGGAATAAGCGCGAAATCAAAAGAGCGGATGCGAATAATGCTATGAACCCCAAAAGTTGGACGAAAAAAATAACTAAATTGCTTGAGAATG